>CAJCJI010000098.1 GCA_903970595.1 Verrucomicrobiota bacterium
TGCATCGCCGTGTGCAGACGCAACTGGAAGGCGTGCTCTTCGCGGCAATCGGCGCACTCCGTCAGGTGCTGCTCCACCACCCGGCGCTCCTCGCCCGAGGCGCGCCCGTTCACCACCCAGGGAATCAGGTCCCAGGCGCGCCGGTGTATCGAAAATGCCTCGTCCGACTGGTTCATCGTCCGCCTCGCTCGCTCATGCCGCCAAGCGCCGGCAGCAGGTTGCGTAATTTGACCCGCGCATGAAACATGCGCGCCTTCACCGTGCCCACGGCACAGTCCATGATTTCCGCGATCTCATCGCAGGAATGTCCCATGTAGTAGGCCAGCTCCAGGGTGGTGCGCTGCTCCAGCGGCAGATGCCGCAGGCCCTTGCCGAGCCAATCGCGCAATTCCTGGTCGGCCTGCAGCCCGGCAGCGCCGGGATCTTCATAGTCCTCGCTGAGCGGCTCGGTGGCCGCGCCCTCGGAGCGGCGCAGCGCTTTGAGCGCGCAGCGGTAGGCGATGCCCATGATCCAGGTGGAGACCAGCGAGGCGCCGCGAAAGTCGCCGGCCTTCTGCCACACCACCCAGAAGGTGTCGTTGATCGCTTCCTCGACCAACTCCTGGCGCTGGCTCAGCCGCGCCAGGAATCGCCCCAGGCGCGGGAAGTAGTCCGCATGGAGGCGGGCGAAAGCCTGGCGGTCGCCTTGCGCCACCAGGCGCAGCAGCGCCAGCTCGCGCTCGTTGTCGGCCGCTCTTGCCGCCGGCGGCGGCGAAGTCATTGCTTGGGCTTGCATGGCACCGGATGGGCTCCTGGCAGATATCTGTCCTGCCGGTGAGTTCCCGCCTGCAGGGAAAAGGTTGCCCCGGCGCAGCGCTTCAAAACTGCCACAGCACGCCCGCCACCAAGCGGTTGACGGCCAGGTCCCCGTAAAACAGGCGGCGCGCCGTGGCGTCGGTGCCGATATAGGACAGGTCCAGCTGCACCGGGCCGAGGTCATACGCCAGCCCGCCGTTCCAGTACACGTAACCGGTATTCACCGCCCAGCGCAGGTCGTAGTAGCCCACTCCGGCGTGGAGCGAGAAGGCGTGCGGCAGAGGCTGGCGCAGCACCAGGTCGTAGGCCAGCGCGGCGCGCCCGCTGACCGATGCGTAAGTCGATGCCACCGAGGTGTCCGGCGAAAAGCTGAGCGTGGCAAACACGCGGTCGGCGTAGGCCAGGGTGGCGGACAGCTCGTCGTAGTCGTAATGCCCGCCCGCGTTGTTCCAGGGATAACCGTGATGCACCGCGTCCAGGCGCGCGCTCCAGTCCCGCGCCAACGGCCATTGATAGCCCAGGTAGGGATCCACTTCGGCCGACGTGGACTGGCCCGGATCGCGCCGGGCGCTAGCGGCCGACACGCCCGCGAACCAGCCGGAGCGGCCGGTGTAGTGCACGTCGGCCTGCCCGGATGGCTGGTTGTCGCTCTGCGTCACGCCGCGATAGACATAGTCGCTGCTCATGCCAAGCGAGCCGCCCCAGCCCTCGGCATGGGCCGCGCTTGCGGCGAACGCCAGCAGCGGCAGCGCCCTGCCGCAATCACGCCAGCCGCAGCCGATCAGGCCTCGCATCAGTGCCGTGCCCCCGCCTCAAAGGCGGCAATTATCAGCACGGCGGCAACCGCTTTGGCAATGCGCGGTCGTCGCCCGCAACCTTTGCCGGCTGTTCCGGCACCCACCGTTCGAGCCCACCTTCCCGGACTTGCCAGGAGCGCATCATGAACGGTCGTCTTTTCACGCGGGTCCTGCTGCCGGCGCTTGCCGCCGGCATGCTTTGCGCCTGCGGCAACAACAACAATTCCGGTCCGGCGCCGACCGTGCAGTTCACCAGCCCGGCCAGCGCATCGACGATCAACCTGGGCCAGAGCCTGGCCCTGTCCTGGACCGCTTCCAACGCCAGCGCCTGCACCGCCTCCACCACCTCCGGCGGCGGCAGCTTCAGCGGCAGCCAGGCCCTGATGGGCAGCGCCAGCGTGGCGCCGACCGCCACCGGCAGCGTGAGCTATTCGCTCAGCTGCAGCGGCCCGGGCGGCACCACCGTGGCCACCAGCCCGGCCGTGACCGTCAATCCCAATATCCTGAGCACGCTGTCGCCCTCGACCATCACCGCCATCGGCAGCACCTCGGACCCCGTCGCCGGGGGCGGCAATCCCTACGGCCTGGCGCTGGCGCCCGCCACCGCGGGCCTGATCACCCAGGGCGACCTGATCGCCTGCAACTTCAACAACGGCCCGAACGGCAGCGGCGCACAGGGCAGCGGCACCAACATCGTCGGCCTGCATCCCAGCGCGGCCGCGAATCCAGGCGGAAACCCCTACACCATTGCCAACTCGGCGCAGCTGGCCGGCTGCAACGCCCTGGCCATGCTGCCGGACGACAGCATTTCCGCCTCGGCCTACAGCGCCAACCTGAACCCGCTGGTCGCGGCGGACGGCACCGTCAACAACCCGTTCGCCGCCCAAACCTTCTCGCAGCCCTGGGGTGAGGCTTATGTACCGGCGAACGCCGCGCAGCCCCTGCCCGCGCTCTACGTATCCAACGTAGGCGGCGCAATCGATCGCATTACCCTCAACGAGGGCGCCGCGGGCGATACCCTGGCCGGCTTCACCGAAATTGTCACCGGCTTTTGCGGCAGCGGCACTCCCGGCGCGATCTTCGCGCCGTCCGGCCTGACCTACGATGCCTCGATCGACACACTCTATGTGGTCGACACCAGTTCCTATAGCGTGGTGGCCCTGGCCAATATCTCCGCCATCGGCCAGGACGGGGTGGTGGTCGACGGCGGCTGCAGCGCCGCCACGCCCACCCCGGTGCCGAGCTTTACCGGTCCCTCTGCCGCCTCGGCCAGGGTCATCGCCAGCGGCGGGCAGTTCAATGCCCCGATCAGCGCCGCCCTGCTCAGCGACGGCGACCTGATCGTCGGCAACGGCGACATCAACAATCCCGCGGTCCCGAACCTGGCGTTTGAAATCTCCCCGGCGCTGGGCTTTGTCGGCAGCCCGGTGCAGCTCGACACCTCCGGCATGCCGGGCGCGCTGTTCGGCATCGTCGCGACCGTGGACACCGACAACAACCAGCTGATTTACTTCAACGACGACGTCACCAGCGTGGTCAATCTGCTGTCCAAGTAGCGGCGCTTTCGGCCCCGGCGGGCCAGCCTCGGGAACACAGCGGACCGGCGCGGCAGCGCCGGTCACGCTCAAACGCTAGAATCCGGCCAAACCTTTCAGCCCGGAGCTAAAGCCGATGAAACCCTATGGCCGTAAAGTTGCCATCCTCGGCGGCGCGCGCATTCCCTTCGCCCGCCAGAACACCGCCTACGCCACACGCAGCAACCAGGACATGCTGACCGCCGCGCTCAAGGGCGTGGTGGACAAGTTCCAGCTGCACGGCGAGCGGCTCGGCGAGGTGGCCGCCGGCGCAGTGCTTAAGCATTCGCGCGACTTCAACCTGACCCGCGAAAGCACCCTGTCCTGCGGCCTGGCGCTGACCACGCCGGCCTACGACCTGCAGCAGGCCTGCGGCACCAGCCTGGAAACCGCCATCACCGTGGGCAGCAAGATCGCGCTGGGCCAGATCGAGTGCGGCATCGCCGGCGGCGTCGACACCGCCTCCGACGCGCCGATCGGGGTCAGCGAGGGGCTGCGCAAGATCCTGCTGGAAACCAACCGCGCCAAGACCAGCGGCCAGAAATTCGCCGCGCTGGCCAAGCTGCGGCCCAAGGACCTGGTCCCGCTGATCCCGGCCGTAAACGAGCCGCGCACCAAGCTCTCCATGGGCCAGCACACCGAGATCATGGCCAAGGAATGGCAGATCCCGCGCGAGGCGCAGGACCAGCTGGCGCTGGAATCCCACCAGAAGGCGGCGCTGGCCTACGACAACGGCTTCTTCGCCGACATGATCGTGCCCTATGCCGGACTGGAGCGCGACAACAACCTGCGCGGCGATTCCACCCTGGAGAAGCTGGCCAAGCTCAAGCCCGCCTTCGACAAGCTCAACGGCACCCTGACCGCTGCCAACAGCACGCCGCTGACCGACGGCGCCTCCGCCGTGCTGCTGGCCTCCGAGGACTGGGCCAAGGCGCGCGGGCTCAAGACCCTGGCCTTCCTCACCAGCTACGAGACCGCCGCCGTGGACTTTTTCGAGCGCAAGGAAGGCCTGCTGATGGCCCCCTCCTACGCGGTGCCGCGCATGCTGGAGCGCAACGGCCTGAAGCTGCAGGACTTCGACTTCTACGAGATCCACGAAGCCTTTGCCGCGCAGGTGCTGTGCACCCTCAAGGCCTGGGAAGACCCCAAGTTCTGCAAGGACCGCCTGGGCCTGAGCAAGCCGCTCGGCAGCATCGACCGCGCCAAGCTCAACATCCACGGCAGCAGCCTGGCCCTGGGCCACCCCTTCGCCGCCACCGGCGGCCGCATCCTCGCCACCCTGGCCAAGATCATCGCCGAAAACGGCGGCGGCCGCGGGCTGATCTCGATCTGCACCGCGGGGGGGATGGGGGTGACGGCGATTGTGGAGGGGTGAGGGATCGCGTTTTGCGAATGCCTAAATGGCATTCGCTGCGATCCCGAACGCCCGGCCAAGGATGGCCGGGCCGGGCTTTCCCGGAGGTGCCGAGGTCGCGCCAGGGATGGCGGGGAACAGGCCGGTTGGAAGGGCGCTTTGGCTTTGCTTGAAGCAGGGCTTTTTAGTTCGTGGCTTCCGAGCTAAACATCAGCCTGGCTCCCCATGCGTGACAGATTTTCACCATGCGTTACATGCGTAACAGCTTTTTGGTGGTGTTACGCATGCGTGAAAATGAAAATCGAATGTCCGGGGAGGTCCGCCGGGGACACTTGAGGTTGTTAATGTCCGGGAATGTTCGCGGAGGTTCGTGGCTGCGGTGCATGTTCGTCTTTGCCTACCTCGGCGCGACTTTGTACTTGTCTGAAAAGCCCCTCTCCCCTACCCCTCCCCCGCAAGCGGGGGAGGGGACATCGATGCACTGATGCACTTATAAAGAAGAATGCTCTACGGCGCGTGCGGGTTGGCGGCATCCTTCTGCATTTGCCAGACATAGGTGGCTTCGCGGCCGAAGCCTATGCGGCGGGAGATGGCGCCGGCGGATTGGCGGACGCGGTGCAGGGTGTGCCAGGCGATGCCGGCGCGGGCGGCTTCCTGGCGGAGCTGCTTGGCGGGGATGGGGCCTTCGGCCAGGACTTCGGACAGCCATTCGGCGGCTTCCGAGCGCTCGTGGCGCTGGGCATCGCTGCCGGCGCTGAGCGCTTCGTCGGCGGAGACTGCGACGGGCCTGGATTCCCACTCGATGCAGGCGGCGCCGTTGGGTGCGCTGACGATGCGATAGGCGATGCCTGAAGCATCCTGGCCGAGGTTGTTCTTGCTGGGGAGGATCAGGCGGCGCTGCGGGTCTGCCCGGTCCCTGGCGATGATGTAGCTGGCGCGGGCGGCGGCGACGAAGGCCAGGCTGCCGCTGACGCGGTGCAGGGCGGAGCCGCCGGACTTGGTGAGGTGGGAGATGGCGACGATGGCGACATCGGTCCGCTCGGCCAGGGCGGACAGGGGTTGGAGCAGGGCGCGCACGTCGGCGTTGCGGTTGGCGTCCGTGGCGCCGAGATAGGCGGAGATGGGGTCAATACAGACCAGGCGGACCTGGGGGTGGGCGGCGAGGAAGGCGGCCAGGGCCTGCTGGTCGGTGTGCAGGCTGAGGGCGCGCGCGCCCTGCCCCGCGCCCGGCACGCTCACGGCGCTGACGATGTGGATGCGCGCGAGGTCCGCGCCGGCGGCTTCCAGGCGCGGGCGGATGGTGTCTGCCGCCTGGTCCTCGCCGGAGATAAGCAGGGCTTCTCCGTGCGGACAGGCGGAGCGGTCCGCCGGCCAGCACTGGCCGCGGCTGACCCGGGCGGCAAGCTCCGCGGTGAGCACGCTCTTGCCCAGGCCGGGATCACCGGCGATGAGGGTGAGCTTGCCCAGGGCGATGCGGCCGGGCCAGAGCCAGCGCAGCGATTTGGCGGCGACGTCCGAGGCGCGCAGGGTGACGAGGGAGCATTCCGAGGCCGCCGCAGCGGCGGCGGGGGCGCGTGGCGGAGACCAGGGCTGCCCGGGCAGAGCGTGGATCTGCTCGGCTTTGGCGCTTGGGTACAGCTCGCACCAATCGCGCGGGCCGTGGCCAAGGGCCAGGCCGAGGCGGGCAAGGTCGATCAATTCGATGATGCAGCCGAGCGCGGCGAGGCGCGGCATCAAGTCCGCGGCGAAGCGTTTGCCAGCCCCGTCATGGCTGGGCCAGATGCGCACCGGGCGGCCCCGCAGCGGAGTCCAATCCGCGGCGGATGCCGCGATGCCCTCGCCGCAGGTGGTGGCCAGCACGCCGCGCCTGATCATCGCCTCCGCCGAGAGTTCGTCCTGGACGATGTAGGTCCGCGTGGATGCATCCGTTTGGTGGAGCAAGTCCCGCTGATACAGCATGCGCCCCTCCGGCGGGACCGGCGGCTCGCCCAGGCACCAG
>CAJCJI010000099.1 GCA_903970595.1 Verrucomicrobiota bacterium
GGCTTGGGCTCGCCGAGCCGCTCGAACAGCACGTCCGGCGACACCAGGCACATCTCGCGCGTGGCGATGCTCACGGCCACCTGCACCGACTCGCCCCGGGTCAGGCGTTCGCCGCTGGCCTGGTCCGTCACCTGGTAGCCGATGCGCAGGCGGTTCTCCCATTCCAGCAGCGTCGCCCGCACCAGGATCTTCTGCCCGAACTGCGCCGGCTTGACGTAGCGCAGGTGCAAGTCGATCACCGGCCAGGCGTAGCCGCTGATCAGCATGCGGTCGTAGTTGTAGTCGAAGGTTTCGAGCAGGGCGCAGCGCGCCACCTCGAAATACTTGGCGTAGTGGCCGTGCCAGACGATCCCCACCAGGTCCACGTCGTGGAACGGCACCTGGATCAACACCTCGGCGCTGCGCTTCATGGCTGTTCCTGTGCATGCAGGCGCAGCGCCAGCAGCTGCGGCAGCCGCCGCAGCATGCCGAAGAACAGGCGTGCGTGCATGCCCGCGATGCGCAGGTTGTCGCGCCACAGATCGAAATGCGAGACCCCGTCGCGCGGATAGGTGACGCTCACCGGCACGCTGACCACGCGCGTGCCCTGCCAGAACAGTCGCACCAGGATCTCGGTGTCGAACTGCATGCGCCGGCCCACCCGCTGCTCGTCCCAGACCCGCAGCGCCGGCTCCACCGGATAAACCCGGAAGCCGCACATGGAGTCGCGGATTTCGAAGGACAGGGTGTTGATCCATACCCACAGGTGGGTCAGGTAACGGCCGTAGAGCCTGCCTTTGGGTACCGAGGCGTCGTAACGCGGAACGCCGGTGATCACCGCCGCCGGGTGCCGCTGCGCCTGGTCCAGCAGCAGTTGCAGCTGGCCCGCGTCATGCTGGCCGTCGGCGTCGATCTGCACGCAGTGGCTGTGTCCTGCGGCGGCCGCGGCCCGCATGCCGCTCATCACCGCATGGCCCTTGCCGCGGTTCGGCGCCTGGTACAGCACCTTCAGCCAGGCGCCTTCGAGCCGTTCGAGTTGTTCGAGTACCGGGCGGCAGCGCGGGTCGCTGCCGTCGTCCACGATCCAGCAGTGCAGGCGGTAGGGGCGCAGGCCGGCCACGGTGGCGGCGATGGCGCGCTCGTGGTTGTAGAAGGGGACGACGATGGCGGGGTTCACGCGGCCTTGGGGTTGCGGCGGTTGAGGGCCGGTACCGGCTGGACCGGATCCGGGGGGCGCCATCGGGGGTTCAGGAGCCGATGGCGGCGCCGCTCAGGTCCAGGGCGTGAATCGCATTGGTGACATCGCCGACGGTCCTGACGTTCTTGAAGGTCTCCGGCTGGATTTTGCGGCCGGTTATCTCCTTCAGCCGCAGCAGCAGATCGATGGCGTCGATGCTGTCGATCCCCAGGTCCTGGTACAGGTTCGCCTCCGGGGTGATCTTCGCCGGGTCGATCTCGAACAGTTCAACCAGCACTTGGCTCAGGCGCTTGTGGATTTCCTCTTTGCTATCCATATGACTCAATCGGCTGCTCAAATCCAACATTGGTGTGTAAGGCCCGGCGAAGGGCGGATGCGGCATCGGCGCAGCGCCGCTCTAGGGCATTGTACAGTTTGGCGTCAGCGGCGCAGCCTGCGCCGGCGCCGCTTGCGGCAGGCCGTTTGCCGACCGCGAAAAATACTCCAGCAGGAATTCAGTCAGGTGCCGCGCGGCGAGGGCTTCGGGCTCGCCGTTGAAGCGTGCGGCGGGCAGCGGATCGCCGACCAGCAGGCGCCAGTGCCCCGGACGGGGCGGAACGCGGTACCAGGGCTGGTGCTTGCTCAGCATCAGCGGGTTGCAGTCGATGGTCACCGGCAGCACCGGGGCGGCCGCGGCCAGCGCGATGCGCGCCGCGCCGCGCTGCATCCGCAGCGGCTGTCCCGGTACGCTGCGGGTGCCTTCCGGAAACACGATCAGGGAACGGCCGGCGCGCAGCCTGGCGGCGGCGGAAGCCACCAGTTCCTCGGCCGAGCCGCTGTTGGGGATGTAGTCGGCCCAGGCTACCGGCCCGCGCAGGAACGGGTTGCGCCACAAGGCCTGCTTGACGATGCAGTCCACTTCCGGCAGCAGGGCGATCAGCAGTACCACGTCGATCAGGCTGGGGTGGTTGGCGACGATCAGCTGCCCCCGGCCGGCGAGGCGCTCGCGGCCGCTGACCTCGTAGCTGATCACGCCCAGCGTCGTCATCTGCCATACAAACATGCGAAAGATGGCTTGCATAGCGCGCTGCACGCGGCGCCGGGTGGTGTCCTTGTCGGGCGACAGCAGGCGGATCAGCGGAAACAGGCTCAGGCTCAGGAGGATGCCGCCAACCCCGAAACAGGCGAACGACAGGCCGGTGCCGAACAGGCGCCAGCCATAGTCCAGCCAGTTGCAGCCGATGGTCTCCCGCAGCTTCATCGAATTTCGTCACTCCGGCGGCTTGGCCGGAGCCCCCAACCCGCATCAGTTTCGGACACTCGCCTGGGGCATTTGATCAACGGCCGGGTCCGCCCCCCGCCCAGTCTCCCCCCAGAGCTGGGTTACGATAGCATCCGCAAGGCTGTTGCAGTACCACCGGGGCCGCGCCGCGGCCGCCGGAACCCTGGCCGAAACCAGGATTTTTCAGGAAAATCATCGATGTCTGTCGAGGGATCCGCCACCACGGCGGCAGAGCGCGAACTCGCCGCCCTGCTGATCGAAGTCTTGAATCTGGAAGGACGCGATGCCGCCGCCATCGATCCGCTTGCGCCGCTGTTCAGCGAGAAGAACGGCGGCTGGGGCCTGGACTCGATCGACGCGCTGGAGATCGCCCTGGCCCTGCAGCAGAAGTACGGCGTGGTGCTGCGCTCCGAGGACGAGGACACGCGCAGCGCTTTTGCCTCCCTGCGCGCGCTGCACGACTACGTGCGGCAGCACGCGGCGCCGGCCGGCGCTGGTCCGGGCTGAGTGCCGCTGCCGGGCGCGCGCCGATGCAAGTCGTGCTGTTTCTGGCCTACCCGCTGCTGACCCACCTGGCGGTGGCGTTCCAGCGGCCCTGGCTGCAGTGCCTGGCGGTGAGCTGCGCCTGCGCCGGCTTTTTGTATGCGCCGCTGCGCCGCGGCCGGCTCCTGGCCTGGCTGGGTCTGGCCTTGTGCGCCGCTGCCGACCTGCTGCTGATCCAGCTGGGCGACGGCGCCTATACACTGTACCTGCCGTCCATCGTGATCCCGGCGCTGGTGCTGTCGGCGTTCGCCCCGAGCCTGCTGCCCGGGCGCGTACCGCTGATTACGCGCATCGCCCAGTCGATCGGCGGCCCGCTGTCGCCGGAGCAGGTCCGCTACACGCGCTCGGTGACCTGGGTCTGGTCGCTGATGCTGGTGCTGATCCTGCTGGTGACGCTGGGCCTGCTGCTGCTGTGGTCGCCGCAGGCCTGGTCGGTGTTCGCCAACTTCGTCAGCTATGCCCTGCTGGCGGCGCTGTTCGTCGGCGAGTACGGCTACCGCCGCTTGCGCTTTCCGCAGCACACGCCGCTGAATTTCCGCGCGTTCCTGCGCAGCGTGTCGAGCTACCGCCCGCATTGAGTCCACTGCCCCTCATCGGCGGCTACCGGCCGCAGGCGCCCCTGCTGCTTTCGGCGCGGGGTCCGCTGAGCCAGGCCCGCTTCCTCGGGCAGGCCATGGCCCTGGCCCGCGCGCTGCCGCAGGCGGACTTCGTCCTCAACCTGTGCGAATCGCGTCAGGTCTTCCTGCTCGGCTTCGCCGCCGCGCTGCTGCGCGGCCAGGCCAGTTTGCTGCCGTCCAACAAGGCGCCCGGCACGGTCAGTGCCGTCCGTGCCCGCTATCCCGGCAGCTATGTGCTGAACGATGCGCCCGGCGATACCGATAGCTTCACCGTGCCCCTGGACCTGGACTGCGCCGACTGGGCCGGCGCGCCGCCGGACATCGCCGCCGAACAGGTCGCGGCCGTGCCGTTCACTTCCGGCAGCACCGGCGAGCCGCTGCCGCATGCCAAGACCTGGGGCGGCCTGGTAAGCCATGCCGGGCTGCTGTCGCGGCGGCTGGGCTTCGACGGCAGCCACATCGCCGCGACCGTGCCGCCGCAGCACACCTACGGCCTGGAAACCACGGTGATGGCGGCGCTTGCCGGCGGGGCGGCGACCCATTGCGCGCGGCCGTTTTTCCCGCAGGACCTGAGCGCGGTGCTCGCCGGGATTGACGCGCCGCGGCTGCTGATCACCACGCCGGTGCATCTGCAGGCCCTGGTGCAGGCGGCGCTGCGGCTGCCGCCGATCGCCGCCATCGTCTCCGCCACCGCGCCCTTGTCCCTGGAACTGGCGGCCGCCGCGGAGGACCGGCTGCGGGCGCCGGTGCACGAAATCTACGGCTCGACCGAATCCGGCGCGGTGGCGACGCGGCGCACCACGGCCGGCGACTGGTGGGAACCGCTGCCGGGCCTGAGCCTGCGCGCGGATGGGGACGACGGCGCCATCCTCACCGCGCCGCACCTGGGGCCGCCGATCCGTCTGGCCGACCGGGTCGAAGCCGGCGCGGATGGCCGACTGCGTCTGCTCGGGCGCAGCGCCGACATGCTCAAGGTCGCCGGCAAGCGCATGTCCCTGGCGGAGCTGCAGCACAAGCTGCAGGAGATTTCCGGCGTGGAGGACTGTGTCGTATTCCTGCCCGAGCCGGCAGGCGCCGCCGTGGTCCGCCCCGCCGCCCTGGTGGTGGCGCCGGCGCTCAGCGAAGGGCAGATCGTCGAGTCGCTGCGGCTGAGCGTGGACCCGGCCTTCCTGCCGCGCCCGCTGCGCCTGGTGCCGCGCCTGCCGCGCAATGAGTTGGGCAAGCTGCCGCTGGCGGCCTTGCGGGACCTGCTGCGGCGATGAGCGCCGAACAGACAGGAGCGCAGCAGACCTGGTCCGGCGAGTTCACCGTGGCGCCGGACCATCCCTGCCTGCCGGGCCATTTCCCGGGCGAGCCGATTGTCCCGGCGGTGCTGCTGCTGGAGTTGAGCTGCGCCGTGTTGCGGCAGCGGCGGCCGGAGCTGGGGCCGCCGCGCGAAGTGAAGTCGGCGAAATTCATGCGCCCGGTGCGGCCGGGCGAGACGGTGCGGGTGTCGTTCAGCGGCGCCGCCGGCGGCGCGCTGCGCTTCAGCTGCGAGACCGCCGGCGGCATCGCCGCGCAGGGGCAGCTGCTGTTTACGGCGGCGGCGTGATGCCGGCATCGCCTAGTCCAGCCGGCGCCTGGAAGCTCCAGCCGGAGCGCAGTTCGGCGTTCTGGCTGGGCCTGCTGGTGTGGATCGCGATCCACCTGGGCCGCGGCTTCACCCGCCTGCTGCTGTGGCCGATCGCCGCATTTTTCCTGCTCACCGGGCGCTCGGCGCGCCGGGCTTCGCATGATTACCTGCGGCGCGTTCTGGGGCGCGCGCCGCGTCCGGGCGAGCGGCTGCGGCACTTTCATTGCTTCGCGGTGTGCACGCTCGACCGCCTGCTGATCCTGTGCGGGCGCGGCCGTCAGCTGAAGGTGCGGGTACAGCTGCCGCCGGAAGTGGCCCAGGCGCGCAGCGCCGGCGGCTGCCTGATGCTGGTCTCGCACCTGGGCAGCTTCGAGGTGCTGCGCGAGCTCGGACAAAGCGGCCACGACATTCCGCTGCGCATCGTGCTCGACCGCGGCCAGGGTCCGCTGCTGACCGGCCTGCTGGAGCGGCTGAATCCGCAATTCGCCGCGTCCATCATCGACGCCGCGCAGCGCGGGCCGGAACTGGTGCTGGCGCTGCGCGAAGCGCTCGACGCGGGCTGCAGCATCGGCGTTATGGCCGACCGCGCCCACGGCGGCGAAGCGACGGTGGCGGCGCGCCTG
>CAJCJI010000100.1 GCA_903970595.1 Verrucomicrobiota bacterium
CTGGGCCAGCCCGGCGGCGCGGGCGCCGGGCGCGAGGTCCAGCCGCACCTGCGGGTGCGGCACCGCCGGCACCAGCGCCGACAGCGCCTGCTGCAGGTCGATGCCGTCGTGCTCGCGCAGGGCGCTGACCACGCCGCGCACGTCGGTCAGCAGCTCGTCGGCGAGGCGCTCACAGGCAGCTATCGTCGGATCGGCAGCGGCCGGTTTGTATGCGCGCAGCTGCAGCTTGAGCGCGGTGAGCTTGTGGCCTACCACGTCGTGCAGTTCGCGCGACAGGCGCAGGCGCTCCTCGCTGCGCGCGCTTTCCAGCAGCAGGCGGCGAGTGGCCATCAGTTCGGCGTTGATCTGCATCACCGCGTCGCGGGCTTCCTCGGCATTGCTGGCGTAGGCCGTCATCAGCGCCGCGAAGGTCTGGAACGCGCCGAAGGACAGCATCGACACCGCGGCGTCGCTCCAGCCCCAGCGCTGCTGCAGGATCAGCAGCAGCGGCACATTGGCGGCGAGCATCACGGCCATGGTCTGGCGCGGCGGATACAGGGCGCCGACCTGGCCGGCGACGATGATCAGCAGGATCGACATGGAACCGTCGAAGGCCCAGCAGGCCAGCAGCGCGGTGGGAATCTGCAACAGCGTCAGCAGCCGTATGCGCCGGAGGGCGCGGTCCCCGCCCGGACGGCAGCGCGCGCGCACCAGATAAAGAATCATCACCGCGAACATGGCCGCCAGTCCGGCCAGGGTGAAGGCCGACCAGTGCAGCCGGCCCCGGCTCCAGTCGATCCAGGGCTGCACGGCAATCGTGCCCCAGGTGACGTAGACGGCGATGCTCAGGGGCGCCCGGGGGGCGCTCCAATGACTCTGTTGCGGCGGCGGCAGGGCCTGTTCCATCGCCGCAGTATAGGTGAGCCGCCCAAGGCCCCGGAGGTGAGTTATGTCACCCCCGGCCCGTGCCATATGTCACCTGCCGGGCTGGCGCGGCCGCCGCAACAATGGCCGCCTCTGCAAGCAAACCTATCGGGAGCGGCAACATGCACGGAATCGTCCTGGCGCTTCATACCGCGGTCGGCGCCGCGGCGCTACTGTGCTTCTGGATCGCCGCGCTGGCGCGCAAGGGCAGCGGGCCACACCGCGCCGCCGGCCGCATCTACCTGGGCGCGATGGCCGCCATCCTGCTGACGGCGGTGCCGCTGGTGCTGCCCATGTTCTGGACCGGGAGAACGGTCAGCGGCGTGTTTTTTCTCGATCTGCTGCTGCTGGTTTCGACCAGCGTGCTGGTGGCACCGCGCGCCATCCGCCGCAAGCAGGATTTCGAGGCCTTCCGCGGCGGCATCTACCCGGTGCTCGCCGGGCTGCTGCTGGCCGGCGGACTGTTCACGGCCGGGATTGGTGTCTGGGCGCGGCAGCCGCTGCCGGGCGTGTTCGGGCTGCTGAGCGCGGCGCTGTCGCTACGCATGCTGTACCTGCTGCGTCTGCGCACGCCGCCGGCCGGCTGGTGGCTGCGCGAGCACTTCACCGCCATGATCGGCAACGGCGTGGCCACCCATGTCGCCTTCCTCGGCATCGGCCTGCTGCGCGTGCTGCCGCCGGACCTGGGCGCGCAAGTGCAGCACCTGCACCTGGCCTGGTACGGACCGCTGGCGGTGTCGCTCGCCGCCGCCTTTCGCCTCAATCAGCGGCACCGCAAGCGCTTCGCCGGGCGTGGGACCGCCGCGGGGGCGCGTCTACAATCGCAGGCGGCGCCCCGCGCTGGGGCTTGAACGGGGAGCGATCCCACATGGGTAATCTGATCCTGGCCGCGGTTCTGTGGCTTGGCCTGCATATCGGGGTGGCCGGCAGCGCGCTGCGCGGCGTCCTGGCCGGCAGGCTCGGCGAACAGGGCTTCCGCGGACTGTTTTCCGCCGCATCCATCGCCGCGTTCGGCTTCCTGGTGTATGCCTACCTCCATGCGCCGCGAAGTACACTCTGGTACGCACCGCGGGAGCTGCGCTGGCTGCTGGCCGCGCTGATGCTGCCGGCGCTGTATCTGCTGCTTGCCTCGTTCGCCACGGTCAGCCTCAAGCCCGAGGACGCCGGCACCCGGCGCGATGCAGCGCGGGGCATCCTGCGCGTGACGCGCCATCCGATGCTGTGGTCGTTCGCGCTGTGGGCCGTGGTGCACATCGCCGGCAATGGCGAGCTTGCCGCCTGCGTGTTTTTCGGCACCTTCCTGCTCACCGCCCTGGCCGGCATGCCCTCCATCGACGCCAAGGCGGCACGGCGCAAGCCGCAGGCCTGGGCCGGCTTTGCCGCCGCCACCTCGATCCTGCCGTTCGGCGCGATCCTGGCCCGGCGCAACCGCTTCAGCGCCGCCGAGATCGGCTGGCTGCTGCCGCTGCTGGCGCTGCTGCTGTGGGCCGCACTGCTGTTGCTGCACCGGAAGGTCTTCGGCGCGGCGCCGCTGCCGGGGCTGAGCTTCTGACGGCCGTACCGCGTATTTTCACTCAAGCAAGAGAACGCACATGCTGACCCAAATTCTGCTGCACACGCCCTCCTGGGTCTGGCTGGTACTCGCCTTGGCCCTTTGGCGCGGTTACGCGCTGACCAAGCCGCAACGCGTGGGGCAATGGCGCATTGCGATCCTGCCCAGCCTGTTTGCCACGCTGTCCCTGGCCGGAGTGGTATCCAGTTTCGGCGCGCAGGCGGATGCCCTGCTGTGCTGGGGTTGCGGCATGGCGCTGTCGGCCTTTGCCACGCAGCGGCAGGGCGCCGCTAAAGGCGCCTTGTATCGGCCTGACACCCGCAGCTACGAGCTTCCCGGCAGCCGGGTGCCGCTGCTGCTGGTCGTGCTGATTTTCCTGGTGAAGTACGGCGTGGGGGTGCAGCTGGCGCTGCACCCGCGGCTGCACGACGACGCGCTGTTCGCGGCGGCGGCCAGCGCGGCCTATGGAGTGCTCAGCGGCGTGTTCCTGGGGCGCGCCCTGTGCCTGTGGCAACTGCGGCGCACGCCTGCCGCGCCGGTGCTCGCCGCGAATTGAGCGGCTGCGCTCAGCCGTTCCAGGCGGTGCCGAACAGGCGGGCGAAATTGCCGCCCAGGAGCTTGAGGATGCGGTCGGTGGAATGGCCGCGCCTGGACAGCAGGTCGGCGATGCGGGCGAAGCGGTCGGCGCTGTTGAGGTCGGGCAGGAAGGTGTAGACGTCCGGGCGCTCGCCAGGGGCGGAGACGCCGCGGGCGCGGCGCTCGGCTACCTCGTCGGCGAATTTCTTGCGGAAGGCCTCGTCGAACTGCACCGGCGAGATCACGCCGTCGGTGCCGATGCCGACATGGTCTTCGCCGCAGACCTTCAGCGCATGCTCGAGATGGGCGATCAGGTCCTCCGCCATAGGCTGGCCTTCGCTGCGCAGGAAGGGCATCAGGTAGATGCCCGCCACGCCGCCGTGATCGGCCAGCAGCTTGAGCTCGGCATCGGTCTTGTTGCGCGGCAGCGGTGCCAGGGCGGCGCAGCCGGTGTGGCTGATCGCCACCGGCACCTTGGAGGCCAGGATCGCCTCGCGCGTGGTGCGCTCGCCGGCGTGGGACAGGTCGACCAGCAGCTTGCGCTGGTTGAGCCGCTCCACCAGGGCCTCGCCGAAGGTGCTTAGCCCGGCGTTGCCCGGCTCCATGCAGCCGTCGCCGATGAGGTTGCGGCGGTTGTAGGTGAGCTGGAAGATGCGCAGGCCGAGTTGCTCGAACATCTCCACGCGGTCCAGGTTCTCGGCGATGGGTGTCGCGTCCTGGAAGCCGTAGATGATGCCGAGGCGGCCGCTGCGCTTGGCCTCGGTCAGGTCGGCCGTGCCGCGCACCAGCAGCAGGCGCTCCGGATGCGCCGCGATCTGCCCGTTCCAGTAGGCGATGTTGCGGACGGTGGCGTCGTAGTCTTTGGCGTAGCTGCCTACGCCGCTGACGGTCAGGTTCACCGCGGTCAGGCCCGAGGCGCGCACATCGTCCAGCGCCTTGGCGCTGAGCGGCGTATTGTCCTGCGCATCGTACTCACCGGGACCGCCGAGCGCGTCGATGACGGTGGCACCTGAATAGGCCGCCGCCGGAAAGCCCTCTGCGGCGAACGCCCTGCGCCCGGCAAGGGATGCGCTCAGCAGGCTTGCGCCGGCCGCCAGCAGAAAGCCGCGCCGGTCGAGCGGCAGCCGGGCGGTGGCCGGCTTGAACTGCCGCGCAGGATCGCAGTTCATCGTATCGCACTCCCTTTTTTATCTTTGGTTCAGAATTCTACCGTTGTCCCAAATCCCTGGTCCTTTCCCTGCTGGTAAAGATACCAGCCGCAGGCCAGGTCCTGGACGATGACGCCCAGGGATTTGTAGAGCGTGATATCGCTGTCCGCCAGGCGCCCGGCAATCGCGCCGTTCGCCACCGCCCCGATCTCGCCCAGCAGATGCGCCTCGCCCACCGCGCCGCTGGCCCGGGCGCGGAGGAACTCCGCTGCCTGCAGCCGCGCCGACTCTACCGAGTCCACGAAGTAGCGGGACCTGGCGACCAGCTCCTCGTCCGCCTCGCAGGTGGCGGCGGTGCTGGAGCCGACCAGGTTGACGTGGGTGCCGGGACGCAGCCAGGCGCCGCGCAGGATCGGCTCCGGCGCCGCGGTGAGGGTGCAGATGACGTCGCTGTTCGCAGCCGCCGCTGGGTCCGCCGTGACCTCCACCGTGACCGAGGCGCTGGCCTGGATCGCGGCAGCCAGCGTTTGGGCTGCCTCCGGCCGGCGCGCCCAGATCGTCACCCGCTGGAAATCCCGCACCGCGAGCAGCGCCGGTATATGCCACCGCGCCTGCTCGCCTGCGCCGAAGATCCCCAAGGTACGAATGTCGGGCCGCGCCAGGCAGCGCGTGGCAAAGGCCGTGGCCGCCGCGGTGCGCACCGCCGTCAGCGCACCGGCTTCGATCAGGGCCACCGGTTCACCGGTCCCCGGCTCGAAGATCAGCACCGCGCCGCGATGCGAGGGCCGCCCGGTTTGCGCGGAAGGAAACACCGCGATGCACTTCATGCCGAAGGCCGCACCGGCGCCGAGCGCGCCCGGCATGTCGCCCATCAGGCCCGCCGAACCGGGCAAGGCCAGGATGCGCCGCGGCAGCAGCCGCGATTCGCCGCTGGACAGCGCGCGCATGGACGCCTCCACCAGTTCGATGGCCTTGTTCAAACCAAGATGCTGCTCGACCTCGCGCCGGCTAATGACCAGGAGTTGCATCTTTTCTCCCCAAGACTCTTTCCAGCCAATTCTTCGGCAGGAGCCATTCTTCCTCGATTGTATTTAATTCTCTGTTTAATTTAGTGTGTGGCCATGGTCAACACCGGACCGCACTATCAAGCCAGGCGCCGCAGCAAGGGCTGGACGGGCCATGCGCGCGGCGCGCGGAACGAACGGCTATCGGGCGCTTTGCTGAGAGCCGATGCCGCGCCGCGCTAGCCTCGCCGTCACCATCCTGGTGCTGGTGGCGGGCTGCGGCGGCAAGCCGGGCTCACAGCTGCTCGGCACGCTGGAATGGGACCGGGTCAGCGTGGCCGCCGAAGCCTCGGAGCCGATTGTGCGCATTGCGGTCGCGGAAGGCGACACGGTGCATGCCGGCGACGCCATCCTGGAACTCGACCCGCGCCGGACCGATGCTGACCTCGCGCGCGCCCAGGCGCAGGCACAACAGGCACAGGCGCAGCTTGCCGAGCAGCGTCATGGGGCGCGCGCCGAAGTGGTAGACGCCGCGCGCGGCGAATTGGCGCAGACGGCGGCCACGGCCGGCAATGCCCGCGCCGAGCGTGAACGCGCCGCGCGCCTGCGCAGCGAAGGGGTAGCCACGCAGAAGACCTTCGACCAGGCCGAAGCCGATGCCCGCGGCGCAGACGCCGCGGAACGCTCGGCGCGGGCCAGGCTGGAGGAGTTGCTGCACGGCACGCGGCCGGAGGATATCGACCAGGCCGCGGCCGCGCTGGCGGCAGCACAGGCCGAAGTGCAGTCGCTGCAGCTCAAGCGCGAACGCCTGTCGGTGCGCGCGCCGCGCGACGGGCGGGTCGACGCGCTGCCGTTCAAACTCGGTGACCAGCCGCCGCTCGGCGCCACGCTGGTGGTGCTGCTCGCCGGCAAGCAGCCCTACGCCCGCGTCTACGTACCGGCCAGCCTGCGTGCGGGGTTCGCCATCGGCGCGCACTGCGCGGTGCGGGTGGAGGGCCTGGCCGCGCCGTTCACGGCCAGCCTGCGCAGCCTGCGCTCGGACCCCGCGTTCACGCCTTACTACGCCTTGACCGGCGATGATGCGAGCCGGCTTGCGTACCGCGCCGAACTGGTGCTCGAGGGCGAGGCGGCAACCCGCCTGCCGGCCGGCCTGCCGCTCAGCGCCGACTGCGGCGGCCATGGCGGCTGAGGCGCCGCCGGCGATCGTCGCGCGCGGCCTGAGCAAGCGCTTCGGCGCGCTGACCGCGGTGGACGCGCTGGATCTCACCGTGCAAAGGGCCGAGGTCTATGGCTTTCTCGGCCCCAATGGCTCCGGCAAGTCCACCACCATCCGCATGCTGTGCGGCCTGCTCGCGCCATCGGCGGGCAAAATCGAAGTGCTGGGTTGCACCCTGCCGAAAGATGCCGAGGCATTGAAACGCCGCATCGGCTATATGACGCAGAAGTTCTCGCTGTACGACGACCTCAGCGTGCGCGAAAACCTGGATTTTCTTGCGGCGCTGCACAGCATCAAGCCGGCGGCGGCGCGCGCGCGCATCGACGAACTGTACCGGCAGTACCGCCTGGGCGAACTGGCCGACCGGCTGGCAGGCACCCTGTCCGGCGGTCAGCGGCAGCGCCTGGCACTGGCCGGCGCGGTGCTGCACCGACCCGAATTGTTGTTGCTGGACGAACCGACCAGCGCGGTGGACCCGCAGTCGCGACGCGAGTTCTGGGACGCGCTGTTCGACCTAGCCGAAGCGGGCGCAACCTTGCTGGTTTCAACGCACCTGATGGATGAAGCCGAACGCTGTCACCGGCTGGCGATTCTCGACCATGGACGCCTCGTCGCCAACGGCACACCGCAGGCGCTGATGCAGGCGCTGCCCGGCAGCACGCTAAGCATCGAGTGCCCGCAGCCGCGCCGCGCGCAGGCGCTGCTGGAGCGCTTGCCGCAGGTCCTCGGCGTGGCCCAGATCGGCACCCGCCTGCGGGTGCTGGCCGCGCACGGCGAGGAGCGGGCGCTGGACACCGCCTTGCGCGACGCGGGCATGGAAGCGCGCATCACTCCGGTCGCCGCGAATCTGGAAGACGTGTTCGTCGCCGCCACCCATCGGCTGCGGCAGGAGAACGGCGGATGAATTTCGCCCGCCTGCTGGCGGTGGCGCGCAAAGAGTTGCTGCAATTGCGCCGCGACCGCCTGAGCTTCGGCATGATCGTCGGCGTGCCGACCGTGGAACTGCTGCTGTTCGGCTTCGCCATCAATCTGGACGTGCGGCATCTGCCGGCCGCAGTGCTCGACCAGGCCAATACCCAGGAGTCGCGCGAACTGGTGGCCGAACTGGCATCGTCGCAAGTGCTGGATCTGCGCAAGCATCTGGTCGCGCCGCAGGAAGTCGCGGCATTGCTGCGGCGCGGCGAGATCAGCGCCGCGGTGGTGATCCCGCCGGACTTCGAGGAGCGCCTGCAGCGCGGCGACCGCCCCGCCTGGCAGGTGGTGGTCGACGGCTCGGACCAGTCGGTGCAGGCCGCGGCGCGGCAGCTCGCCAGCTTCCCGCTGGCAACCCTGCGCAACGGCGCCAGCGCCGCCGGCAACGAGGTCGAGATCGTGAACTTCTACAACCCCGAGCGCAAAGCCTCGATCAACACCGTGCCCGGCCTGGTGGGAGTGATCCTGACCATGACCATGGTGCTGTTCACCGCCATGGCGGTGGTGCGCGAGCGCGAACGCGGCAACCTGGAGATGCTGATCGCCACGCCGCTGTCGCCGCTGGAACTGACCCTGGGCAAGGTGCTGCCCTATGTCGGCATTGGCCTGCTGCAGGTGACGCTCATCCTGCTGCTCGGCGGCCTGGTGTTCGGCGTGCCGGTGCGCGGCTCGCTGCTGGATGTGTACCTGGCCGCGCTGGCCTTCATCGCCGCCAGCCTGACCCTGGGCATCTTCATCTCTACCGTGGCGCGTAACCAGTTCCAGGCCATGCAGCTCACCATGTTTTCGTTCCTGCCGCAGGTCCTGCTGTCCGGCTTCATGTTCCCGTTCCAGGGCATGCCGCGCCAGGCCCAATGGCTGTCGGAGCTTTTCCCCCTGACCCATTTCGTGCGCCTGATCCGCGCCATCATGCTGCGCAGCGCCAGCTTAAGCGAAATGTGGCCCGAACTGCTGCCGCTGTTTGCCTTCACCGCGCTGATGCTGAGCATCGCGGTGGCGCGGACCAAGAAGCAGCTT
Source organism: Verrucomicrobiota bacterium (assembly GCA_903970595.1). GTDB lineage: Bacteria > Pseudomonadota > Gammaproteobacteria > Nevskiales > Nevskiaceae > Nevskia. Next base: position 8,389 of record CAJCJI010000100.1, read on the forward strand.
GTATAGCGAGCGGCTGCGGCTTTGGTTGAATTGATGAATCGGGAGCGCGTAGTGGTGCGAGCGGTGTTGGTCGGTTGGTGGCGAGACGCGGGGAGAAAGCGTGAACCTTGGATGACAGGCGCCGGCGTTTGCCGATACTCCTTGTGTCTACAAAAAATCACCATGCGTTACATGCGTAACAGGTTTTTGGTGCTGTTACGCATGGACGAAAATGAGAATCGATGGTTCGAGAACGTTCGTGGGCGACTAAGGCGGCTGTTAATGTCCGCTGAGGTCCGGGAGGTTTCCAGAGGTCCACGGCATGACCACGCATGCCACGGAACTCTAATTGGCATCACAAGGTAGGGATTATTCATAATTCCTTACAATTGACGCATAGCAAATGATCTTTCCGGCCGGAGCATCCCATGCTGGTTACAGTGAGCGGCAAAGGCCAGTTGACGCTGCCGAAGGCGATCCGGGACCATCTCGGCATCGAACCCGGTTCCAAGCTGGATTTCGAGCCGCAGCCGGGCGGCACGCTGCGAGTGCGGGTGCTGACGCACGGCGCCCGCAGTTTGTTCGGCCTGCTGCAACGCCCCGGCGGGCGCGCGAAAACGGTGGGGGAAATGGACAGCGGGATCGCCGAGGCGGCGAGCTCTCGCTCCTGGCGCACCAAGGCACAAGACTCCAAGGCTTAAGGATGTACTGCGCTGCTGACGTTCGACAACGCACTAGGCGTGCTGTCATGTGTCGAGTTGCCTCGCCGTCCGTGGCACTGCGAAGCCTGATGATCCAGAGCCATCAAGCCGCAAGCTTTTTGACTTCCTCCCGAACGATTTTGCGGAGCGCCTTTTCCAGCAGGCTATCCAAGCTGCCGCTGTTCTGAGCCGCGGCGATGTGGTTACGCAAAGCTTCATTGATGAGGGATTGGTAATTTCCACCGCCCCTGGTTTTCTCTCGAAACCAGCTCATCACGTCGCGGTCGAGCCGGATGGTGATCCGCTCCTTGTTGCTGTCTTCCGCCTGCAACCTGGCAAGTGCCGGCACTTGGCCGGGCTTCTTGCCCTTTGAAAAGTCAATGTCTTTGGCCATCGCTTAATTACCTAAATAAATAGAACCGCTTAACATCAATACTGCCTAGCCTCACCTGGGCTAGCCGGCCGGGCAGAAATGAGGCGAATTTTTTCGCCTCGTTCGGTCCACGACACTATGAGCATCCTCCCCAAACTATCAATGCCGAGTGTGTTGTAGCGCGCCTCGCCTTCTGCTGCGCCGTCCTCAACTGTAGTGCTGGTGAGATCGTAAAACACACCAACTGCATCCGAAAAATCCACGCCGTGCTTCTTGAGATTGCTTTGCCGCTTTGTTTCATCCCATTCAAACGCGCTCATCGCTTATTGTCTGTACGTTGTATGTACATTGTCAAGGCCCGAGCCCGGCGCGTGTAGGGCGCAAGAATTACGCTTGTCGCGGAAGGCGGGATGCTCCCGCCCTACGCGTGCTGCCCAAGCGGTGGATCGTAGAACGTTCCCATGCTTGGCTGGAACGCGGCCGCCGCCTGGTCATGCATCATGACCGCCTCCCGCAAGTCTCAGAAGCCTGGGTCTGGCTTTCCGAGTCACGCAGACTACTCCGTGGGCTCGTCCACGGATAATTTGGCAACACCCTCTTTGGGCGAAACCAAAGAGAAGTAACCCGCCCATCAGTGGCGGAACAATAAGGTTCTGCTCGGATGCCAATGGTCGCGCGCAAGCGCGTGCGCAAAGGCTTCAGAGTATAGCCCTGTTCCCCCGATACGCCCGCTCCGCGGGCACTCGGGACGAACGGAGTGCGGTGTTATTCGGGGAGAAAAGCGACCCCTCCCCTCAATCCCCTCCCGCAGGGGGAGGGGAAGCAAAAACTGGATTCCCGCGTTCGCGGGAATGACGAAAGTTGAGAGGGTGGCAATTGGATGAAAGAGCACTGCCCCTCTCCCCAGCCCTCTCCCGCAAGCGGGAGAGGGAGTTCAGACGCCCAGATAATCCAATATCCCTTCCGCCGCCTGCCTTCCCTCGAACACCGCCGTCACCACCAGATCCGATCCCCGCACCATGTCCCCGCCGGCGAAGATCTTCGAATTGCTGGTCTGGAACTTGCGCTGCTCCGAAGTCTTGATGCGGCCGTCGGCGTGCAACTCGACGCCGTGCTGCGCAATCCACGGCGCCGGGCTAGGACGGAAGCCGAAGGCGATGAGGACGCGGTCGGCGGGGATGGTCTCTTCCGAGCCTTCCACCACTTCGGGCTGGCGCCGGCCCTTGGCGTCGGGCTTGCCCAGGCGCGTCTCCACCAGGCGCACGCCTTCGACCTTGCCGTTGCCGACGATGGCCACCGGCTGGCGGTTGAACAGGAAGCGCACGCCTTCCTCCTTGGCGTTGGCCACTTCGCGGCGGGAGCCGGGCATGTTGGCCTCGTCGCGGCGGTAGACGCAGGTGACGCGCGCGGCCTGCTGGCGCACGCCGGTGCGGTTGCAGTCCATCGCGGTATCGCCACCGCCGAGCACCACCACGCGCTGGCCGCGCACGTCGATGAACTGCGCCGGGTCGGTCTCCAGGCCCATGACGCGGTTGACGTTGGCGATCAGGAAGGGCAGGGCCTGCGTGACTCCGGGCAGGTCCTCGCCGGGAAAGCCGCCCTGCATGCTGGTATAGGTGCCCATGCCGAGGAATACCGCATCGTACTCAGCGAGCAGGGTCTCGAACGCGATGTCGCGGCCGACCTCGATGTTGAGGCGGAACTCGACGCCCATGCCCTCGAGCAGGCCGCGCCGGGTCTTGACCACGTCCTTTTCCAGCTTGAAGGGCGGGATGCCGAAGGTGAGCAGGCCGCCGATTTCGCTGTAGCGGTCGTAGACCACGGCCTGCACGCCGTTGCGCGTGAGCACGTCGGCGCAGCCCAGGCCCGCGGGGCCGGCGCCGACAATGGCGACACGCTTGCCGGTGGGCACTACCCCGGACATGTCGGGACGCCAGCCCTGCTTCACCGCTTCGTCGGTGATGTACTTTTCGATGTTGCCGATGCTGACCGCGCCGAAGCCGTCTTCCAGCGTGCAGGCGCCTTCGCACAGGCGGTCCTGCGGGCAGATGCGGCCGCAGATTTCCGGCAGGGAGTTGGTCTGGTGCGACAGCTCCGCCGCCGCGAACAGGTTGCCCTCCTGCACCAGCTTGAGCCAGTTGGGAATGAAGTTGTGCACCGGGCACTTCCACTCGCAATACGGATTGCCGCAGTCCAGGCAGCGCCCGGACTGGGCCGCGGCCTGGTCGGACTTGAACTGGCCGTAGATTTCACGGAAATCGTGCAGGCGGATCTCCACCGGCGCCTTCTTCGGGTCCTGGCGCGGGAGATCGAGGAACTGCATGACGTTCTTAGCAGCCATAGCGGGAGGCGGGAGGCGGGAGGCGGGAGGCGCGACGGCGCCCAATGGCGCGCAGCGGCGCCGGGAAAGGTTGATCGATATCTGGATACATTGTGTTCATAAAATTCCAAGGCAAGAAGAAAGGCCTGCACGCTTGGCGCGTTGGCCTTTGCGCCTCCCGCCTCCCGCCTCCTGCCTCACGCGGCGGCCCTGATCGTCACCAGCAGCGAGCCG
>CAJCJI010000101.1 GCA_903970595.1 Verrucomicrobiota bacterium
CTCCAGTTCGTCGCTGAGCTTGTCGCCGTCGGCGGAAAAAAACTTCACACCGTTGTCGAAGTGCGGATTATGCGAGGCCGAGATCACCACGCCGGCCTTGGCGCGCAGGGCCCGGGTCAGATAGGCCACCGCCGGCGTCGGCAGCGGCCCGAGCAGATGGGTCTCCACCCCGGCGGCGGCAAAGCCAGCCTCCAGCGCCGACTCGAACAGGTAGCCGGAACGGCGCGTGTCCTTGCCCACCAGCACATGGGTGCCGGAGGTGCCGCCCAGCACGCGGCCGGCGGCCCAGCCCAGCTTCAAGGCGAATTCCGGAGTCATCGGCGCATGGCCGACCCGCCCGCGAATGCCGTCGGTACCGAAATATTTACGGCTGGTCATTCCTGTCCTGCCCAAGTATGTTGTGGTTTGTCACAGCCTGGCGTCCAGGATCTGTTTGGTCATGTTTAAGGTCTGCACCGTGGCCGCTACCTCGTGCGTTCGCACAATACCGGCTCCCAGCCACACCGCCAGCGCCGCCGTCGCCAGCCCCGGGTACAACCTTTCCTCCAGCGGCAAGCCCAGCAATTGTCCGAACAGGGACTTGCGCGAGACTCCCACCAGGACCGGCAAGCCCAGGCTTGCCAGGGCATCGAGGCGGGCGATCAGGCGCAGATTATGCGCCGCCGTCTTGCCGAAGCCGATACCCGGGTCCAGCACGAGGCTGTCCCGGGCGATGCCGCCGGCTTCGCAGGCCCGCGCGCGCTGCGCCAGGAAATCGCGCACCTCGCCGACCACGTCGCCGTACTGCGGGCTGCGTTGCATATCCCGAGGCTGCCCCTGCATGTGCATCAGGCAGACCGCGGCGCGATGCCTGCGCGCGGTCTCGATGGCGCCGGGCGCGCGCAGGGCGTATACATCGTTGATCAACTCCGCCCCGGCGGCGCAGGCCGCATCCATCACCGCCGGCTTCATGGTATCGACCGAAACCACGCAGTCCAGCTCGCGGCGGATGCGCTCGACCACCGGCACCACCCGCTCCAGTTCCTCCTGCTCCGACACCGGCGCGGCCCCCGGCCGGGTCGATTCGCCGCCGACGTCGATGATCGCCGCGCCCTCCCCGTGCATGGCGTGGGCGCGTTGTACGGCGGCATCCAGCCCGGCGTAACGGCCGCCGTCCGAGAATGAATCGGGCGTGACGTTGAGCACGCCCATGACCATGGGCGCGGACAGGTCGAGGGTGCGGGCGGGGAGTTGCAGGATCACGGGAGGCGGGAGGCGGGAGGAGAGAGGCGCAACAGCGCAGCCTCCGCATTTCCGGTGTCCGCGATCTCCTGACTCAGTTCCAGCAGGGACAGGTGGGACCTCACCAGAGAAGACGCTGTTGCGCCTCTCGCCTCCCGCCCCTCCCCTCTCAGCTCTGGTTCGCCGGCTTGGGTGCCACCGGCGGCACCACGCCGCCGGTCGCCGGCGGCTTGTAGGTGGACGCGGGCGGACGGCCGCCGTTGTCGTTCCAGCTGCTCGGAGCGCCCGGATCCTTTCCCTGCATGATGCGATGGATCTGGTCGGAATCCAGGGTTTCGTACTTGATCAGGGCCGCAGCCATGATGTGCAGCTTGTCCAGGTGCGACACCAGGATTTCCTTGGCGCGCTGGTAGTTGCTGTCGATGATGTAGCGAATTTCGCTGTCGATGGTGGTGGCGGTGCTGTCCGAGACGTTCTTGTGCTGGGTCACGCTGCGACCGAGGAACACTTCATCCTCATCCTGGCTGTAGGACAGCGGGCCCAGCTTCTCCGACAGGCCCCACTTGGTGACCATCTTGCGCGCCATATCGGTGGCCCGCTCGATGTCGTTGGAGGCACCGGTGGTGACGCTGTCCGGCCCGAAGATCAACTCTTCGGCCAAGCGTCCGCCAAACAAGGAGCAGATCATGCTGTTGAGCCGCTGCTTGCTGTAGCTGAGGCGGTCGTCCTCGGGCAGGAACTGGGTCAGGCCCAGGGCCCGGCCGCGCGGAATGATGGTGACCTTGTACACCGGGTCATGCTCGGGCACGTTGAGGCCGACGATGGCATGGCCGGCTTCGTGGTAAGCGGTGTTCTTCTTTTCGTTCTCGCTCATCACCATCGAGCGGCGTTCGGCGCCCATCAGGATCTTGTCGCGCGCCTTTTCGAAATCGGTCTGATCGACCAGGCGCTTGTTGAAGCGGGCGGCGAACAGGGCAGCCTCGTTGACCAGGTTGGCCAGGTCGGCGCCGGAGAATCCGGGCGTGGCGCGGGCGATGACTTCGGGCTTGACGTCATCGGCCAGCGGCACCGCGCGCATGTGCACCCGCACGATCTGCTCACGGCCGCGCACGTCCGGCAGCGGCACCACCACCTGGCGGTCGAAACGGCCGGGACGCAGCAGTGCCGGATCCAGCACGTCGGGACGGTTGGTGGCGGCGATGATGATGACGCCCTCGTTGCCCTCGAAGCCGTCCATTTCCACCAGCAGCTGGTTCAGGGTCTGCTCGCGCTCGTCGTGGCCGCCGCCGAGGCCGGCGCCGCGGTGGCGGCCGACCGCATCGATTTCATCGATGAAGATGATGCAGGGCGCGTGCTTCTTGGCCTGCTCGAACATGTCGCGCACGCGCGAAGCGCCGACGCCGACGAACATTTCGACGAAATCGGAGCCGGAAATGGTGAAGAACGGCACCCCGGCCTCGCCGGCGATGGCCTTGGCCAGCAGGGTTTTACCGGTGCCGGGCGAGCCGACCATCAGCACGCCGCGCGGGATCTTGCCGCCCAGTTTCTGGAACTTGCCCGGATCCTTGAGGAAATCGACCAGCTCGGACACTTCCTGCTTGGCTTCCTCGACGCCGGCGACGTCGTTGAAGGTGATCTTGACCTGGTCGGCGCTGAGCATGCGCGCGCGCGATTTGCCGAAACTCATGGCGCCGCGCCCGCCCGCCCCGCCCTGCATCTGGCGCATGAAATACACCCAGACGCCGATCAGCAGCAGGATCGGAAAGGCGTTGATCAGCAGCTGCACGATCAGCGGGGTTTCTTTCGGCAGCTCGCCCTCGAAACGCACCTTGTTCTTGATCAGATCCGAAACCATCTTGCTGTTGTCGGTTTCGGGGCTGATGGTGGTGAACTTGTTGCCGTTCTTGAGCTCGCCGGAGATGTTCTGCCCGGCGATGGTGACCTCTTCGACGTTGCCATCCGTCATCTGGTTATAGAATTCGGAATACTTCAGCGGCGGCTGCACGCTGTTGCGGCTGGTAAAGCTCTGGAAAACAAGCATCAACGCCACGAAGATGACGCCCCAAAGCAGCAGATTTTTGGCCAAATCGTTCAATGCTTAGACCCTCTAGACCGCTTCAAGCGTGCCCCGTCGACATGACGGCGCACTCCGCCTCAATTTTGAACACTACAGCACAGCATGGTTTCGCGCCAGCAAATATACCTCCGGGCTGCGCGGACGCGAGGCCTTGGGTTTGCGGATGTGGACAACGCCGAAACGTCCCCGCAGTTCCTTTACATAGCCTTCGAACCCGTCACCCTGGAACATCTTGACCAGCAGGCCGCCGCCAGGTTTCAGCCGCTTGCCGGCAAATTCCAGTGCCAATTCAGCCAAATACACGCCAGCAGCCTGGTCGGCGACCTCGATACCGGAGATATTGGGGGACATATCGGATAACACAAGGTCGACCGAACGCTCCGGCGCCAGTGCCTCCAATTGGTGCAGCACGCTGTCCTCGCGAAAGTCGCCGCAGATGAACTCGACCTTGGGCAGAGGCTCCATCGGCAGGATATCCAGCGCCACCAGGCGGCCGCCGGCCCCGAGCAGCGGACGGGCGTACTGGCTCCAGCCGCCGGGCGCGGCGCCCAGGTCCACCACGGTCAGGCCGGGCTTGAGGATGCGGTCGCGCTCCTGGATTTCCTTGAGCTTGAACACCGCGCGCGAGCGATAGCCGAGCCGGCGCGCCTCCTGGACGTAATGGTCGGCTTCGTGTTCGGCCAGCCAGCGCTTGCTGCTGGGGGTGCGCTTCTTACCCACGCGAGGCGGGAGGCGAGAGGCGGGAGGCGCAAAATCGGAGGCAACGGACGCCGTGGCGCCTCTCGCCTTTCGCCCCGCGCCTCACAGGTACTGCACCTTCACGATTTCCAGCTCGCGCGTCCCGCCCGGGGTTTTCACTTGCACCACATCCCCCGCGTTTTTGCCGATCAGGGCGCGGGCGATGGGCGAGTTGACCGAAATCAGGCCCTTTTTGGTGTCGGCTTCGTCCTCGCCCACGATCTGGTAGCGCAGTTCGTCGCCACTGTCGGTGTCGGCGAGATCGATGGTGGTGCCGAACACGATGCGGCCGCTCTTCGGCAGCTGGGCCACATCGACGACCTGGGCGTTGGAGAGCTTCGCCTCGATCTCGGCGATGCGGCCCTCGTTGAATCCATGCTGTTCGCGCGCGGCGTGATATTCGGCGTTCTCGCGCAGGTCGCCGTGGGAGCGGGCCTCGTCGATGGCGGCGATGATCTTGGGACGCAGCTCGCTCTTGCGATGCCGCAGTTCTTCGCGCAGAGCCTCGGCGCCGCGCAGGGTCATTGGAGTTTTCATACGGCTTGGTCAGGCGACTTGTTGATGCAGATCCTGCAGGCGATTCACTTCGACGCGGTCCAGGTGGTCCATGGCGATGGCCGCGGCGTAGGCCCCGGCGATCGTGGTGAAATAGCATAGCTTCTGCTGGATCGCCGCGGCACGGATCGAGTGCGATTCCTCGATCGATTTTTTGCCTTCGGTGGTGTTGGCGATGAACTGGATCTCGCCGTTCTTGATCATGTCGACGCAGTGCGGGCGGCCTTCCTTGACCTTGTTGACGCCCTCGCAGCTCAGGCCGGCGGCCTGGATGGCGGCGGCGGTGCCGTGGGTGGCGAGGATGCGGAAGCCCTTGGCGGCCAGCAGGCGCGCCAGGTCGATGGCCTTGGCCTTGTCGCCATCGCGCACGCTGAGGAAGGCGGTGCCGCCGCTGGGGACGGTCATGCCGGCGGCGAGCAGGGCCTTGTTGAAAGCCTCGCCGAAATGCCGGCCCACGCCCATGACTTCGCCGGTGGAGCGCATTTCCGGGCCCAGCAGCGGGTCGACGCTGGGGAACTTGGCGAAGGGGAACACCGATTCCTTGACCGAGTAATACGGCGGCTGGATTTCGCTGCGCACGCCCTGCTGCGCCAGGCTGCGGCCGGCCATGCAGCGCGCGGCGATCTTGGCCAGCGGGCGGCCGGTGGCCTTGGAGACGAAGGGGCTGGTGCGCGAAGCACGCGGGTTCACTTCCAGCAGGTACAGGGTCTCGCCCTGCAGGGCCAGTTGGGCGTTCATCAGGCCCACCACGTTCAGGGCTCTGGCCAGCTTGTCGATCCACAGGCGGATTTCGTCGAGTACCTTGGGCTGCAGGCTGTAGGCCGGCAGCGAGCAGGCGGAGTCACCCGAGTGCACGCCGGCCTGCTCGATGTGCTCCATGATGCCGCCGATAACCACGTCGGTGCCGTCGGCCAGGGCGTCGACGTCGATCTCGATGGCATTACCCAGGAAACGGTCCAGCAGCACCGGCGAGTCGTTGGAAACCTTCACCGCCTCGGTCATATAGCGCTTGAGGTCGTCGTCGTCGTGAACGATCTCCATGGCGCGGCCGCCCAGCACGTAGGAGGGACGCACCACCAGCGGGTAGCCCACTTCCTGCGCCGCGGCCAGGGCTTGCTTGGGCGAACGGGCGGTGGCGTTGGGGGGCTGGCGCAGGCCGAGCTTGTCGACCAGTTTCTGGAAACGCTCGCGGTCCTCCGCCAGGTCGATCGAATCCGGGCTGGTGCCGATGATCGGCGCGCCGGCGGCCTCCAGCGACCGCGCCAGCTTCAGGGGGGTCTGTCCGCCGAACTGCACGATGACGCCCTTGGGCTGCTCGAGGTCGATGATCTCCATCACATCCTCGAAGGTCAGCGGCTCGAAGTACAGGCGATCCGAGGTGTCGTAATCGGTCGACACGGTCTCCGGATTGCAGTTGATCATGATGGTCTCGAAGCCATCCTCGCGCAGCGCCATCGCCGCGTGCACGCAGCAATAGTCGAATTCGATGCCCTGGCCGATGCGGTTGGGGCCGCCGCCCAGCACCACGATCTTGTCGCGCTGCGTGACCTGCGCCTCGCATTCCTCGTCGTAGCTGGAATACAGGTAGGCGGTGGAGGACGGGAACTCGGCGGCACAGGTATCGACCCGCTTGTACACCGGGCGGATGCCCAGCTTGTGCCGGCGCGCGCGCACCGAGCCTTCCTTGACCTTGAGCAGCGCCGCCAGCCGGCTGTCGGAAAAGCCCAGCTGCTTGTAGCGCCGCAGATCGGCCTTACCCAGGGTGCTGATCTTCTGCTGGCGGATTTCTGCCTCGGTGGCGATCAGTTCCTGGATCTGCTCCAGGAACCAGCCGTCGATCTTCGAGGTGCGGTAGATTTCTTCCAGGCTCAGGCCGGCGCGGAAAGCATCCCCCACGAACCACAGGCGCTTGGCGCGCGGGATCGCCAGTTCCTGGCGGATGCTGGTAAGGCTGGCCTCGGTGTAGACACCGTGCTCGGAAGCCACCTGCGACTCGAAACCGTCCGAGCCGGTCTCCAGGCCGCGCATCGCCTTGTGCAGCGATTCCTGGAAGTTGCGGCCGATGGCCATCACCTCGCCCACCGATTTCATCTGCGTGGTCAGGCGCGAGTCGGCCTGCGGGAATTTCTCGAAGGTGAAGCGCGGAATCTTGGTGACGACGTAGTCGATCGACGGTTCGAACGAGGCCGGGGTGACACCGCCGGTGATCTCGTTGCGCAGCTCATCCAGGGTGTAGCCCACCGCCAGCTTGGCCGCGACCTTGGCGATGGGAAATCCCGTGGCCTTGGAGGCCAGGGCCGAGGAGCGCGACACGCGCGGGTTCATCTCGATCACGATCATGCGCCCGTCGTCCGGGTTGATCGCGAACTGCACGTTGGAACCGCCGGTGTCCACCCCGATCTTGCGCAGCACCGCGATCGAGGCGTTGCGCATGATCTGGTATTCCTTGTCGGTCAAGGTCTGCGCCGGGGCCACGGTGATGGAGTCGCCGGTGTGCACGCCCATCGGATCGAAGTTCTCGATCGAGCAGATGATGATGCAGTTGTCCTTGCGGTCCCGCACCACCTCCATCTCGAACTCTTTCCAGCCGAGCAGCGATTCCTCGATCAACACCTCGGTGGTCGGCGACAGGTCGAGGCCGCGGTTGACGATCTCCTCGAACTCCTCGACGTTGTAGGCCACGCCTCCGCCGGAGCCGCCAAGCGTGAAGCTGGGGCGGATGATCACCGGGTAGCCGATTTGCGCCTGGATGGCGCGCGCCTCGTCCAGGCTGTGGGCCACGCCGGAACGAGCCGAGCCCAGGCCGATTTCGGTCATGGCGTCACGGAACTTGAGGCGGTCCTCAGCCAAATCGATGGCGTGTTCGCTGGCGCCGATCAACTCGACCTTGTATTGCTCCAGCACGCCGTTGTGCGCCAGGTCCAGGGCGCAGTTGAGCGCGGTCTGGCCGCCCATGGTGGGCAGTACCGCGTCCGGGCGCTCCTTCTCGATGATGCGCGCCACCGTCTGCCAGCGGATCGGCTCGATGTAGGTGGCGTCGGCCATCTCCGGGTCGGTCATGATGGTGGCCGGATTGGAGTTGAC
>CAJCJI010000102.1 GCA_903970595.1 Verrucomicrobiota bacterium
GCGGCGCCACGCGGCGGCGGTTGGACAGGATGGCGGCCTGCATCGCCTCGCGGAAGCGCAGCCGCCGCACCACGCCGTCGCCGCCATGATGGCGGCCCGCGCCGCCGCTGCCGCGGCGGATGGCGAAGCGCTCCAGCACCACCGGAAAGCGCGCTTCGAGAATTTCCGGGTCGGTGAGGCGGGAGTTGGTCATGTGCGTCTGCACCGCCGAGGCGCCGTCGAAATCGGGCCCGGCGCCGGCGCCGCCGCAGAGCGTTTCGTAATACTGGAAGCGCCCGTCGCCGAAGGTGAAGTTGTTCATCGTGCCTTGCGCCGCCGCCATCAGGCCCAGCGCGCCATACAGCGCATCGACCAGGGCCTGCGAGGTCTCGACGTTGCCGGCGACGATGGCGGCCGGCGGCCTGGGCCTAAGCATCGAACCGGGCGGTATCAACAAAGTGAGCGGGCGCAGGCAGCCTTCGTTGAGCGGGATGTCGGCATCGACCAGGGTGCGGAACACGTAAAGCACCGCGGCCTTGCAGATCGCCTCCGGCGCGTTGTGATTGTTGTCGCGCTGCGCGCTGGTGCCGGCAAAGTCGATCACCGCCGAGCGCGCGGCGCGGTCCACCGAAATCCTCACCTGGATCAGCGCCCCGTCGTCCAGCTCGCAGCAGAACGCGCCGTCCTTGAGCCGGGCGATGGCGCGCCGCACCTCCTCTTCGGCATTGTCCTGCACATAGCCCATGTAGGCCCGCACCACGTCGAGGCCGAATTCATCCACCATGCGCAGCAACTCGTCCACGCCCTTCTGGTTGGCGCCGGCCTGCGCCCGCAGGTCGGCCAGATTCTGCTGCGGACTACGCGCCGGCCAGGGTCCCGCGGCCAGGGCATCGAGGATGGCCTGCTCCCGAAACTCGCCGCCGCGCACCAGCAGCAGGTTGTCGAGCAGTACGCCTTCCTCCTCCAGGCGGCGGCTGTCCGGCGGCATCGAGCCCGGGCTGATCCCGCCGACGTCGGCATGATGGCCGCGGCAGGCCACATAAAACAGCGCCGCGGCACTGCCGGCCTGGAACACTGGCGTCACCACCGTGATGTCCGGCAGGTGGGTGCCGCCGCGGTAGGGATTGTTGAGCACGTAGACATCGCCGGGTTGCATGCCCGCCGCGTGCTCGGCGATCACCGCGCGGATGCTGTCGCTCATCGAACCCAGGTGCACCGGGATGTGCGGCGCGTTGGCGATGAGATTGCCGGCGTGATCGAACAGCGCGCAGGAATAGTCGAGCCGCTCCTTGATGTTGACCGACTGCGCGGTATTGGCCAGCACCGCGCCCATCTGCTCGGCGATGTTCATGCAGCGGTTGTTGAAGATCTCCAGCAGCACCGGGTCGGGCGCGGTGCCGCCGGCCGGTCTGGATGGACGCGGCACTGCCCGGCTGAGCAGGATCTCCCCGCGCGGCAGCACCTGCGCCTGCCATTGCGGTTCCACCACGGTGGTGGCGCCCTCGTCGGCGATGATGGCCGGGCCGGCGATGCATGCGCCGGCGCCGAGTTGTCCGCGCCGGAACAGCGGCGCCTCGCACCAGGCTCCGGCGGCGAACATCCGCACCAGCGCCGCAGTTTGCGCCGGCCCATCGGCGGCGGGCGCCGCGGCGTCCGCTTGCGCCTCGCCCAGGCCGCAGGCCTCCACCGACAGCACCGCCGCCACCAGCCTCCGGCCGCGCGGCACGAAGCCGTAGCGCAGGCGATATTCGGTCTCGAAGGCCTCGCGCATGGCGGCCGCACTGCCGTAGGTCACCACCAGGCTCGAATCCTGCCCATCGAAGCGCAGGTGCACCCGCTGTTTCACTTCGATGCGCTCGCGCGGCACCCCTTGTTGCAGCAGGGCCTGGATGGCCTCTTCGCCCAGCCCCGGCAGTGCCGCCGCGCAGGCGGCGGCGCCATCCGCGTCCAGGTCGTGTTCGATGCTGCGCTCGCGCAAAGCCGTCACATCGGCCAGCCCCATGCCGAGCGCGGACAGCGCTCCGGCCAGCGGATGCAGCAGGGCGCCGTTCATGCCCAGCGCATCGGCCACCAGGCAGGCGTGCTGGCCGGCCGCGCCGCCGAAGCACATCAGCGTGTACCTGGCGGTATCGTAGCCGCGCTGCACGGAAATCCTGCGGATCGCATTGGCCATATTGGCCACCGCGATGTCCAGGAACCCCTGCGCCACCTGCTCCGGTGTGCGCGCTTCGCCGCAGGCGGCGGCGATCTCCCGCGCCAGTTCGTTAAAACCCGCGCCCGCCGCCGCCGCATCCAGCGGCTGCCGCGCGTCCGCGCCGAACACGCGCGGAAAGAAGTCCGGCTGGATCTTGCCCAGCAGCACATTGCAGTCGGTGACGGTGAGCGGTCCGCCGTTGCGGTAGCTGGCCGGTCCCGGCCTCGCCCCGGCGGACTGCGGCCCGACCCGCATGCGCGCGCCGTCGAAGAACAGGATCGAGCCGCCGCCGGCGGCGACGGTATGGATGTCCATCATCGGCGCGCGCAGGCGCACCCCCGCTACCTGGGTCTCGTACACCCGCTCGTACTCGCCCTGGTAGTGCGAGACATCGGTGGAGGTGCCGCCCATGTCGAAGCCGATGATCCGGGTAAAGCCGGCGGCGCGCGCGGCCCGCGCCATGCCGACGATGCCGCCCGCGGGGCCGGACAGCACCGCGTCCTTGCCCTGGAACAGTGCCGCTTCGGTCAGCCCGCCGCTGGACTGCATGAACATCAGGCGGATGCCTTGCAGTTCGCGCGACACCTGCTCGACGTAGCGGCGCAGCACCGGCGACAGGTAGGCATCGACCACGGTAGTGTCGCCGCGCGCCACCAGTTTTGGCAGCGGACTGACCTGGTGCGACACGCAGATCCGTGTGTAGCCGGCCTGCTGCGCCAGCGCTGCCACGCTCTGCTCATGCGCGCTATAGCGGTAGCCATGCAGCAGCACGATGGCCACGGCGCGAAAGCCGGCGGCGTACGCCGTGCACAGCCTGCGCAGGGTGTCGGCCTCGTCCAGCGGCAGCAGCGTCTCGCCCTGCGCGCTGACCCGTTCGTGCACCTCTTCCACGCGGCCATAGAGCGGTTCCGGCAGCACGATGTGGCGGTCGAACAGGCGCGGCCGGTTCTGCGTGCCGATGCGCAGCGCGTCGGCGAAGCCGGCGGTGATGAACAGCACGGTGGGCTCGCCGCGCCTTTCCAGCAGCGCGTTGGTCGCTACCGTCGTGCCCATCTTGACGCACTCCACCCGCGCTGGATCGATCGGTTCGCCCGCGGCCAGCCCCAGCAGCTCGCGCATGCCGGCGATGGCAGCATCGGCGTACTGCCCCGGATTTTCGGAGAGCAGCTTGCGCATCAGCAGCGTCCCATCCGGCCGCCGCGCCACGATGTCGGTGAAGGTGCCGCCGCGGTCGATCCAGAACTGCCAGCGGGCGGATTCTTTTCCCGCCGTCGCGGGACTTTGCTCAGCATTCATGCCGGTACCGGTGTGCCTGGTGGTGCGGGAACTAGGGTATGGAATTGATCAGAGGTTCCCTAGGGCTCGTCCATGGCGCCCGGCGCCACGCCGGAACCCTTGCCGCTGCCGAGTCTGCCACGGAATCCCGGCCGGATGCCGCCGCGGGTCTTGGGCGTGCGCTGCGGCTGCGGCTCTACGCGCGACGTCACAAAAGCGTCGCATTCACCCACCGCTCATGGACCCCGGAGCTACCGCCGGTCCCGCCATCCCATCGGCCGCTACCGCCGGTCAGCCTCCATCCCGAATCGTCCGTCATATCCCCTAGCTTCGTCCCGGGCATTCACCACTCGGGGATGCAATTTCGACAGGCTTTTGTCACGGAGGAGCGGGAGATGATCAAGCAAATCATGTTATCCGGTGCGATGGCGGCATGTGTCATCGCGGCGGGTTGCGGCGGTTCCAGCGGTTCCGGCAGCACCGATTCCGGCAGCAGCAGCGGCAGCACCAGCGGCAGCCCCAGCGGCACTTCCTACACCGTCAGCGGACCGCTGGATACGGTGGAAACCACTTTGTCGGGCAGTCTGTTCTCCCCGCTGGAGTCGGCGACGTCCGGCACCCCGCTGGACGGCGTGCTGGTTTGCGCCAACGACGTGGCGAACCAGAATACCCTCGACGTGCTCAATGCCGTGCTCAACGCGGCGCAGAATCCGTCCACGGCCTCGGCGCTGCCCACGCAGCTGCAGTCGCTGATCACGGAAATGACCACCAACCTGGGCGGCCTGCTGTCCTCGCTTGCCGGCAGCGGCGGCTGCGGCACCAGCAGCAGCGGCAGCCTGCCCGGCAGCAATCCGCTCGCCGGCACCCCGCTGGCTCCCCTGGGCGCAGCCCTGTTGCCGGTGCTGACGCAGATCCAGCAGCAGCTGGCTTCCGCCGGCGGCAGCTCCGGCAGCTCGGGCAGCAGCAGCAACGGCCTGGCTGACCTCGCCACCATCGTGGACGAGCTCAATGCGGCGTTCCAGACCGGCTTGTCGCAGATCCCGTCCTCGGCCTTCTCGCAGCCGGTCGTCGGCGGTGTGCTGACCACCCTGAAGACCACCCTCAACAACCTGGATACCCTGGTCGATGCGGTGGCCAACGGCAATACCACGGCGTTCCAGAGCGCCACGCAGACCCTGCTCGACAACCTGCTGGTCAACGTGCTGACCCAGGTCGTGCCGACCAGCTACATCGAGACCCAGGCCGGCCAGCCGGGCACCGTCACCGGCCCGATCGATTCGGCCGCTGCGACCTTCAGCGCCGCGGTGGCCTCGGCGCTGGCGCAGGGCGAAGCGCAGCTCACCGCCGCGCTGAGCAACAGCCAGCTGGCCCCGGTGGTCGACCCGGTGGTCAACACGGTGCTGCCGGCCATCCTCGGCCCGATCGCCGATGCGCTGGCCAGTGCCGGCGGCAGCGGTTCCTCGTCCGGCGGCAGCTCGTCCTCGAGCGGTGGCTCCAGCGATCCGCTGGCGGGCACCCCGCTGGACGCGCTGATCGGCCCGCTGACCACGGCGCTGAGCGGCCTGTTCGGCAGCAGCTCCAGCAGCTGCGTCTTCGCCAATACCCCGCTGTCCGCGCTCTGCGCGATTCTGTAAGGCGGTAAAGCTGCACCGCTACCCGGCCGCGGGGCACCCAAGGTGTCCCGCGGCTTTTTTTGTGGCGCTCACCCGCCGCGCCGCGGGACTTGGACCGAAAATTGCTTGATAGAAGCTCTCCTCCAGAGAGGCCTCGCGCCTTTCTAAATATTTGCCCCCTTTTGGGGGCATTTTTTTGTCTCCGGCTTGGGCGGCTTCATGCACGGCGACACGCCGTAAGGCGGCCCGTGGCCGCCGAGTCGCTGCGAATTGGGCGAAACAGCCGGCGGCCACGGGCCGCCCTACTGGGTTTCAGGCGGAATTCGGCCGCAAGCTGCGGATCGCGCGCCAGCATCTGCGGCGCGTCGGCCTTCATTTAGTAGTGGTTGAGGTTGATGCCCTGCGCCGAGGTGCGCCAGCCAAAAGTCAGCCGCCGGCTTCGGACGGCAGCGGCTGCGGATCGCGCACGAAACCCAGTTCCGCCGGCGCGAGCAGGCGGTCGAGCCGTTGTAGCGGCAGGCTTGCGGCGCCGAAGCGCAGCCGAAGGCAGGTGAGGCTGCCGGAGGGCTGCGCCAGGGCGGCCGCGAGGCTGTTCTCGTCCACGGCGCCGGCCGCCGCCTCCAGCCGCCGCAAGGCCCAGTCCAGGTCCGCGTCGGCCAGAGCGCCGGGCCCCAGATCCGTTTGCAGCAGGATGGCGCCTTCCTCGTCCAGGAATGCCGCGGAAACCTGCGTCACGCCGTCCCCGGTATGCGCCGTCAGCTGCTCGCCTGCGGCATCGGCATGCAGCACCAGCGGCGCGTGTTCGAGCTTGACGTATCCGCGTTGCGGGCCGTTCTGGAAATACCAGCGGCCGTGCGCGTCCGCCGCGTAGTTGCGGGCGATGGTGTCGACGATCTGCGGCCGGCTGATCGTCTCGCCCCGGATCAGCCAGCGCCCGCGCCGGTCCAGCCCCAGCCAGCCGAACAGGGCCGGCACATTGGGCCAGCGCGCCAGCGCCCGCTTCACCCAGTCTTCCATCACCCGATCTTAGCGCGCCGACACGGGACAGCGCGTCTACCGGGGCGGCGGCGCGATGGCCTAACATGGCCCCTTGAGTCCCTGGGAACCCTCTATGCACCGTACCCGCTGGCGCGGCCGCCGCGCCGCCATCGCCGCCCTGTTGCTGCCCGTGCTGGCCGGGGCGCAGCAGCAGATCGAGCCGCTGGCGCCGGACATCCTGCCCGGCTTCGAGGCGCCGACGGCGGACTACGACTACCTCCGGCGCGAGGTGATGATCCCGATGCGCGACGGCGTCCGGCTGCACACCGTGATCGTGCTGCCCAAGGGCGCGCACAGCGCCCCGATCATACTCACGCGTACGCCCTTCAACGCCGCCCGGCGCGCCGCGCGCAGCGAAAGCCCGCACATGCAGGCGGCCTTGCAGCAGGCCGACGAGCTGCTGGTGGAGCAGGGTTACATCCGCGTATACCAGGACGTGCGCGGCAAGTTCGGCTCCGAGGGCGACTATGTGGTGACCCGGCCGCTGCGCGGCCCGCTCAACGGCAGCACTGTGGACCATGCCACCGATGCCTGGGACAGCATCGACTGGCTGGTGAAGAACCTGCCGGAGAGTAACGGCAAGGTCGGCATGATCGGCGCGTCCTACGAGGGCTTCACCGTGCTGATGGCCCTGGTCGATCCGCATCCGGCGCTGCGGGCGGCGGTGCCGATCAACCCGATGGTTGACGGCTGGAAGGGCGACGACTGGTTCCACAACGGCGCCTTCCGCCAGACCAGTTTCGACTTCATCTACGGCCAGACTATGGCCAAAGGCGGCGGCGGCGCCGTTCCGCGCGGGCAATACGACGACTTCGCGGCCTTTCTGCGCCTGGGTTCTGCGGCCGATTTCGCGCATGCCTTCGGCATCGACCAGTTGCCCTACTGGAAAAAACTTTCAGGGCATCCCGCCTACGACGCCTATTGGCAGGGGCAGGCTCTGGACGCCGCGCTGGCGGCGCAGCCCTTGAAAGTGCCCACGATGTACGTGGCCAGCCTGTGGGACCAGGAGGATATGTATGGCGCCATCCACGCCTACCAGGCGACCGAGCCGAAAGATACCGCCAAGGACCGCAACTTCCTGGTGCTGGGGCCTTGGCGCCATAGCGGCGTGAATTACGAGGCCCGCGCCCTGGGCCCGCTCAAGTTCGAGGGCGACACCGCCCTGCAGTTCCGCCGCGACGTGCTGCAGCCCTTCCTCGACGCGCATCTCAAGGACGGCGCGCACAAGGCCGACACGCCGCCGGTATTCGCCTACGAGACCGGCAGCAACGCCTGGCGCCGGCTCAAGTCCTGGCCTCTGTCCTGCAACCAGGGTTGCGCGAGCAAGCCGAAAACCCTTTACCTGCAAGCCGGTTTTGGCCTGTGCTTCGATCCGCCGGGTCAAAGCGCCGACGCCGATTACGACGAGTACGTTGCCGATCCGGCCAGGCCGGTGCCCTACCAGCCGCGCCCGGTGCACTTCGAGGACGGCGATTCCTGGCGGCGCTGGCTGCTGATGGACCAGCGCTTCGCCGACGGCCGCCCCGACGTGCTGACTTACCAGACCGCGCCGCTCACCGCGCCGCTGCGCATCGCCGGCGCGCCGGTGGTGGAGCTGTACGCCGCCACCAGCGGCAGCGACAGCGATTGGGTGGTCAAGCTGATCGACGTCTACCCGGACGAAGTGCCGTCGCAGCCGGAGATGGGCGGCTACGAACTGGGCGTGGGCATGGACATCTTCCGCGGCCGCTACCGCGACAGCCTGGAGCATCCATCCGCCATTCCCGCCGGCCGGGTGCAGCGCTACCGCTTCGCCCTGCCCACCGCCAGCCACGTGTTCCTGCCGGGCCACCGCCTGATGGTGCAGATCCAGTCGAGCTGGTTCCCGCTGTACGACCGCAACCCGCAGACCTACGTGCCGAACATCTTCTTCGCCAAGCCGGAGGATTACCGCAAGGCGACGCAGCGGGTGTACCGCGCCGGGGCGCAGGCCAGCGCCATCGAGCTGCCGGTGGTGAGCACGGACTGACCCGGCAACTCTTGTGAACCACGACCCCATCATCATCGGGGGCGGCGCCGCCGGCCTGATGTGCGCGATCGAGGCCGGCAAGCGCGGCCGCCGCGTGCTGCTGCTCGAGCATGCCAACCGGGTCGGCAAGAAGATCCTCATGTCCGGCGGCGGCCGCTGCAATTTCACCAACCTGCACACCCAGCCGGACAACTACCTCTCCGCCAATCCGCACTTCTGCAAGTCCGCGCTGGCGCGCTATACGCAGTGGGATTTCATCGCCATGGTCGAGCGGCACGGCATCGCCTGGCACGAGAAGGAACTTGGCCAGCTGTTCTGCGACGAGTCCTCCAAGCAGATCGTGAAGATGCTGCTGGACGAATGCGCGGCGGCCGGCGTGCGCATCGAAACCGATTGCACGATCGAGCAGGTGCGGCGCGATGCGGACGGATTCGCGCTGAACACTACGCACGGCTCGCAGCGCTGCGCCGCGCTGGTGGTGGCGACCGGCGGCCTGTCCATCCCCAAGATGGGCGCCAGCGGCTACGGCTACGAACTGGCGCGCCAGTTCGGCCACCGCGTGCTGCCCACGCGCGCCGCCCTGGTGCCGCTGACACTGAGCGGCAAACACCTGGACGACTATGCCGACCTGAGCGGCGTGGCCCTGCCGGTGGTCGCCTCGGTCGATGGGCAGAGCTTCGGCGGCGCCTGCCTGCTGACCCATCGCGGCCTCAGCGGCCCGGCCATCCTGCAGATTTCCTCCTACTGGAATCCGGGCGACGCGCTGCGGCTGGACCTGCTGCCGGAGCGCGACGTGCTGGCGTTCCTCCGGGGCCAGCAGGTGGAACGCCCGGCGGCGGAACTGAAAACCCTGCTGTCCGAAGTCCTGCCCAAGCGCCTGGCGCAGCGCCTGTGCGAACTGGCCTTGGGCAACCGCCCGATGCGCCAGCATCGCCCCGCCGAGCTGGAGCAGATCGCCGCGCTGCTGCAGGCCTGGCCCATCGTCGCCAGCGGCACCGAGGGCTACCGCACCGCCGAGGTGACGCTGGGCGGCGTGGACACCGCCGAGCTGTCCTCCACCACCATGGAGTCGCGCAAGCTGCCGGGCCTGTACTTCGTCGGCGAGGTGGTGGACGTCACCGGCCACCTCGGCGGCTTCAATTTCCAGTGGGCCTGGGCCTCGGGGCACGCGGCGGGGCAGGTCGCCTGAACGGCCGGGCGCGCGGCCGGTTCTGAACGATGTCGAAAAACGGCCGGAAACGGCTGACAAGCAGCCAAATTGAAGCAGGGGCGTTTACCCTATGGGTTCAAAAAACTAAACTATGCTGTGTCCTCGACCAAACTCCCCCCGCTGAACGCCCTGCGCGCCTTCGAGGCCGTGGCGCGCAACAAGAGCTTCCGCAAGGCGGCCGAAGAGCTGTTCGTCACGCCCGCGGCGCTGACCCACCAGATCAAGTCCCTGGAGCAGCTGCTGGGATTCCCGCTGTTCGAGCGCCTGCCGCGCCGCATCGAGCTGACCGCGGCGGCCCAGGCGGCGCTGCCGCGCTTCCAGCGGGGCTTCGAGGCCCTGGCGCAGGGCGTGGCGGAGCTGCGCAATCACGGCAAGGCGCCGCACCTGACCGTGGGCGCCACCCCCACCTTCGTCTCCCGCTGGCTGATGCCGCGCCTGCAGCGATTCCTGACGCAGCATCCGGAGATCGACGTGCGCCTGGTCGCCAGCGGCCAGCTGATCAACGCCTCCGCGCGCGAGATCCGCTCCGAGGACGCTGCCGAATCCAACGTCGACGCGGACCTGGAGATCCGCTTCAGCAACGGCCGCCCGGCCGGGCAGAACGTGGACTTGCTGTTCACCGTGGAAGTGGTGCCGATGTGCCATCCGCGGCTGCTCAAGGGTCCGCCGCCGCTGCTGGTCCCCGAGGACCTGAGCCACCAGACCCTGCTGCACGGCGACGCCCGCGTGGCCGACCGCACCCGCTCGGCCTGGGCGCGCTGGCTCAAGCGCAACGGCGTCAACGACGTCGATCCCCGGCGCGGCCTGCAACTGGACCACTCCACGCTGGCGCTGGAGGCTGCCGCCGACGGCCTGGGCGTGACCCTGGCGATGCCGCTGCTGGCGGCCGCCGAACTGGCCGAGGGCAAGGTGGTTGTGGCCTTTCCGCTGCCGCTGCCGCTGGACAATGCGTACTACTCGGTCGTGCCGGACAGCGCCATCCTGCGCCCGGAAGTCGCCGCGTTCCGCGACTGGCTGTTGGATGAAGCTTTGAAAAAGGCGCCGGCGTTGGCGTAGTCGCCCACCACCGCGACACGCCAGCCGGCTAGCTGCAGCTATGCGCTTGCAGATCCTCGCCATGCCCCGGGTCCAGTCGCCACAGGCTGGCGCTGTCGTCGAGCAGGATCAGCCCCGGCGTCTGGTCCTCGAACGTGGCGCCCGCCGCGACCAGCGTGTGCTTCGCCAAGCCGCCGGCATCATCCAGCAATGCAAACGCATTGGCCTGCGCGAAGGCGCTTTCGGCGATGCGCATGGCGCGGTAATGGCGTCCCGCCAGCGGCACGCTCAGCGGCGCCCAGTGCGCGCCGATCTCGTGCAGGTGCGCCTGCAGCGCCGCGCGCACCTCGGGCCGCAGGCAGTCGATGTGGATATGCAGTTGCTGCTGCGAGCGGCCGTAGGCGGAGTTGATCGCCAGGCTCAGCGCTTCGCGCGGCAGGCTGCGCTGGGCCTTCTGCTCCACCAGCTTGCGCGCCTGCCAGGCGTCCCAGAAATAGTTCGGCGCGTCCGCGGCCAGCAGGCGCGGACTCTCGATGCCGGGGATGGGCGCGGTGGGAATCAGCAGAAACTGGTAGGGACCATTGCGGTCCTTGAGCAGTGCATAACCGTGGTCCTCGCCGCCGTCGAGATGGACCTCGGCACAGGGCGCCGGACTGCCGTGGCCGGTCTGGTCCGGCACGCACTGGCCGTGGACGATTTTCCAGAGGGCATCGGGGTCGCCGGAATGGCAGGCGCTGCCGGCCAGCGTCCAGGCCAGGACGCCGGCCAACAGAATCCATTGCCGCCAATGCCGTGGTCTCATGGGGATCAATGCTTCCCGTTCGGGGCAATGATGCCCTTGTTCGGAGAAAGGCGAAACTCCGGATTTTTCTCCCTCTCCCCGCGAACGCGGGAATCCAGCTATCGTTGTCATCCTGAGACATCGGGTGGGTGCAGCGAAGCGCAACCCCCGCTGCGCCCTTTCAGGTCAAGCTGAAACTTCTGCGCACGCGCTTGCGCGCGACCATTGGCTCCCGAGCAGGACCTTTGGGTTCCGCCCCTGATGGGCGGGTTACTTCTCTTTGGTTTCGCCCAATAGTGTCCGGCAAAAGTTCTCCTTGCCTGCCCTAAGTGCCTGAGAGATTTACTAGAGTAGACGTTTTGGGGGTGCCTCCGATTTCAAATAGGGTGTCTGCGTGGATGCATTTCT
>CAJCJI010000103.1 GCA_903970595.1 Verrucomicrobiota bacterium
CATGGCACTTCCTCGTCGAACGGGAAGATTCCCGTGACGAGAAAGCTAAAAAGATAGTCTCAAACAGGAGAGAACAACCTCACCAAGCACCCTACCGCGATAGCGGTTTAGTTCAACGCTGATTAGACCGAACTGGATCGGGACGCCATTGCGGTCTAACACCATAATCCATTCCACAACCCCCCTGATATTGCTTGATACGCAAATATTGAGGCCGATCAATTTTCCGCGACATGATTCGACGAGAAAACTCTACGCCATGTTGGGATAGCGCGCCATACGTTGAGCCGAGCGCTCTTGATTTTGATTTGCGCTGTTGACGTTCCTCCCCGTCTGGCTGCGCCGAGCACCGCAAAGACGGAGCGGACATTGCCGCGCGCAGACGCGGGCGAGGCAGGAGCCGAAGCGTCCATCGTCAGGCCAGGGATGGCCTGTCGATGGACCCCGCTCCGGCTGCGGAGCGCAGGGGTGAGGGAGTTTTGGAGTGACTCAATGTCACTCCAGAACTTCCGAACGCCCGGCCATGGATGGCCGGGCCGGGGGTTGGCAATAAGCGCGAAGTCGCGCCAGGGATGGCGGGGTGAGCCATCAGACAAAGGAGTCGGCGCAGACATCGGGTCGCATTTCTTTTGGTGACTTTTCTTTGGGCGAAACCCAATAGTGTCCGGTAAAACCCAATGTCTCACGCTGTAAGTGCTTGAGCCGATTGCCTGAAATGCGATTTTCGGGGTGTCATCGATTTCAACTTCATTTGCGCGAGGCTGATGGCGTCTAGGGAGGACGCCGTCATGCACCAAGGCCGCTATGTATTTGCCCAACTCATGCAGCATCTGCCGCTGCACACTTTCCGTCGGTTGGTGGCCAAGTACGACGGGAACCGGTACGTCAAACGCTTCTCCTGCCTGGATCAGTACCTGTGTATGGCCTTCGCCCAGCTCGCCGGACGTGAGAGCCTGCGTGATATCGAGGTTTGCCTGCGCGCACATCAGGCCAAGCTCCACCATCTGGGAATTCGGTCCAGAGTGGCCCGCAGCACCCTGGCTGAAGCCAACGAGCAGCGTGACTGGCGCATCTATGCCGAGTTCGCCCAGGCCCTGATCGCCACGGCGCGGCGCCTATATGCTGCCGAGCCGCTCGGGCTGGAATTGGCCCAGACCGCCTATGCACTGGATTCCACCACCATCGATCTGTGCTTATCGGTGTTCCCTTGGGCTCGGACGGCCTCGATCAGGCACGGCGGCATCAAGCTGCATACTCTGCTCGATCTTCGCGGTGCCATCCCTGCTGTCATCCATATCTCCCAGGCGCGTGGACACGATGTGCACATGCTCGATCAGATCGTTCCGGAGCCCGGGGCAATCTATGTTATGGACCGCGGTTACCTGGACTTTGAACGTCTGTACCGCATTCACTGCGAAGGCGCCTTCTTCCTGATGCGGGCGAAGAAGAACCTGCGCGCCACACGGCGCTATTCCCACACCGTGGCGGACCGCGTCACGATTGCCTCCGATCAGACGGTGGCGCTGACACGGCAGATTGCGCGCAAGGACTATCCGGCGCCTCTGCGTCGGCTGCGGTTGCGCGACATCGATACCGGCGGCTCCATCGTATTACTCACCAATCACTTTGCCTTGCCGGCCGCCACCGTCGGCGCTTTGTATCGCCACCGTTGGCAGGTCGAAATCTTCTTTCGCTGGATCAAGCAGCATCTGCGCATCAAGGCGTTCTTCGGCACTTCGCCCAATGCGGTCAAGACTCAAATCTGGATCGCCGTGTCGGTCTATGTGCTGATTGCCATCGTGCGCAAACGCCTGGGTGTTACTGCTTCTCTGTACGAACTTCTACAGATTTTGAGCGTCACGCTCTTCGAGCAGGACTTGCTGCAATGCATGCTTGAGCGGCATATCGTGCAGGAATCCGATGACCCCATCGCCAAGCAATTGATTCTATTCGCCGATTAACCGGACACTATTGGGCGAAACCCAAAGAAAAGTTACCCGCCATCAGGGCGGAACACAAAGGTTCTGCTCGGGTGCCAATGGTCGCGCGCAAGCGCGTGCGACGAAGGTTCAGAGTAAGAAGGCCAGATTCTTCGCTGCCGTCAGAATGACAGCTAAAAGCTGGATTCCCGCGTTCGCGGGAATGACGGATTGAAAAAGGGCACAGCGGACTGCGCCTCACTCCGCCTAAGCCGTCGGCTCCTTAGTGCCAGCATCAGCAGCCCCCCACAACGCCCCCGCCTCCGGATCAATCACCCCCAGCAACCGGTTCAACAGCGACTTCAGCACCGGCGCTTCACCAGCCCCAAGCCGCTCCAGCATCCGCGATTCCACCGCCTTGGCGGCGGCGATCACCCGCAGCGCCGCTTCGCGGCCGGCCTCGGTCAACTCGTAGGCCGGACCGCCGGCGGCGCCGGCGGCGCCGGCCTCCGGCGCCGCTTCGCGGGCCAGGCCGTGCCGTACCAGGGATTGGATGGCCCGGTGGCTGTTCTCGTCGAGCACGCCGGCCATGCCGGCGTCCAGGTCGCGCACGCTCATGGCGCGCTTGAGCGTCAGCGCCGACAGGACGTAGAACTCCTGGTCGCTCAGGTGGGCTTCCTCCAGGTGGCGGCGGATCTGGGCGAACATGCGGTAATGGCTGCGCCCCAGCAGGTAACCTAGGAAATCGTCGCCGAAGCTGCCTTCGAGGAACGCGCTGCGGGGCTTGGCGCCGAGCGGATCGCGGCGGGTGGCGTGGGCATAGCGGCCGCCGTGGAATACCAGCGGCGCCGCCTCGTTGCGGTCGAAGGTCAGCACCTCGCCCAGGAAGATGACGTGGTCGCCGCCTTCGTACTGGAACGCGGTGCGGCACTGGAAGCGCGCGGAGCAGCCCTTGAGCAGGGGCACCTCGCCGATGCCGGTCTCGACATCCAGGCCGGCGAACTTGGATTCGCCGCGCCGGGCGAAGCGCGCCGAAAGCTCCTCCTGGTCGGTGGCCAGCACGTGCACCGCCCAGTAAGGCGCGGCGCGGAACGCCGCCAGGCTCATCGAGGTATTGGCCAGGCTCCACAGCACCAGCGGCGGATTCAGGGACACCGAGTTGAAGCTGTTGGCGGTCAGGCCCACCGGCGCGCCGTCGGCGCCGCGCGTGGTGATAATGGTCACGCCGGTGGCGAAGGAGCCCAGCGCCTTGCGGAATTCGCCGGCGTCGAAGCTGTCGCTGCCGCTCGTCACGAGGCGCGGCTCCCGCGGTGCTGGCGGACTGGCAATCTGCTTTCCAGGCTTGGGCGGCTCATGCGTCCAAGGATAGCGCAGTACACCCGGCCCGGCTTAGGCCGTATGGAGTAAGGACGCGGGGCTAGAAGTTGTACTTCACGCTGAACGTGGCATTGTCGCGGTCGGCGTAGGGATGCTCATGCAGGTCGCTGCCGCGGATGGTCTTGCCGGTATCGCCGAAGAAGAAGTTGTAGTTGAGGCCCACTTCCAGGTTGTCCAGGTAGGTAGCGTCCAGGCCCACGCCGAGCCGTTCGTCGCCGGCGCCGAACAGGGCGCCGAACGCTCCGGCCATGGAGGGGTTGCCGTTGCCGATGGCCGAGAAGCTGACCGGGTAGCCCAGGTCCACGCCGGAGATGACGTTGTGGTTCTTGGGAATGACCAGGGCCTCGTAGCCCCAGGAATTCTTGCTGAAGAACGGGTCCTGGCCGGTGCCGGTGGGCATGATCGGGTTGGGCAGCGGCGACAGGGGGTTGCCGGCCACCGGCACCCGCTGGGTCTGGAACGGCTCCAGGTCCAGCACATGGATATAGGCCGCTTCCGCCACGATCGGGATCTCGTCCACCAGGAAGCCGGGATTGGTGGTGAAAATCGCCGACACGTCGGCCTGTGCCAGCTTGCCGCGCGTATAGACCGGCTCGATCTCGCCGTCGATCACGGCCTTGACCGGCATGTCCAGGCCTTCGCGGTAGTTGAATTCGCCGGAGATGTTGAACGGCCCCATCGAGGTGGAGAAGGTGGCGCCCGCCAGGTGGATGCCGTCGTAGTACCGCACCTGGTAGGACGTCGGCACCGATTCGTTGAGCGTGCAGGTGGTGAGCGGAATCAGGGTGGAGAATGAGGCGCAGCCCGGATTCAGCTGGACCGCCGGTGTGGTGTCGTCGTAGCGCAGGAAAAACAATCCCAGGGCCGTCTTGGCGGTGATCGGGTACTTCACGCCCAGGCCCCACTGGCCCCAGCGGCTCGGCCGGATGTCCGGGCCGCGCGTCGACAGGATGTCCGGGCTCGCGCCCAGCAGCGGCCCCAGGTTGCCCGGCAGATTGCACAGCTGGTCCAGTGTATTGATCGACAGGCCCAGGGGCTTGCCGATCGTGTTGATCGTATTGATCAGCGAAGTCAGGCCGCCCTGCGCGGCGATGTTTTCGGCAGCGCTGCTGAGCAGGCCCGGACAGCCCTGGGCGTAGAGCGGATTGATCGAGCCGTAGGCGAACTCGCTGCCCGGCCCCACCGCGTCCTGCACCGAGTAGTAGTCGCCGACCGGGAAGATTTCGTCGGCCTTGTAGTCGAGGTGGTAATAGCCCATCACGCTGAGGCCCTGCGGCAGGCCCAGCTGGAACGAAAGCTGGTTCACCGGCAGCAGGATGTCCTTGGTCTCGACCCCCGGGATGAAGGCCTTGGTGGCGTCGGTGGGGGACTGCGCCAGGGCGATGCCGGTGAAAAACAGGGCCTCGCCCCAGGCCACCAACTGCTTGCCGATGCGCAGGTCCAGGCTGGCCGCGCTGTCCCACAGGTTCCAGTCGCCGTAGCCGTAGGCCTCCAGCAGGCGCGGGCGCTGGCCGTCGTAGTAGCGCGCGCCGTCGGTGAACTGGTTGACCGGACCGGTATGGTTGACCGTGGCGGGAGAATCGTTGTCGTTCGGGTGGTGATAAACCTGGTCGTAGAAGTAATCGCCGCTGAACACCGCGCCGTAGTTCTCGTGGGTGAACTGCATCTGGCCGAAGGCGCTGACGCGGTCGTTGATCAGGCTGAACCTGTTGAAATTGCGGTCGCCGTCGTCGAAATTGATGGTGGTGGGCAGGCCGGTATGGGTGAACGCGGTGCCGTTCAGGATCGATTGCTCGGTGGCCGGGATCACCAGCGGGTCGATCGGGCCGTTGATCAGGTTGGCGGCCTGGTGTTGCGTGCGGACTGCAACGCCGTAGGAGAGCACCAGTTTGTAATCCGCCGTGGTGTCCCAGCCAAGATCCAGGCTGCCGGCCAGCGCCGCGCCGCTGCAAACCGCAGCGGC
>CAJCJI010000104.1 GCA_903970595.1 Verrucomicrobiota bacterium
GACGCGATCCGCGACGCACTCCCGCAATTTACCGCCGCAGAGTGCGCCAACTATTTCACCGCGGCAGGATATGAGCCGGATTGATCAGAATCTGCTCTAGAAAGCCGGGTCGGCTCCCAACCCAGTGTCCTCGGAGCGTCTGGGCCTTACCTGGGACGCGGCATGTCCGACATCTCGCGCGCCGCGTGACCAGCGTCGGTCGTGCAGCTGGGCGAAGGACGATTTTGCTGGCCGTTCGATAACGATGCCTTGCGGATGAGCCGACAAAATGCGCGCCTGCCGTTTGTCAGCAGGGCCAGAACTTTTCGGTGGTTGCGAGATACTCGCGCCAGTTCGCGAGACGGCCACTTCTGATTTGAAAATTGAGTAGCGCATTGTGAAACGCGATCAGGAAAAACAGGGCGCAGAACGGCAGGAAATACAGCGCCGATGTCACGCGCATGGCGGTTAGGGGCGATGCGAGCGCGTGCCAGACCCAACCGCACAGGAAGAGCCACGCGAGAGTGAACGCCGCGTAAGCAATCCTGGCGGTCTGGAGCCGGCGCGACCGGAGCCGGGCCTCGAGTTCCGGCACCGACATACCGTAGCTGAATGCCGTGGCGCGCATGTCAAAGACGCCGCGATCCTCCGTCTTGAAACGGTTGTCCGGGCTCGGTCCCAGACGGAGGATATGCACCAGGTCGCCGATGAACGACCAGCCTCGCCTGATCCGTCGCGTGCCAGCCCAATCGACAGGCCCAGCCGCAAGCCAGCCGGTGCCGCGGAATATCTTGCCGAAAAAGGAACGCCGCTGTTTGCGGTCCTCCGGCGGCGGTTCAGAAGAACGCGGATTGCCAAGAGATACCGTCATGATCCGCTTCCGATCGATGCGAGCAGCGCTTCCACGCTGGTCGGGACACCGTCGATCCGGCCCTCGGTCCCGTCCGCCTTCTTCCAGATCAGCGTCGGCGTCCCCTGAAGCCCGATGGCCTGTGCGATCGCCATATTGGCCTGGAGCCGGGCGGCTGCCGCAGGGATCGGCGGGTCGTTCACGTTCCCTGCCTGCCAGGACGCGACGAGTTGTTCGCCTGGCTTGCTCAGCAGGGCCAACGCGCTCTTCGTGCTTTGCCCCTTGTCCTCGTAATCCAGCACCGAGATCGGAATAACCGACAGCTGCACCTTGCCCGCTTCGACGAAGGGGTGAAGCATCTGGTAGGCGCGGACCGAGTAGACGCACTGTGGGTCGATCAGCATCCACAGATGGGGCGCCAGCGCGGACCCCACTGTGCCGTAATTCGCCTTCTGGACCAGCGGGAGGGCAGGGACAGCAGATGCCACGGGCTTGCCATCCGTCTTTGCGGATGCAACGTCGCCGACGACGACGGTCGGTACGGCGCCGGGCACATTGGCGACCTGCTCGCGCGTCAAATCCTTCCCGGCAGCGTCCCACATAACGCCAGGGATAACCCGCTCCTTGTCGGGTGTGATGTAGAAGACCTGGAACTGTGCCCCGCTGCGCACGAACACGCCGTCGAGCCCATGTTGAGGGCTGAGCGGTGTGACGTTGCCATTGGCGGCGGCGGTGAGTTGCGCGGCCGTGAGATCGGTGAGCGCTCCGGAAACCGCGGCCTGCCCATCCGGCGTTATCTGGAAAATCATGAACTGATCGCCGTTGCGGGCCGCGATGGAACGCAGCCCGTGCGACGGGCCGAAATCAGAGATCACCGCTCCGGCCGATGCGACATGCTGAACAAACGGAAGGACTGCGAGGGATTCCGGTAGCTGCGCGGCAGGTCGTGCCGCAGCGGCCGGTTCTTGCGCATCCGTCTTCGGTATCGGCGGGACGACATGGTTTTCGTGGTCAGCGACTGCTATCGGCGTCGGACCTGGAAGGGAGCACTGCGGCTCCGCTGCAAGGGCAGGCGAAGCACCGAGCAGTGCCAGGACGAGCAAGGGGCGCATCGGGAACTCCGTTCGTGGTTAAACCACGATGGCCCCGAGCTTTGCGAACGGCGACGGCCTATGAGCCTCTTCCCGTCGGGCGCAGCCTACGCGCGCCGAGTGAGTCGCTCGAACCAACCACGAGGTCCCGGGATATTGACCGGGCGAGAAATTTGCGCGCGATCGGAGACACGAAGGTTGGCGGTGACATGGTCCACCTCGCGGGTCGCGAGCGCCAGCAACTCGGCGGCAGACCCATCGGCTTCACAAGAAAATGTAAGGAAAACCTGGGCCGCGTTCAGCTTCTCGTTCGCGCCTTCGACCGTGCTGGGTTGCAGGCTGCGGAGTGATTCCAGGCAGTTGCCCCATTCGACGCGCAGCGCGTGCAGCGCCCGGCCGGTCTCCTCGTTTTCGTCGTAGCTCTCGATACCGAGTTTTCCGACTTGCTCGATCCACTCATGAAGTTTGGACCGGAACTGCTGGCACAGCGCAATGAGACCGTCGTCGTCCTGCGATGCAGATTTTGCGCGGCGGTCCTGTTGCGCTGAGGACCTTGTCGGCACGACAGCATTGGCATTTTTGGCTAGTGAATCTGCACGTCCAATCACGCTTATCACTCC
>CAJCJI010000105.1 GCA_903970595.1 Verrucomicrobiota bacterium
CCAGCCGCAAATGATCCACCAGGCGGTTGTGCGCCATGCGGTACAGCCAGGTGCTGAACTTGGCGCGCGGTTCGTAGCTCAGGCGCACCCGCACCAGGCTGGCCCACACTTCCTGGAACAATTCCGCGGCCACCTCCGGCTGGGCACAGCCGCGTAGCAGGTACCGGTACAGCGGATCCTTGTGCCGGCGATACAGCATTTCGAACGCCGGCAAGGCCCCGCCCCGGTACTGCATCATCAGCTCTTCGTCGGTCGGCGCGACGACCGTGGTCGGCCGCTCCGCCGTGAGGCTTGCTTCCAGTCGCTACTCCTTAGGCCGCCGCATTGCCAATCACCATTTTGATGGGCCATTTTGATGGGCCATTCCAATTGTGTTCCCAGCTATAAACGCTGGCTGCGTCGAAACGGGGTTAAGCCGGTGCCGGGCCGCAGCGCTCAATCCGCCGCCCGCATCATCCCGGCCAGCGCCTGCGCCGCGCTGTCGGCGCTTTGCTCCAGCGCCTCGGCAATCGCCTGACGCTCCTGCGGCAGGCGGTCCTGGCTCAGCTTCCAGCGCGCCACCACGCGCCGCACCGTGATCTCGAAGGCGACGATGCCCTGCAGCTTCAAGGCCAGGTAGTCCTCCGGCAGATGCTCCATTTGCTTCAGGTAAGCCGCATCGCTTGCCGCGACCAGTTGCCGCAGCACCTGCAGCCGGTCCTCGTCCCGGTCCAGTACTTGCAAGCTGCCGTAGGCATGCACCGCGGCGTAGTTCCAGGTCGGCACGCTGGGATGCCGCTGGTAAAGACCGGGAGAGACGTAAGCGTGGGGTCCGTGGAAAATCGCCAATACCTCGGCGCCCGCACCGGAGAGGTCGCGCCACTGCGGGTTGGCCCGGGCCATGTGACCCAACAGGCGCAGCTGGGCGCCTGCCTCCAGCGCCAGCAGCGGCAGGTGCGTCGCGCACGGTACCGCGCCGGCATCGGCCGACACCAGCGTGGCAAAGCTATACTGCCGCATGAACGCCAGTTGCCGGGCGCGGTCGTCCATGCGGTTGTCGGACGGTACGTGCATCTCAATCCGCCATATTCAACGCCGATAAGGGCGCTCATCATCGCAAATGCCGCGTAAACCCGCCCACCACCCGATCGACACGGTCAAGGCCATCCAGGACTGCGCCTTCGAGCTGTTTGCCCGCTACGGTTACGACGGCGTATCGATCGGCGACATCGCCGGCATCACCGGCCTCTCCAAGGGCGCGCTGTACTGGCACTATGCCGGCAAGGAGGCGCTGTACCTGGACTGCCTGCGCCGCCTGCACGAACTCTTCGACCACTACATTTTCGAACCGATGGCCGCCGAAACCGACGGCTCGCGCGCGGTGCTGGCCCTGTTCCAGGGCCTGGAACGGCTGCTGGGCGATCCGCGCGTGGTCAACGGCGTGGCCGGCTACTGGCTGGTCACCTCCGGCCCCGAGACCTCGGTGCTGTCCGATGCGCAGCGCGCCTTCGAACAGCGCTCCTGGAAGGTGATCGAGTCGGCCCTGCGCCGCGGCGTCGACCAAGGGCAATTCGACCTCGCCGGGGACCTGGAGGCTTTCGCCCGGGCCGTGATGTCGCTGGGCGAGGCGGTGATCCTGCCGCTGCGCCACCAGACGCCCGACGAAGTGCGCCAGGTCCTCGGGGTGCTGGCCCGCACCCTGTTCCGCGCCTACGCCAAGAAAGCCCCGCTGCCGCAGCTCTACCCGCCGCCACCGCCATGAACCAACCCAAGCCTTTCGCCATGATCCGCGAGTTCCACCTTGCCGACTGGTTCACCCTCGGCAATGCGATCTGCGGTGTCGGCGCGCTGTTTTCGATGATGACCTACCTGCAGGTGGGCGATCCGCGGCACGTGTACTACGCCTGCGCCCTGGTCGTCGCCGCCCTGGTGTTCGACGTGCTCGACGGCCGCATCGCGCGCTGGCGCAGCAAGAGCTCCGCCCTCGGCCGCGAACTGGACTCGCTGGCGGACGTCATCTCCTTCGGCGTGGTGCCGGCCGTCATCGGCTACGGCTGCGGCATGCAGGGCTTGATCGACCGGGTGGTGCTGGGATTCTTCGTCGCCTGCGGCGTGTCGCGCCTGGCCCGCTACAACGTCACCGCCGAAGCCCTTTCCGAAGGCGGCGACAAGGTCAAATACTTCGAAGGCACCCCCATCCCGACCTCGCTCATGCTGGTGGTGGTGCTGGCCGCCGCCACCGGGCAGGACGCGCTGGGCGACGAGATGTGGTTCGGCAAGCTCACCCTGCTGCATTTCACCCTGCACCCGCTGACGCTGATGTTCGCGGTCTCCGGCTCCCTGATGATCAGCCGCATCCGGATACCCAAACTGTAACCCGGAAAGCGTCTGATTCTCGTAGGGCAGATCGTGACCCAGTCAATCTGCGCAGCGACTATCCTGCTGATGCACGCGCCCCGTGTTCGCCGCAGGGCATGGACCGACACAGGACGTTAGCCGCCCCTATGCTGCCTATGGCTCTTTCGGCGCAGCGTTCGCAAGTGCCTGGAAGCGGGCATCGTTGCGCAAGGCATCCCATACCGGGTCCTGGCGGAGCAGAGCCGAGGTAAGTGGCGCATTGTAGAGATAGCTGTAGTAGGAGGCCTGCAGCAGGCCCGGCAGCGCCGTCATGACCGCCTCGGTCCGGCCGCGCAGGGCGTCGGCGCGGGCCAGCGCCTCGCGGGCGCTGGGAGCGAACACATCGTCGCTGGCGCCTTCGCCTTCGACCACCGGGCATTCCTTGGAGGACGCGGCCGCATTGCCCCCGCCCGCGGAGCAAAGGCAAAGCAGGGCGTCGCGGTACAGCCGGATGTCGGCCGAGTGTCCGGAACCCGAGAACCGCAGCATGAAGGCATGCCCGTCGGCAAAGGCCTGGCGTGCCCCGCCCGCCTCGCCGCCGGCGCGCAGGGCGACGCCCAGCAGGTAATAGTAGTCGCCGGCGCCGATGCCCAGGGGACTCAGGTCCTGGGCCAACGCCTGCTTGAGCAATGCCGCGGCATCGGCGTAGCGGCGCTGGTAGATCAGCTGCAGCACCTGATAATCGAATACCGCCGGGTCCTGCGGATGCAGCGCCAGCGGCTCCAGCAGTTTCTGCGCCTGGCCGAGCTGCCCCTCGGCCTGGTGGGTGAACACTTGCAGGGTCAGCATGGCGGGATCGTCGGGCGCCAGGTTCAGCGACTTGTCGGCCAGCGCGTGGGCCTGATCGAAGCGCCGCAGCTCCACCAGGGTCAGGGCGTGATTGCCCAGCAGTTCGGTGTTGGCCGGGTCCAGCACTTCGGCCTGTTCCATATAGTCGGCCGCCTTGGCCAGGCGGCCGCGCCGGCGCTCGACGATGCCCATCGCCTCCATCAGCTGCGGACTGCCCGGCAGCTCACGCCGCGCCTGCTCGAACGCGGCTTGCGCCCCGTCCAGGTCGGACTTGCAGTGCAGCAGGTAATAGCCCTGCGCCTGATGGGCCTTGGCGAGGTCGGGCTCCAGCCGCAAGGCGGTGGCGGCCTCTTCCCCGGCCTTGTCGCACTGGCCCGGCGTGGCATCGATCTGATAGGCGATGCTGGCATCGGTCTGGGCGAGCGCCGCCCAGGCCTCGGCAAACTGCGGGTCCAACTCGACCGCGCGGCGCAGCGAGCGCGCCGCCCCCAGCAGATTGGCCGGCTCGAAAGAACGCCGGATCAGGGCCATGCCGCGCAGATACTGATCGTGGGCTTCGGCGTTGACGGTCGGCGCGCTGTCCAGTTCGCGCTTCTCGGCGCCGGTGAGCGTGGCCTTGAGCCAGACGGCAACGGCCTTGGCGACCTCGCTTTCCACGCCGAACATGTCGGTCAGCTTGCGATCGTAGGTCTCGGACCAGAGGTTGGTATTGGTCAGGGCCTGGACCAGCTGCACATTGATGCGCACCTCGTCGTCGTGCCGCTGCACGCTGCCTTCGAGGACATTCTCCACGCCCAGTTCCCGGACCACCTTGGACAGGTCTTCCGGTGCGCTGGTATAGCGCGCGCTGGAACTGCGGGCAATCACCCGCAGCGCGCCGATGCGGGTCAGGCGGGTCAGGATTTCGTCCTGGATGCCTTCGGCAAAATAGGCGGTATCGGCGTTGGCGCTGAGGTTGCGGAACGGCAGTACCGCGATGGAAGCCTTGCCGGCCTGGACGGGTTCCGCGCGGCGCGACACCAGGCCCGCGGCGATCGCCAGCGTCAGTGCAACGGCGGCCGCCGAAGCCAGGGCCGTGCGGAAGGCACGGTGATGCCAGATGCTTCCCGGCGCCACCGATCCCGGCTCCACCTCGCGCACGAAACCCGCGGGAGTCAGTTCGTAGAACCAGGAAATGACCAGGGCGAAGGGAAACCCTACCAGCACGGCGATCACCACCAGCCGCACCGCCCAGTTGGGAATGTCGAAAAACGGGAAAACCTGTGTCGCCACCTGGACCAGCAGCCAGGCCCCCGCGGCATAGAAGGTCGCGGCCCGCAACACATTGCGGCGCTTCAACTCTTCGATCAGCTTGTTCATGCGTCGCGGCAGTCAATTCGGCCGTTCACCGGCCGCGGTAAGCAAGCTTCAGCCCGGAATGCCCCAAGACATCGGGAACATAACGAACGGCCCGGCTGCGATGGCGGCAAGGCCATCGCATCCGGCCGGAATGCTTAGCTGCCGCCGCCCGGCGGCGGGGGCGGCGCGGGAGTGGCCGGCTGCTTGGTCTTGCTCTTATTGCTGCCGCCCCCCGGCGGGGGCGACTTGGCCGGTTGAGGCATGGAGGTGTCCGAGCCGCCGCCAGGCGCGGGCGTCGCCGGCTTCGCCGACTTGCTCTTGCTGCTGCTCTTGGTGGACTTCTTGTGAGAGGTCTTCTTGGCCGGCGCCGCTGCCGCGGGCTTAGCGTCGCTCGAAGCGCTGCCGCCGCCCGGTGGCGGCGGGGGTGACGGTGTCGCGGCAACCGGAGCGGCAGCGGCAGCAGGATCGGCGCCGGCAAGGCCGGGCAAGGCGGCGAGCAACAACGAGGCGAGCAGGGTGCGTGCGAATGGTGCAGACATGGTCTTTCCTCCCTATTTTTCGATTGCGGAACCTGTAAAGCCGCCTGAAGCATAGCAAACCGGCGCGAGGCCGTTCGGTGCTGCCGTAAAAGCCGCGGCGGCGCGCAGACCGGCCTGCGCAGTTGCCGAATTGAACGAAACCGCTTTAACTGGCTACTAAGCAATGATCGATAACGATTTTTCGGAGGAGCGTGGTGCGCATCAGCGCTGACGGAATACTTCGGGCGGTCATTCCCCTGATTTACGGGCGGCGCTGGCTGACGTTCAGCCTGTTGATGTTACTGACGGCCTTTCTGGGGTTCCACGCGCTCAAGCTGCGGCCGGATGCCGGCTTCGAGAAGCAGATTCCGCTCGACCATCCGTACATGAAGGTGTTCAAGAAGTACGAGCAGGCCTTCGGCGGCGCCAACCTCATTTCCGTGGCACTGATGAGGAACGATGGAAAAGACATCTATGACCCGGATTTTCTCGACAAGCTGAAAAAGCTCACCGACGCCACCTTTTTCCTGCCGGGCGTGGACCGCGCCCACGTCACCTCGCTGTTCACGCCGGACCTGACCTACCTGGAGATCGTCGAGGACGGCATCAACCTGGGCACCGTGGTTCCGGCGAACTATGCGCCGACGCCGGAAATGATCGCCAAGGTGCGCGAGCATGTGGGCAAGGCCGATGCGGTGATCGGCCGCTTCGTCTCGCTCGACCAGCACGGGGCGATGATCGTGGCCTCCCTGCTGGAGCGGCACCCGGTCACCGGGGCCAAGCTGGACTACCACCGTCTCGCCGGCCAGCTGGAGGACCAGCTGCGCGGCCGCATCCAGAGTCCCCTGGAGTACCGGTACCGGCTCAAGGCCGACCGGCCGCCCTACCAGGCCGGCGACCTGGTCTGGACCGGCTACACCGACTACGGCTGGAAGCTGCCCTGGCAAACGTTCGAGGCCACGCGCAAGGACGACAACGGCGAGGCGATCCTGGTCTCCGGCCGCGACGTCAGCGTGGAGCAACAACCCAACCCGGATTATTCCCCCGGCTACTCGGTGCGCATCATCGGCTTCGCCAAAGTGATCGGCGACGTCACCGACGCCAGCGTGGAGGTGATCGGCTTCTTCTTCGTCGCCATGCTGCTGATCGTCGGCCTGCTGTGGCTGTTCTGCGGCTCGCTGCGCCTGTCGCTGCTGCCGCTGTCGGCGGCGGTGACGGCGGTGGTGTGGGAGCTGGGCCTGCTGCAGCTGGCCGGCTTCGGGCTCGATCCCTTCGCCGTCCTGGTGCCGTTCCTGATTCTGTCGATCGGCGTCTCGCACGGCGTGCAGTACATCAATGCCTGGGGCAACGAGGTGTCCGAGCATGGTTTGAGCGCCCTGGACGCCTCGCTCGCCAGCTTCCGCCGCCTGTTCCTGCCCGGCACGGTGGCCATCGTCACCAATGTCATCGGCTTCGCCACCCTGAGCTTCATCCACATCCAGATCGTGCGCGAAATGGCGCTCAATGCCGCCATGGGCATGGCGGCGGTGATCGTCACCAACAAGATGATGCTGCCCATCGTGCTGAGCTGGGTGCGGCTGCCCGACATCGAGAAGTTCAAGCGCCGCATGGCGCTGCGCGACCGCATGGGCGACCGGCTGTGGCCGCATATCGCGGCGATCACGCAGGCGCGCTGGGCTCTGCCGACCCTGGGCGTGGTGGCCGCGTCGCTGGCCTGGGCCATCTGGATGTATCCGCGCCTGATCATCGGCGACGCCCAGGCCGGCGTGCCGGAACTCAAACCCGACAGCCGCTATAACCGCGATTCCGCGGCGATTGCCGCCAACTTCGCCATCGGCGTGGACCTGCTCAAGGTGATCGTGGAGGCCAAACCCTACGCCTGTCTCGACGGGCGGGTGATGGAAACGGTGGATCGCTTCACCTGGCACGTGCAGAACACGCCCGGCGTCATCTCCGCCGTTTCGCTGCCGGTGCTGGCGCGGCAGTCGCGCAGCCTGTGGAACGAGGGCTCGCCGAAGTGGGCGGTGCTGCCGCGCAACAAGGACGCGCTGGCCCAGCTCACCGGGCGCATTCCCTCCGCCACCGGCTTGCAGAACGCCGACTGCTCGGTCCTGCCGGTGCTGATCTTCACCGCCGACCACCGCGCCGCGACCATCGCCGGCATCGTCAGCGCGGTCAAGCAGTTCAACCTGGACAACCTGAGCAGCGGCGCCGACTTCGCCCTGGCCTCCGGCAACGTCGGCGTGATGGCGGCGACCAACGAGGAGATCCAATCGCGCGAGATTCTGGTGATCGTCTGGGTGCACCTGACCCTGCTGGTGTTTGTCTGGATCTCGTTCCGCTCCTGGGCCAGCGTGGTCTGCATCATCACGCCCCTGGTGAGTTGCTCCCTGCTCACCTATGGCTTCATGGCGCTGCTGGGCATCGGCATGAAAAGCGCCACCCTGCCGGTGGCGGCCTTCGGCGTCGGCATCGGCGTCGACGACGGCATCTACCTGTGGGGCGCCCTGATCCACTATCTCGCCGCGGGCGCGGACATCCGCGAAGCTTTCCGCCAGGCTCTGCGCGCCGCCG
This sequence comes from Verrucomicrobiota bacterium, assembly GCA_903970595.1. GTDB lineage: Bacteria > Pseudomonadota > Gammaproteobacteria > Nevskiales > Nevskiaceae > Nevskia. Next base: position 7,596 of record CAJCJI010000105.1, read on the forward strand.
GCAAGGCCACCACCTTCACCTCGCTGGCCCTGATGGTCAGCGTCGGCACCTGGCTGTTTTCGGGCCTGCAGTTCCAGGCCGACATGGGCTTGCTGCTGCTGTTCATGTTCACCACCAACCTGTTCGGCGCCATCTTGATGATGCCGGCACTCGGCTGGCTGTGCCATCTGCTCAGCCCGCTGCAATCAAAGAATGGATTGCTGGTCAAATAGGCGAGAGGCGAGAGGCGAGAGGCGAGAGGCGAGAGGCGAGAATAATGATGGATCGAGTGAGGAGAACAAAATGAGAACCATGCTGAGCGGCATCATCGCCTGCCTGCTGCTGCCGCTGGCGGCGCAGGCCAAGGTCGGGGCGGACGAGGCGGCCAAACTCGGAACCGAGCTCACTCCCATCGGCGCGGAAAAGGCCGGCAACGCCGCCGGCACCATCCCCGCCTGGACCGGCGGCCTGCCGGAGCAGGCGATGAAGCGCGGCGACAATCCGTTCGCTGCGGACAAGCCGCTGTTTACCATCACCGCGGCCAATTACAAGCAATACGCGGCCCAGCTGGCGGAAGGCTACAAGGCGCTGTTCCAGACCTTTCCCGACTACAAGATGATCGTCTATCCCACGCATCGCAGCGCCGCCTATCCGCAATGGTTCTACGACGCCACCAAGAAGAACGCCACCGGCGTTGACCTGACCGACAACGGCTTCGGCTTCTGCTGCGCCGCTCAGGGCTACCCCTTCCCGATCCCCAAGAACGGCACCGAGCTGATGTGGAACCACATCATGCGCTACAACACCAAGGGCTACCGCGGCTACACCAATGCCGCGGAAACCCAGCCGGACGGCAGTTTTGTCATCGAGCGCGACTACGGCGAGATCACCTTCTTCTACAACAATCCCAAGACCACGCCGGACTCGCTCAAGAACCAGAACCTCTACGCCATGGTCAAAACCCTGTCGCCGCCGAACAAGGCCGGCACGGCCGACCTGCTGCACGTGCCGATCGACCGCGTCAAGGATCAGACCGGCGTGTGGGAATTCAACCCGGCGCTGGGCCGGGTGCGGCGCATCGGCGAGGTGGGCTACGACAACCCCCTGTTCGACGGCCTGATGACGCACGACCAGCTGGACATGTTCAACGGCCCGTTCGACCGCTACACCGTCAAGCTGATCGGCAAGAAGGAGATGCTGGTCCCCTACAACGACTACCTGCTGTACAGCGACAAGCTCAAATACCGCGACATCATCCACGGCGGCCACATCAACCAGGACCTGGCGCGTTACGAGCTGCACCGGGTATGGGTGATGGAAGCCGAGCTGAAACCCGGCTTCAGCCACATTTACAAGAAACGGGTGTTCTACCTGGACGAGGACAGCTGGCTGGTGCTGGGGGAGGACATCTACGACAACCGCGACCAGTTCTGGCGCTTCGCCGAAGCCCACGCCATCAGCTTCGCCAACGTGCCGGTGGTGGTGAACGGCATGCAGGTGCACTACGACCTGCAGTCGCGCCGCTATGTCGCCGTCAACCTGTTCAACGAGGAGCCGCAACAGGTCGAGTACGACGTCGACCGGGATCCGTCCTATTTCAGCCCGCAGGAACTGCAGAAATTCGCCACCGCTGGAAAGTGAGGCCGGCGCAATCGCCCGGAAAATCACGGAAGAACGTGGAAATACGCGATTTCGAAGTTGGCTGTCTGGCGTTTACGCCTTCTTTGCGGTTCGATGCCTGCCGCGCGCGCTATGTGCGATAGCGGCTAGAACCTGTTGCGGTGGTTTCCTAAATTGAGCGCATCGGGCGACGCTTGTGAATCCACCGGCCCGATCCCTGGCCCTGGCTCAAGAAGCCGCGGCAGAATTGGAGAAAGACGATGTCCAAATATCTGAAAAAGCAGCAAATGCTCATCGATGCCGCCACTGAGGCGAATACCGTAATCCTGAGCGCTCCAGCGGCGAGTCCGGCCTTACCTCACGATTCGGGGGCGAACAAACCGGGCAACCGGCGTCGGATCGGCAAGACCAGGCACCTCGGTACGGCGAACGCCAGCTAGCGTACGGTCGAGCTAAGGACAAATAGTGAAGACACCGATAAGCAATGTCCTGTTGTTGCAGGCGCTCGCCGAGCTCTTGCATCCATATGGGCGCAACCGCACCGACGCTGCACGCATGGCCGAATAGCATCTGCGACGGCGAATACCTTGGTATCCGGTACCGGTCAATGTCGCCGCCTGATACATCTGGAGCGCACCATGAACCACACTGAAGAGGTCGGCACTTCGATTGTCGGTGGAATAAAAGCTGCCCCGAGGCGAAGCAGGAATGACGTCTTGGCGGAGATCAAAGACCTGCCGCAGACGTCGGAGGTCGTAGAGTATGCCTGGGACGATTTGACCGAGGACACGTTCCTGAAAGCCAAAGGCTGTCGCCCAGCGCCAACTTAACCAACTTCGGGCCGACAATCCCTCAGTCGTTCGCAAGGTGAAAGACGGGCCGAAAGGTCTTCAGTGGGCAATGGAGGCGTGCCGGAAAAGATATCGGTCCATTTAAAGTGGCAGCGCCCTGATGTGCGTTACCACCCTGTGCACAATGCGCAGTAGAAAAATGGGCCGCACGCGGGCCCATACCAATTTCAAAACCCCAAGCTACCGGGATTTGGTTCCTCGAAGATCTGGACCGGGCCTTTCGTACGCAACATCGTTTAAATCCATCCGATCCAGTTTCGCCGGTTCTAGGTTCGATACCGTACGGAGCAAATAATCCGGCCGGCGTAGAAGAGGATTTGTCTTAGCCGATTCTACGCAACGCAGTTCGGCCTGCGGGCATGGAACAGGAGTCGTAGACCCCCGGCAGACGTGGTCCGCGCATCCCATTTGAAGAGGAGTTCAACATGAAGCGTTATGGAAAGCTGGGCACTACGATGCTGGCGGGGAGCGGCGTGGCTGCCGTGGCAGGATTGGTCTATGCGGCTACATTTGCATTCAGCGGCACCTTCGGTACAACCGACACCGGTTTCGGCGGCGGCGGCACTGTCCAGGTGCCGGGATTCGAAGTCACCGATCTGGGCGGCAGCGCGGACTACGGCGTCGACCTGACCACAGGCTCCGACGATTCCATCTACTCGCTCGGCGCCTGCAGCGACGGTACCAGCACCCCCGCGACTTGCCAGAATGGCGGCAGTACATTCGCCAATGTGATCACCCACTATCAGGCGGCGAACGGTGCGTTCGACACCAGCTTCGGCAGCAATGGCCTGCTTACCCTGTACGATGCCAGCGTGCCGTTTTCCAGCGGCAGCTACGGCGCTGCGCTGTTCGATGTCGACGACGTGAACGGGTACATCTATCTGGCGGGCTTCTCGTTCCCGCCCCCAACGTTCAATGGCGAGGTGCAGGTCGCGCGCTTCAGCATTTCCACCGGCGCGCTCGATACCAGCTACGGCAACAGCGGCCTTTCCGACCCATTGCCGACCCAGGGCAACGCGATCAACACCGGCAAGATCGTGGTGGATTCGAGCTTCAACCTGTACTTTGGAGGCGCCGACACCAATCAGTCCGGCGGCACCACCACATCCTTCGGCACCTTCCTGGCACGCTTCACCAGCGCCGGCCACCTCGATCCGACCTTCAACATCATCGGCACCACGCCCGGCTACCTGAGCTTCAACTTCGGCGCCTGCGACACCAGCAGCAGCGACTTCAGCATCGGCCCGGTCACCGGCGACATCTACCTGCCCGGCGCGTCGCAGACCGCATGCGGTGCCAACGGCGTCGCGGCGCTTGCCCGGATTCTGCCTGGCGGCACGCTGGACTCCAGTTTCGGCAGCGGCGGTATCGCGCAGTTCACGGCGCTGAGCACCGACCCGACCGGCGATACAGGCTTCTTCGCCCAGGAGCAAACCGGCAGCAGCGGTGCTCCCATCGGCGAAGTGGCGTTCCTGTTCGGCAGCGGAAGCAGCACCGGCTTCAGCGCCCACGAGATCATGCTGACCGGCACCGGCGCGCAGGATACCAGCGTGCCCGAAGCGGCGCCTGACTACACTGTAAGCAATGGCAGCTTTACGCAAAACGGCGGCAGCACGTTCCAGGCCACAGGCGAGGAATTGCTTAGCGGCAGCTACCAGATCAGCAGCTCGAACAACGACCTTGGCCTTACACGCCTGGATGGCGATCCGGCGTTCGAGCACCCGCCGCGTTTCGGCGTCTCCAGCAGCAGTTCGGGCTCCTCCAGCAGCAGCTCCAGTTCTTCGAGCAGCAGCTCGAGTTCCTCCAGCAGCAGTTCGAGTTCTTCCAGCAGCGGCGGGGCCCCCTCTTCCAGCAGCAGCTCGAGTTCCAGCTCGTCGAGCAGCAGTTCCAGCTCCTCCAGCAGCAGTTCTTCCGGCGGCAGCACGTCGAGCAGCAGTTCGTCGAGCGGGTCTTCCGGTTCCTCCTCCAGCGGCGGCGGCAACTCAGGAGGAGGCGGAGGCGCACCTGGCCTGCCCTGGCTGGCCGGCATGGGCGTGGCCGCGTTGGCGCGCTATCGGCTGCGGCGCTGAGAACCCGGTTTAATGCGGCTGCCGTATCGACGAACATGCGGCATCGGAAACTTCATGAACGGCGAACGCTTGCCGTGGTCGGCGCGTGTGTTCGATGGGCCACGGGTCAAGAGTTGTTGCATGTGAGTAGGCGTGACTATGATTCAAAAATTGCACTGGACTCTGGATGGTATTCCCTGGCACAAGCTTCGCCGGGAATACGTAGCGGACAGCGAAGAGCTGTTCTACCTGGTGACCTCGGCCTCCTTCGTCGAAACCGCTTCGGACCTTTACGCGCGCAACCTGGTGCAGCATTTCGCCGACGACCACGAAGTAAGCTCGTGGCTGGAATGCTTCTGGGAGCCGGAAGAACTGCAGCATGGCCGTGCCCTTCGCGAATACGTTCGGCACGCATGGCCTGATTTCGACTGGGAAACCCAATACGCCAGGTTCTTCGAAGACAACAGCGCGGTTTGCAAGCCGGAATTTCTTCTGCCCAAGCGCAGCCTGGAACTGGCTTCGCGCTGCGTGGTGGAGATGGGTACCGCCAGCTATTACACCTCGCTGCACCGGGCCAGCGCCGAACCAGTGCTGATGGAACTCACCCGCCATATCTTCGAAGACGAAGTGGGCCATTACAAGTATTTCTACAAATACTTCCGACACTACCGCGCCACCGAAAGCCCCAGCCGCGCGCAGGTGCTGGGCGCGCTATGGCGCCGGTTGAAGCTGATTGAACAGGAAGACGGTTATATCGTCCTCAAGCATATCCACTGCACACGCCACCCGGATCAGACCTACGGCAAGGCGATATACAAAGATGCGATGGCGCGGTGCCGCAAGCTTGCGGCCAAACACTTCCCCTACCGGATGTCGGCGAACATGTTTCTCAAGCCCATGGAGATGGCGCCGATTGTGCGTCGGGTGGTGCAGCCGTTCGTGCAAGGCATGGCGCGGCTGGTAATCAGCTAAAGCCGCAAGCAATTGTCACCGCCGCTTCCGCGGGGAGGGCGGATGCGCAGTCGCCGGCAAGGAGCCCACGCTGGACGCCGCGACTACGCCCTCACAAGGCGATGTCCGTAGGTTCAACATCGCACATCGGTGGCGGTGCATCGGCGAAGCAGCCCGTCGCTTGACAGCCTAAACCCGAAAAGGATTCTCAACCCGCACGCCGCCGTAATTCTGCCCATCGCTCAGGTCCTCCGTGTAGAGCGTGTCGCAGCTGGCTTCGATTGCGGCAGCGACGATCGCGGCGTCCCAGTTGCTGATCTTGTAGCGGGCGGCGATTTCCAGGGTGCGCACGAAAGTGCCGGCGGACAGCGGGGCGATGTTGAAGGCAAGCCAGGCGCCGCAGTAAGCGGTGGCTTGCGCGGCGGTCAGCGCCAGCTTCCTCGGATGAACGGCGTTGACGTAGAACTCCTGCAACACCTGAAAGGAGATGGTGATTTCCTCCCGCCGCAGCAACTCGCGTGCCCGCCTGGCTTTGGCCGCGTCCGCCGGCCGGCCGCTCGCGGCGTAAAGCAGGACGTTGCTGTCAGCGAAAGCGCTCAAGGCGCCCGGCATAGAGGTCTTCGCGCCCGAAAGGGCCGGCGGAGCCGCGCTTGTTCTGGTCGCGGGCGTCGGAATCGGCAAACAGTGCATCGAGCCGGGCGGCCAGTTCCGCGTGCGCGGGCTCGTCCCTCACCCAGCGTCGCACATAGTCCTGCACCACGCGCGAAAGCGAGGTGTCGGCGGCGGCAGCCTTGCTGCGCGCCTTGCGGTAGAGGTCGTCGGGCAGGGTCAGCGTGAGGTTTTTCATTTCCACACAGTAACTGTGTAACTGTGGGAGAGTCAAGGTCTGCAAATGGGCACGCCGTCAGCTTCCTTTCGTCAAGCACATACTTCCAAAAATCAACGGTAAAGCGCCCTCCGAAGCGCCGCGATTCTGCCCAGATACAGCCTGAATTCAGCCCAAATTCAGCTTGCGGGCGTAGATTCGTCGCATGAAACGCGCGGAACCGCGCATGCGTACCGGAGAAAGATGGTGAACCAGGTGAAAATCGGGCAGGGTTTGGGCAAGGTATTGGTCATCTCGGCCATGCTCGGCGCCAGCGTCGCGGCTCTGGCCGATCCGTACTACGGCGGCTATGGCGCGCCGGCCGGCGAGGTCTATGCCCCGGTGTTGAGCAGCCGACCGGTGTACCAGCAGGTCGGCGTGGCGGTGCCGCGCCAGCAGTGCTACGACCAGCCCGTGGTCTATCGCGACGATGGCGCCGTGGTCGGCGGCACCCTGCTCGGCGGCCTGGCCGGCGGGCTGATCGGGCACGCCTTCGGCCATGGTTCGGGCAATGCCTGGGCCACCGGCGTGGGCGCGGTGGTCGGTGCCGGCATCGGCAACAACATCGCCAGCGCCAACAGCGTGCAGACCGCCGGTTACCAGCGGCAATGCACCACGGTGAGCGATTACCAGGTCCAGCCGCAGCTGGTGGGTTACGACGTGACCTACGGTTACGGCGGCCAGGTTTACCGCACGCGCCTGAGCTATGACCCGGGCCCGCAGCTGCTGCTGAGTGTAAACGCCACTCCGGCAGGCTATTAATCAAGGCCGCTCTCAGCCTAAAGTACGTAATGCGCATCGGACTCGCCACCATCCTCCTGCTGACCGGGCTGGCTCTGCAGCCGGCCCTGGCCGGCGGCTGGGGCTACCACGACGTGCGGCGGGCACCGCCCCC
>CAJCJI010000106.1 GCA_903970595.1 Verrucomicrobiota bacterium
GAAAGCCTGCGCCTCGGCAACCCGGCCCTGCGCGGGCTGCCGCTGCTGCGGGCGATCGCGCGCGGCGGCGCGGCGCGCCTGGTGCTGCCGCATGCGCAGGGCTGCAACGTCATCGTCGAGGTGCAAGCCGCATGAGCGCGACAACGGTGGATCAGGCGCGCATCCGCGCCCTGGTGCCGCATGCCGGCAGCATGTGCCTGCTCGGCCAGGTGGAGCACTGGGACGAGCGCTCGATCCGCTGCCTGGCCGGCAGCCATCGCGATCCGGCCCATCCGCTGCGCGGTGCCCAGGGTCTGGCCGCGCTGCACCTGATCGAGTACTGCGCCCAGGCCCTGGCCCTGCATCGCGGCCTGGTGGCGCAGGCCGCCGGCGAAACCGCGCCGCGCGGCTGGCTGGTGGCGGTGCGCGACTTCAAGCTGGAGGTGAGCCGGCTCGACCAGCTGCCGGCGCCGCTCACCGTCACGGCCCGCGAGCTGCTGTACTTCGAGGGCGGCACTCAGTACGAGGTGGCTGCGGAGGCGGACGGGCGGCCCTTGGGCGGCGGACGCATCTCGGTGGTCAAGGTGCCGGAGTGAACCCGGCGGTCCCATCGCCCCTGCTGGCCAGCCTGTTTCCCGCCGGCGTCTACACCGCAGAATTGCGCGGGCCCGGCGATCCGGCCTTGCTCTACCCGGAGGAAGCGGCGCACCTGGGGCAGTCCGTCGCAAAGCGCGCTGCCGAGTTCGCCGCGGGGCGGCTGTGCGCGCGCGCCGTGATGGCCGAACTCGGCATCGCTGATTTTCCCCTGCGGGTGGGCGGTGACCGGCGTCCGCTATGGCCTGCCGGGGTGGTCGGCAGCATCACGCACACGCATGGTTTCGGCGCCGCAGTCGCCGCGCCGGACACGCGCTTCCGCGCTATCGGCGTTGACGCCGAAGTGGTCGGGCGGGTGCGGGAGGCGCTATGGCCCAAGATCTGCGCGCCGCAGGAGCTCACCTGGCTGGCCGCGCAGCGCGGCGGAGCGGCGGAGCGGCTGGCGGCACTGGTGTTCAGCGCCAAGGAGGCATTTTACAAGTGCCAGTACGGCCTGACCCAGGGCTGGGTGGGGTTTCACGACGTCATGCTGGACCTTGCCCTGGACCCCGACGGCGGCCGCTTTTCGGTGCTGCCGCTCAAGCCGCTGCAGTTGCAGCAGGAGTTGCAGCCGCCCTGGGAAGGCCGCTTCCACTTCGAGCAGGGCCTGGTGGTCAGCGGCATGGCGTTTGCGGCGCAGTGAGACATTTGCGCAATCCCGCTCCGGCGCCCGCAGCCTCGGGCTGTGAGCCGCGGGCGGTTTGCGAGATACTTTGCCCATGACACTTTTGAAGATCGAAGCCCTGGGCGGCAACGAGCCCTGGCCGGTACTGCCGTATCGCGTGGAAAGCGCCGGCCCGGCCGCTACGCGCCGGCCCTTGCCGGCGCAGGCGCTGTGCGAATTCCGCTTTGAGAGGCCCGGCGCCGATGCCGATCCGCGGCGCATCGCCATTGATTTGCAGGCGCTGCCGGGCGCCGACGCCGGCGACCTGTGGCTGAGCCAGCTGCCGGTGCAGTCCGGTTGGGACGGCGGCTTCGGCTACAGCGAAAACGGCGAAGTGTTGATGCTGCAGCTGCGCCTGGAAGAGACGGCGCTGGAGGATCTGGAGGAGGCGGTGTACCAGGCCTATCTGCGCATTGCCACTGTCGTCGTCGCGCGCGGCTATCCCGAGCTGTGGCGGGTGTGGCATTACCTCGGGGGGATCAACCAGGGCGAGGGCGATGCCGAGCGCTATCGCCGCTTCTGCATCGGCCGTTACCGCGCCGTGGCCGCGGGGAGGGATTTCGAGGCGCGGCTGCCGGCGGCCACCGCCATCGGCACCCGTGGCGGCGGCCTGAGCATGATCGTCCTGGCCGGCAAGCGCCCCGGCCTGCAGGTGGAGAACCCGCGCCAGGTCAGTGCCTTCCGCTATCCGCGCCCCTACGGGCTGCGCAGCCCGAGTTTTTCCCGCGCCACCCTGCTGCCCTGTGCGGACGGCCCGCGCCTGCTGGTCTCCGGCACCGCCAGCATCGTCGGCCATGCCACCGCCTTTGCCGGCGATCCGGCGGCGCAGCTGCGCCAGATCGCGGCCAACTTGCAGGCGCTGCTGGCGCACGCGGTCCACACGCGGCTGCCGGGCCGCGACGCGCGCAGCTTCGCGGCCGATTCCTACATCGTCTACCTGCGCCATGCCGCCGATCTGCCGCTGGTGCAGGATGAATTGCGGCAGCTGTTCGGCGACGCCCCGCTGCGGGTGGTGATCGGCGACATCTGCCGGCGCGAGCTGTTGATCGAGGTGGAAGCGGCGTACCGTATGCCGGTGGGGTAGTTTTCAGGATCGCATCCGGGTAATCCGCCCGGGCGGGGCACTTTGCCCCTCGCCTCGCGTCTAAGGATGGAGAACGGCTTATGAGTCCGGAACCGATGGTGGATGTTCTGGTGATCGGCGCAGGCCCGGCCGGCGCCATGGCGGCGGCTCTGTCGCGCCGGCGTGGCCTGTCGGTGCGGGTGCTGGAAAAGACCCAGTTCCCGCGCTTTTCCATCGGCGAGAGCATGCTGCCGCAGAGCCTGGTGCTGCTGGAGCAGGCCGGCATGCTCGAGGCGGTGGAGCGGGCGGGCTTCCAGTACAAGGACGGCGCGCAGATCGTGCGCGGCGAGCGCAAGGTCGATTTCGAGTTCTCGATGAAGACCTGCGCCGGCTATCCCCACGCCTACCAGGTGACGCGTGCCGACTTCGACCACATCCTGATCAACGAAGCCCAGCGCCAGGGCGCCGAAGTGCGCTACCGCGAGGAGATCACGGCGGTGGACGTCGACGGCGACAGCGCCCTGGTGGTCAGCCGCGACGCGCAGGGGCATGACACCGTCCACCGCGCGCGCTTCGTCTTCGACGCCAGCGGCTTCGGCCGCATCCTGCCGCGGCTGCTGCAGCTGGATCGTCCCGCGGACTTCCCGGTACGCGCTTCGCTGTTCATGCACGTCGAAGACCACATCGTCGACGCCGACTTCGACCGCAACAAGATCCGCGTGGCGGTGCACCCGGAACACGAGGACATCTGGTACTGGCTGATCCCGTTTTCCGGCGGGCGCGCCTCCATCGGCGTGGTCGCGGAGGATCATGTGCTGCAGGCGTATCCCGGCGACGTCAGCGCCAGGCTCGCCGCGCTGGTGGCGGAGGAGCCCGGCATGAAACGCATGCTGCGCAACGCCAGACCGCTGTGGCCGGAGGCGCGCGAGATCCGCGGCTACGCCGCGGCGGTGTCCAGCCTGCACGGCCGGCATTTCGCCCTGCTCGGCAACGCCGGCGAATTCCTCGACCCGGTGTTTTCCTCGGGAGTCACCATCGCTCTCAAGTCCGCGGCGCTGGCGGTGCCCCTGGCGCATCGCCAGCTGCAGGGCGAAACGGTGGACTGGCAGGCGGAATTCGCCGAGCCGCTGATGCTGGGCGTCGATACCTTCAAGGGCTACGTCCAGACCTGGTACGAGGGCGCGCTGCAGACCATCATGTTCAGCGACCGCCGGCCGCCGCGCGTCTACGAGCTGCTGTGCAGCGTGCTCGCCGGCTATGCCTGGGATACCGACAATCCCTACGTCGGCCGCTCCGGCCGCCGCTTGCGGGCCCTGGCGCAGACGCTGCGCAAAGAATAGGTCATTTCACTCTGTCTCCCTCTCCCGCTTGCGGGAGAGGGGCAGGGGAGAGGGGCCTTCCCCGGCTTCAAAATCCTTCTCCCGGCGCTAGGGAAGCTCTGATTTACGACCGAATTGGCGATTGATCATGGGTGGAGGAAGCAGAGTGGCAGGTTAGATGGTCGATTTTTGATGGATGTAGCCTGCCGCGAGCCCGGAATTCCGG
>CAJCJI010000107.1 GCA_903970595.1 Verrucomicrobiota bacterium
TCGGCACCCAGTCCACCGTGCCCTGTCCGACTTCGGACAGCAGGGCCTGGGCGTAAGGCGTCAGGCGCGACTCGGTGTAGCGGTAGGCGGCGAAGGACTTGGGATCGTCCGGCGAGCCCCAGTTGCCCTGCCCGTCCACCAGCGGATAGCGATAGGCGAAGGGCTGCGCCATCGTCACCATCGCCTCGTAACAGGCGGTATCGCCGTGCGGATGGAACTTGCCGATCACGTCGCCCACGGTCAGCGCCGACTTGCGATGCTTGGCCGTGGCCAGGATGCCCAGCTCGGACATGGCGTAGACGATACGCCGCTGCACCGGCTTTAGCCCGTCGCCGACATGCGGCAGCGCGCGGTCCAGCACCACGTACATCGAGTAGTCGAGGTAGGCCTTCTCCGCGAACAGGCGCAGCGGCAGGCGTTCGGTTTCGGTCAGTTGCGTATCAGTCATTGGAAATCAATAAATTCTTGAACGGCTTGGAATTCTTCCAGCGATAGGCGCGGAAGTCGCGCTCGTCGGTGGAAAGTATGCGACCCTCGCCCAGTTCCTCGGCCAGCACTACCAGCGAAGCGTCGGCGAGGTCCATCGGCAGATCGCTGTACTTGAACATGAGTTTATGCATCCGGCTCAGGCTCTGGGGCGGCAGTTCCATGATCTCGCAGGCGCCGCGCGACAGGTCGTTCACGAAGCGGACGGCAGCGTCGTTGCCGAGTCCCACCGCAAGCATATGGCAGGTCTCGGCGACGACCGGCCAAGAACAGACGAAACCTTCGCCGGCCCATTGCTGTGCCGCCTCCGCCGCTTGCCTGTAGAAGGCGTCGCGGCGATTCAGGAGTGCCAACCAGAAACCCGTATCTGCCAGGATCACCGCGGCTCTTCATCCTCGAAGTGATGCGGGTATTTCTTGCGCAGCGCCTCGGTCAGGTACTTATCCTTGTTCGTCGACAAGTCTTCAGGGCCTTCGAAAGCGCCGATCAAGCCCGATTCCATCATGATCTCGTAGGCGCTGCGGCGCGGCTTCACCTCCTGGCTGTGATAGCGCCGCACCGCTTCGCGCAATACCGCAGAAGCGGATTGCCGGGTTTTGAGCTGCAACTCCTTGAAGCGCCTGGCATCCTCCCCGGTAAAGCGGGCGTTGATGCGTGCGGCGGCAATCTTGGCGGCAGTCTTGGCTTCGGCCCGGGCTTTGGTGCGGGCCTTGGTCCGGGCTTTAGCCTGGGCTATCTGGGCGTTAGTCTGGGCAGTCATGCTGGCGGCTCCTGCATTGTCATACACTGTATGACAATAACTCCGGGAACACAATCGCTGAAGCCATCTGAAATTTAACGCGAAGCTGATGTACAGCATCACTGTATCAGACCACCCGCACTGTATTGCCGTAGCGCGCCAGCTTGGCGTCGGCGGTCAGCAGGATCAGCGGCTCTTCCAGGCTCTGCGCCACCAGCAGGCGATCGAATGGGTCCTTATGGTCGGCGTGCGCCGGGAGTTCCGCTACCGCCAATAGATGCGCCTGGGTGATCTCCAGCCACACGAAGCCATCTTCGGCCATGCGCGCGCAGAACCGGGCCAGATCCAGGCTCAAGCGCCCAATGGAGGACTTGATCGCCATCTCCCACAGGCTGGCGCGGCTGATATACACCGGGCCCTCGGTCTCCAGCACCAGGCGGCGCGCCGCCTCCGGCACCCTGCGCGACTCGATCTGCCACCAGACCGCCAATTGCGTATCCAACAGCAGCCTCACCCGCGAGGCTCCCGCAAAACATCGAACAGATCGTCAGTCGCCTCGTCGAAGTCCTCCGCGATCCACCACCCCTGCCCTTCCATGCCGCCGGGCGCGGTAATCTTTCGCGCCGGCGGAGCATAGGCCGACAGCCGGGCTACCGGCCGCCCAGCCTTGGCGATGATCACCTCGCGTCCGCGCCGCACCTGCTCCAGCAGCTTGGAGAAGCGGGTCTTGGCCTCATGGACATTGACTGGGGACTTACCGCTCATGTCGTGATCCGGGTCGCATTCCTGAATAGACTAAGTCCTAGTCTAGTCCGTATATTTGCTCCACTCAAGATTCTGAAAGCTTTGGATGTTGAGTCGGCTGGATTTCAGATTCAAGCGGCGCATTTTGCCCTAACCGGCCGATCGCGGTGAGCCCCTTCTGCGTTAATTTGATGGCCAATGGCAGCTTTCAGGAAATCGGCCCCATGTCTGTGTTGGGCCAGGAGCGGACACACAATCCGCGAGTCACGGTGCACAATAGCGGTCGTTCACCACCATCTTCCGTCGGTTGGCTGACGGTCCGTTGCGGACGGCCACATGCGTCAGCTTTGAGATAGCCTAGATCTATGAAAATGAACTTCCCTCAAGTTCCACCATGGTCGGCGCAGATCATTTCGCCATGGTTTCGCGGCTTGGCATGGATCTTCGTTGCGTGCTTAGCGCTTGGGGTCCTTGGGTTTCTTGCATTACCTGTAGCCGGTCGAAACATTCAACCACCGCCTGGCGGTGTATTCAGCTGGCTTGGAGAGATTTACATCTGTGTCCTGTTCGTGCACGTCGCGGTTAAGGGAAGGGCTCCAACAACATGGCTTCCTTGGCGCTAGGACGTTCGCATGCCCCCCGGGCGCGGCTCCCCGTACAGCCGGCCTAAGTCGGCCCGAAGCTGCCGGCCGCGAGCGGCAGTTTCGGGTAGTACCATAGGCTGCTCCCTACCGACTAGAAGGCGCAATTGAAGCGTTCGACGCAATACCCATCGAAGTCGTGAGGTCAGCATGAAAGACAGGGGCAAGTAGGGGTGATCGTGGTGGCTGTGTTCGCTTGTGCGGCAATCGGATTCTCACTCGCGCATTTGTTCAGCGTGGGCCTTCTATCGAACCGAACACGATCAACACCGTTATTCTCGGAACTATTCACGAAGAATTTGAGGCGCGGAGGTTACTCATTTCGATCAGAGTATCTCTTCCCTCGGGCCAGGAGTCCGGAGGCGCTCAATTTAGCGCCGGAGCACAAGGCTATTTATCATTTCATTCGCCTTTCGGCATTTGCTGCCGTTACAAGCGGGGCGGCAAGTGTACTGCTAGGGAAGCTCTGATTTACGACCGAATTGGCGATTGATCATGGGTGGAGGAAGCAGAGTGGCAGGTTAGATGGTCGATTTTTGATGGATGTAGCCTGCCGCGAGCCCGGAATTCCGG
>CAJCJI010000108.1 GCA_903970595.1 Verrucomicrobiota bacterium
ATCGACAGGCCGTCCCTGGCCTGACGATGGAATCATCGGCATCCATGCCTCGACCCGCGCCAAACAGGCGCGGGCCCATGTCGCCGCGGGCTGCGATGCTCGGCGCAGCCAGACGGGGAGGAACGTCAACGGCGAACAAACAGCAGGAGGGGTATAGGCATCGCATAAAGCCCCTACAAAACAATCGAGGAATCCGGCGCTTTTCGAGTCCCATTCAATCCAACTCGGCGCACTTCCGGGATTCTTTGGATATTAATTCCCGCATCGGGCCAATTAGCAGATAGTCGGATTCGCTCGACGTCAGGTTGGGGGTGGCGTGCTTTGTCTTGCCGTTGAATTCAAAGGCCACAGTACGCATTACCAAACTACCTCTGCCCCGAGTTTCCAAGATGCGAACACTCGAAATGGCGTTTCGCTCGTACGTCCATGTGCGCTGCCAGCGAAATAACTCAACGTGGATCGTTAGAACACCCTCACGAATCATTACTTGCCAATGACCCCATAGATTCCATAAAGCGTTGAAAACGCCAATCAGAAAAAAGGAGAGCGAGCACAGCATCCAAAAATATATGAAGGCCAACGGCCATCCTTCCGGGACACGACCGGCAACGGCCTCGCTTCCAGCTTTGTAAAAGCCCACGGCAGCCGCAAGGGAAAAAACTGCGTACCCAATCGAATTTTCGCTCTTGCGAGGCCCAATATTTATTAGCGTTTCGTCAGGCCTCTCATCCACAATAATGCGGCCAACTTTCACTATATATGCCCCTTGAAAAGGTGCTCCGGTAGCCCCGCGGTGCTTCGGCATTGAAGCCTATCATGTGCGGCGCGTCCAAAATGATTCTTGCGGGCGAAAGCGAGCGTAGCGTTGGCTTGCTCCATCTGCCCAAGCGGTTTGGTAGCTGGCCAGTGTGAGCACGCTTAACTTTACTCGCCCTTGCGCTTGCTGGCTTCAGCCGCGCAATTAGACCCATAGCGACTCGACTCTGTTTCTGACAATGCGGAAGGTTCGAAATGCAGCTCTGGCTTTGAATGCATAGACGTCATTCGCGAGTGAGCCAAGTGACATGCTAAGGTCCCTTCGACTTAGGCATGACTCCGCACCAACTATAACTTGCCTTAAGCTTAGTGACTGAGAGAAGTTGACAAAGAACAGACCATTTTCTTCTGTTTCTAAGCTGGCATAGATACGATATTCATCCTCATAGCTCCAATGGATGAACTTCGTGAACAGGAGGCGTTGAACGAATGTCTCATCCACCGTTTTTGGCCACAATGGGCGCGAAGTTACATAGCCAATCGGTGTTGGCAACTCATCGGGAATCTCAAAGCCCAGGCAGAGTCCTTTGTGGTTTTCGGCGTAGTGCCCCCATAGAACAGGGTTGTGCCAACTCTTACAGAAACACAACAGACCATTTTTTTCGGAGAGCTGTCTTTTTGTGATTTGCAAGGCGCCCCGCTTCTCCGGGTCCGACAAGTCAACCCCAAGAAATTCGAACGGATCATTCAGCTCCATGAGCCGCGAGATTTTTAATCTGCGCGCCTCAAGGGCCATGAGCCCGTATTTCTGCTTCATAAAGTGGTAGAGGCGCAAGTTTCGAGACCTTGCTCATGTAGGGCGGATCAGCGTAGCGCAATCCGCCTTTCGCGACTTTAGCTTTTAGCCCGCGTAGGGCGGATTAGCATAGCGTAATCCGCCTTTCGCGGTTTTGCTTTTCGCTGTTGCTTCTCCGTTGTTGACGCACCCCCCGTCTGGCTGCGCCGAGCATCGCAGCCCGCAAGGCGGAACCGCACTTTCAGCCTGCGCGCTAATGAGCCGCGCGCCAGCGCGTGCGCCAAGGCTGCAGACCGCGGAAAACACGAGAGAACAAGCCGATCGAGGAAAGTGCGCTACCCCTCACCCCTGGCCCTCTCCCGCAAGGGGAGAGGGGGAAAACAAACGTCTACTCCAATGGCTCCACCGTATACAACGGCCACTTGCTCGGCACCCCCTTCAACTCATGAATCCCCCGCTCCTTGAACCGGTACCGCGACCCGATCAGCACATCCCGCACCGTCCGCGACACCAGCACATCGCCGGCCCTGGCGAGTCCCAGCACCCGCGCCCCGATATGCACGGCGGTGCCGCCCACACGCCCGTCCTCCCGCAACTCCAGTTCCCCGATGTGCAGGCCGGCGCGGATCTTGATCTTGAGTTGCAGTTCCTTCAGCTCGGCATGCAGGGCATGCGCGCAATCGATGGCGTTGCCGGGTGAAGTGAAGATCGACAGCGCGCCGTCGCCGGCGGAATCCACCAGGCGGCCGCCGTAGCGTTCGATCTGGCCGCGCATCACCTGGTCGTGGCGGTCCAGCAGCGCGTGCCAGGCGGCGTCGCCGATCTTCGCCGCCAGGCGGGTGGACTCGACCATGTCGGTGAACAGCACGGTGGCGAGCATGCGTTCCGGCTGCCCGCCGCCGCGCTGGCCGGTGATGAATTCCTGCAGCGGGCCCAACGCCTGGTCGGCGCCGTCCCATGACAGGTCGCCGTCGCCGCCCGGCAGCTCCAGATACTTCGCTCCGGGGATGTGTTCGGCGATGTAGCGCGACTGCGCGGCGGTGAACAGCCTGGCGTCGCGGCGGCCCAGTACCAGGGTGGGCACGCGCACGCTGGGTAATACGGCGCGGCCGTCGATGAGCTTGCTTTCACGCAGATTGTCGACCATCACGCGCGGCGAGGCGATGGCGCGCTGGAACTTGGCGTACCAGCGCAGCACGGCGGGATTGTGCGCCTGGCTGGGTACCCACAGGGCCGCGAATTCCTCCGTGCCCCATTTTTCCGCCATCAGGTCCTGCAACTGCTTGGCCGCCTCGGGTGCGTGGCCCTGCGGGTAGCCCTCGGCCCGCAGCAGGTAGGAGGTGGTGCAGGCCAGGATCAGGCCGGAGCAGCGCTCCGGATGGTGTTGCAGGAACTTCAGGATCAGCGGACCGGCGTCCACCACGCCCGCGAGGATCGGCGCCTTCAAGCCGGTGGCGTCGAGCACCGCAAGCAGGTCCTGGGACCAGTGCTGGTCGATGCTCAGCCCATCGGCGGGCCGGGGATCGGATACGCCGGAGCCGCGCCGGTCGAACCGGATCAGCCGGCAGAACGAGGCGATGCGGCGGTTGAAGCGCGCGAACGTCGGCTCTTCCATCTGCAGGTCGAGGTGGCTCCACAAGCCGCTGGTAAAGACCACCTCGCGCGGCCCTTCGCCGAACACCTGATAGGCCACGCGGTCGTTGCCGACCCCGGTGAATTTGGTTTCCGCTTCGATCAACGGTGTTATGAAGCCTGTTCAGGTTGGGGGCTATCGTAGCGGCATCGGGCGGCCCTTGTCCCGCTGAATTATCATTGCGCCCCGGCGCCGGGCCCCAGCTTGGTGCATTCACCGTTCTCCCTCATGCTCCAGCCGTCCCACAGCCGCTCCGGTTCCGCCCTCCGCGCGGAAATCCGCGCCAACCTGGCGCTGGCCCTGCCGCTGATCGCCGCGCAGCTGGCGGGCGTCGGCATGGGCGCCATCGACACCATCTTCGCCGGCCGGCTCGGCGCGCAGGCGCTGGCGGCGGTGGCGGTGGGGGTCAATTTCAACGTGATCTTCTTCGTGCTGTTCATGGGCCTGCTGATGGCCTGCTCGCCCATCGTCGCGCACATGGTCGGGGCGGGCGCGCCGCGGGCGGCCATCGCCGCCTTCATCCGCAAGGCGCGCCGCTTCGCCTGGGTTTGCGGCGCGCTGTGGGTGCTGCTGGTCAACCTGAGCGCCGGCCCGGCCCTGCTGCACCTGAACCTGGCGCCGGAGACGGCGCAGCTGGCGGTGCGCTTCGTGCGGGCCCTGTCCGGCTGCGGCTTCGGCATGTGCCTGTGGTTCACCCTGCGCTTCTCCGCGGAAGGGCTGGGCCAGGTGCGGCCGATCCTGTACGCCGGCCTGGTGGGCCTGAGCAGCAATGCGCTGCTGGACTGGCTGCTGCTGTTCGGCCACCTCGGCCTGCCGCGCCTGGGCGCGCCCGGCTGCGGGGTCGCCACCACCGTCTCCAGCCTGGCCATGGCGGGCAGCCTGCACTGGCAGTTCCGGCGCCGCGCCGGCCTGCGCGAGGTGATGGAGGCGAAGGCGGATGTGGCGGCCGGCGGCGAGGGCCTGCGCGATATCCTGCGCATCGGCATTCCCATCAGCCTGACCCTGCTGGCGGAAGCCGGCCTGTTCGTGCTGGCGGCCATGCTCATGGCGCAATTCGGCGATGCCGTGGTGGCGGCCTACCAGGTGGCGATCAACTTCGCCGCGCTGGTCTTCATGCTGCCCCTGGGCGTGGCCCTGGCCACCACCATCCGCGTCGGCCATGCTGCCGGTGCCGGCGAATACGCCGCGGCGCGCTTCCGCGGCTTTGTCGGCATGGGCCTGGGGCTGGGCAATGCCGCCTCCAACGCCGCCATCATGGCGCTCGGCGGCGGCCTGATCGCGGCGTTCTACAGCGCGGACGCCGCCATTGCAGCCCAGGCCGCTTATTTCCTGCTGCTGGCCGCGGCCTTCCAGTTCTTCGACGGCCTGCAGGTCACCGCCAACGGCGCCCTGCGCGGGCTCAAGGATACGCGCCTGCCGCTGCTGATCACCCTGTTTTCCTACTGGCTGGTCGGCCTGCCGGTGGCCTGGTGGCTGGCATTCCGCGGCGGCATGGGTCCGGGTGGCCTGTGGTGGGGCCTCACCGCCGGCCTGGGCGTGGCCTCGATCGGCCTGTCCCTGCGCTACGCCTGGCAGACCCGGCGCGTCCTGGCCGCCAATCAGTCTGAGCTTATGGCTTGATTAGTTCTGCAAGCGGCGCATCATAAGCGGTTCTGATGGCCTGAACTGAACCAGATGTTCATCACGGAGGAATAAAAATGGCATTGCAACTCGGCGACATCGCCCCGGATTTCGAAGCGGAAACCACGGCAGGCAAGATCAAGTTCCACGACTGGCTGGGCAGTTCCTGGGGCGTGCTGTTCTCGCACCCCAAGGACTACACCCCGGTGTGCACCACCGAGCTGGGCTACACCGCCAAGCTCAAGCCGGAATTCGACAAGCGCGGCGTCAAGGTCATCGGCCTGTCGGTCGATGCGCTCGGCTCGCATGAAGGCTGGTCCAAGGACATCGCGGAAACCCAGGGCCACGCGGTCAATTTCCCCATGATCGCCGACCCGGACCGCAAGGTGTCCACGCTGTACGGCATGATCCATCCCAATGCCAGCGACACCTTCACCGTGCGCTCGGTGTTCGTCATCGATCCGAACAAGAAGGTGCGCCTGACCATCACCTACCCGGCCAGCACCGGCCGCAACTTCGACGAAGTGCTGCGGGTGATTGACTCGCTGCAGCTCACCGACAAGCACAAGGTGGCGACCCCGGTGAACTGGAAGCACGGCGAAGACGTGATCATCGTCCCCTCGCTCAAGGACGAGGATGCACACAAGCTCTTCCCCCAAGGCTGGAAGACGCTGAAGCCGTATCTGCGGGTGGTCAAGCTCGCCAAGTAGTTTTTTGCTTGCCTCTCCCTCTGGGAGAGGCCGCGCGCAGCGCGGGTGAG
>CAJCJI010000109.1 GCA_903970595.1 Verrucomicrobiota bacterium
CTTTCTGGTTGAGCACGTTCATCAGGCTCCACTCGCGCTGCAGCGCTTCCGGCTCATGCGCCGGTCCGGGGGGGCTGGCGGCGGCGGGAGGGCCGGGGTCCGGCGAAGCTGGGGAGGAGGGGGGCTGCGCCTGGGCGGCGCAACAGAGGCAAACGACGATCAGTCCGTTGAGGGAGCGCAACACGCGAAGCATTGAATGAGCCTGGAAAAATCTGCGGCGAAACCAGCCGCTAGGATACGCCGCGCCGCCGCGGCTGTCGTAAAAAATGCGGCTGGCCTCGAAGTATTTTTTTGCGTTGGGGCAGTGAGTCGGAAATTTGCTAATAACGTTTGCGTCATCGTCCCCGTTGAATCATTTGCCCCGCGGTTGAATCGTCATCCCTGTGTTTGAATCGTCATCCCCGCGCAGGCGGGGATCCAGTTTTTGCGGTGCTTGCCTTCGCAAAGGCCCAAAGCTGGATTCCCGCGTACGCTGGAATGACGAAGGATTGATCAGCGGACTTCTGACTCAGGAGCTGGAGCTAGCAACTTATCCCGCCCGCCGGCTTGGTCGAAGCGGCATCGAAAATCTTCTCCGCGTTCGCCGCCAGGAAGTTGCGGAACACCAGCGGCCGCCCGTCCTGGGCCCAAAGCGGGGCGCCATCAGGGTCGTGGGCCTGGGCGCGCTCGATGATCTCGACGAACTGCTTTTCCGTCTGCGCCATGCCGGTGGAGCCGTCGGCCTCGCGCACCGGGGTGTCCATGGTCGCCGCCAGGGTGGCGGTCTGGCGCAGCTTGGTGCCGGGCGCGCCCTGGATCGCCGGCAGCATGCGGAAGCCCTGCGCCCGCATCGCCGCGGCCATCTGCTCGATGCCGGGGAAGCCGGCCGCGCGCACGTCGATGGTGACGTGGTTGAAGTCCGGCCCCAGGGCCAGGGCGCTGGCGGCTTCGCCGGACACCGCGGCCACCGCGTCGAGCGTGCTGCGCTTCAGCGGCGGACCCGGCCGGCTCATCAGCTGCTCCGCGAAATGGGTGACAAAGGCCTCCGCGTCCGCCGCGCCCAGGCTGCCGGCGCGCTCGGCCTGCTGGATCAGGGCGATGAAGCGGCCATGGTCGGCGGCGGCGAACTGCTCCAGGCAGTCCTCGCGGATCAGCCCCGCCACCTCCGCCGGGTAGGCCTCCAGGTCCACCTGGCTCAGGAAGATCTTGAACTGGTGGGCATCGTCGCCGATGGCCTGCAGATCGAACGAGAGCAGCTTCTTCGAAGGAAACGCGTAGTCCAGCTCGCGCCGCAGCCCCAGCACCCGCGCCGCCCGCACGAACAGGTCGCGCACCGCCGGGTCGGCGGTGCGGATCGCGCCGTGGTCGTTGAGGAAAGTGCCGCCATTGTCGGCGACCAGCTGCTGCAGCCGCACGAAGTCGGGCACGTTGCGGGCGAATTTACGCGTGGCGGCTTCGACGAACAGCCGGCGCAGGGTGGCGGGAGGGTGGAGGGACATGGCGGGTGCCTGGGTGGAATGGGGAAAGTTTATAGGACGGGAGGCGGGAGGCGAGAGGCGGGAGGCGAGAGGCGAGAGGCGAGAGAAGCATGAGGTACAGCGGTGGTACGTCAAGCCTTTTCGTTCGCTTTTGCGCCTCTCCCCTCTCTCCTCCCGCCTCCCGCTTTTCACGCCCCGCGCAGCGCCGCCGCCACCGGCTGCCAGATCGCCTTCAGCGCCGGGAAAAACCCGCCCAGCAGGCCGATGGCCAGGGCCCAGGCCAGGCCGCGCTCCACCAGGTCCGGGGTCACGGCGAAGCTGAACGCCACCTGGGTGAAGTTCGCGCCCAGGGTGGCGGTGGTGAGCCCGTCGCAGGCGAGGTAAGCGGCGCCGGCCCCGATCAGGCCGCCGATCAGCGCCAGGCTCACCGATTCGACCAGCACCGAGATCATCACCGGCAGCCCGGAAAAGCCGATTGCCCGCAGCGTGGCGATTTCGATCTGGCGCGCCGCCACCGCCGAGTACATGGTGTTGAGCGCCCCGAACACCGCGCCGATGGCCATGATGGCGGTGATGAAGGCGGAGATGAACTTGATGTTGTCGGTCACGCCCTGCGACTGCTCGTTGTAATAGGCGCGCTCGCCCAGCACGTCCACCTGGAAGCGCGGATCGGCCTTCACCGTGTCCTGCAGCGCCTTGAGGGAGTCGGCGGGCGGTTTGCTCCCGTCCAGCTGCGCCAGCACCGCCGAGGCGCCGGGGCGGCCGAAGGCGCTGCGCGCGGTATCGGCGTCGGTCCACAGCTCGGACTCGTGGGCGTCGCCCTTGGAATCGAAGATGCCGACCACGGTCCACTGCGAATTGCGGAATTCCAGCGTGGCGCCCAGGGTCACGCCGCTGAACTGCCGCGTGGCGGCGCGGCCGGCGATCACCTCGCGCAGCCCTGGCTTGAACAGGCGCCCCTCGGCCAGATGCACCTCGGGACGCATCGTCAGCCCGGCGGGCTCCACCCCGCGCAGGGCCACGTTCACATCGTCGCCGCCGCGCTTGAGCTCGGTGATCACCAGCAGCTCGGCCGAAGCCACCGGCTTGCCCGCGGCATCGCGCTGGATGCCGGGCAGCTCGCGCAGCAGCGCCACCATGCCCGGATCGATATAGGACGACAGCTCGGCGGTGACGCCGGCGGAGAGCATCAGCGCGCGCGACTCGCTGCCGGTGCCCTTGAGCGTGTACTCGAAGCCCTTGCCCATCGACTGCAGCGCCACCAGCACCCCCACCACCAGGGCGATGCCCACCACCACCACCAGCGAGGTCAGGTAGCGCGAGGGGAGGCTGCGCAGGTTCATCCAGGTGACGGCGAGTACCTGTTTCATGAAGATCTCTCGCTTGGCGGAACAGCTTGCTTCAAAAACACGACGTCATTCCGGCGCAAGCCGGAATCCAGGGCCCGGAATTGCGCGCCCCGAATCCCTGGATACCGGCTTGCGCCGGTATGACACGGTTGTACTTTTTTGGCCGGGGCCGACATCACCGCACCGCCAGCGCTTCGATAATACTCAGGTTCTTGGCCCTGAAAGCGGGCAGGATCCCCACCAGCAGCGCCAGCCCGACCATGCTGGCCGCGGCGAACAGCCAGACGCTACCGTCGGCGCTGATCGGCGGGATGCCGGTGGGCAGCTTGGAAATCACCTTCAGCACGCCGACCGAGAGCAGCATGCCGGTCAGCCCGCCGAGCACGCACAGCAGCAGCGACTCGGCCAGCACCAGGGCCAGCACGCCGGCGTCGGTGAAGCCGATGGTCTTGAGCACCGCCAGCTCGGGAATGCGCTCGCGCACCGCCTGGCTCATGGTATTGCCGCTGACCAGCAGGATGCTGAAGAACACTGCCAGCGTGATCCAGGTGATGATCAGGTTGAGGTTGCCGAGCTGGCGCACGAAGTTGAGGGTGAAGTCCTTCTCGGTCTGCGTCTTGGTCTCGTCCGGCGAGTTCTCGAACAGGCCGTCCACCTGGTGGCTCACCCGCTCCGCCAGGTTCGGATCGCTCAGGCGCAGCACGAAGATGCCGCCGGTGCCCTGGCCGAACTGGCGCGCCTCGTCGAAGTAGTCGTAGCGGATGTACAGATTGCCCTGGCGCACGCAGGAGCCGGGGCTGGCGTCGTCGAAGATGCCCGCCAGGTCGAAGGTCCAGGCGCGGCTGCCGTCCTTCAGCGGAAAGATCTGGCTGGTCAGCGGGATGCGGTCGCCGATCTTCCAGCCGAAGCGCGCCGCCAGCTGCTTGCCGGCGATGACGGCGGTGCGCGAGGTGGTCCAGGCCTGGTACTGCTCGTCGGACAAATGACATTCCAGGAAGGTCTTGCGCCAGCGCTCGGGATTCACCGCGAACTGCGGAAAGAAATTCTTCGGGTCCTTGTAGACCCCGCCGAAGAACTGCGAGTGCGACACCGAGGCCACGCCCGGCACCGCTTCCAGCTGCGGCAGCAGCCGCATCGGCAGCGGCGTGGTGAACGACACGCGCGCCTGCACTACCAGGATCGGCGCGCTCAGGTTGAGCGAGCCGCCGCTGAACAGCGCATGCGCCGCCTGCAGCGTGCCCAGCAGCAGGAAGGCCGCGGTCAGCGAAAACAGCGTGAAGATAGTGCGCGCCTTGCGCCGCCACAGCGTGGCCCATAGCAGGGGAAAGAATTTCACGGGCGTCGCCTCACGTCGCCCGCAGCGCCGCGGCCACCGGCAGGCGCGCCGCCCTGATCGCCGGGAACAGCCCGCCGAGCACGCCGATGAAGCAGGACCAGATGATTCCGGAAAGCAGCAGCTGAGGGGTTACCGTGAGGTGAAACACCACTTGCGTGAAGTTGGCCCCGAGGGTGTTGAGCGTGTTGCCGTTGAAGAACAGCCAGGCCGCTCCGGCGCCGATGGCGCCGCCGATCAGGGACAGCAGCAAGGCCTCGACAAATACCGACACCACCACCGGTCCGGCGCCGAAGCCGATTGCGCGCAGCGTGGCGATCTCCAGGGCCCTGGCCGAAACGGCCGAGTACATCGTGTTGAGCGCGCCGAAGACGGCGCCGATGGCCATGATGCCGCCGACCCCGAAGGCCAGGAAGTTGAGCAGCTTGTTGAGCCGGTTGGACTGCTCGGCGTAGTAGTCCGGCTCGCGCTTGACGTCCACCATCAGGGTGGGATCGGTGGTCAGCTTGTCCTTGAACTGGGCGAAAGCCTCCGGCGCGTCCAGCATCACCGTCACCGACTGGAACAGGTTGCGGCGGAACGCCGACAGCACGGTCTCGATGTCGCCCATCATCTCGGATTCGTGGGCATCGCCATTGCTCTCGAACTCTCCCACCACCGTCCACTCGGTATTGCGCACGCTGATGTGGCTGCCGATGGACACCCCCTGGAACTGCACCGCCGCCGCGTGCCCGACGATCAATTCGCGCAGTGCCGGCTGGAACATGCGGCCGGCGACGAGATGGATTTCCGGGCGCAGCTCGGGCGCCTTGGCGCCGATGCCGCGCACCGTGAGATTGGCAGGCGTGCCGGTTTTCTTCAGCGGCAGGGCCACCACCGCCACCATCTCGGCCGAGGCGATGGGCTTGCCGTCGGCGTCCTTCTTCACGCCCGGCGCGTCCATGATGTTGATGGTGTTGTCGCGCGAGATGGTGCTGTTCAACTCCGCGTTGGAGCCGCCGCGCAGCACGATGACGCGGTCCGGCCGTCCGGTGCTGGACAAGGTCTTGCTGAAGCCCGCCACCATCGCCAGAACCGACACCAGCACCGCCACCGTGACGGCGATGCCGATCACGATCACCCATGAAGTACCCATGCGCTGCGGGATGGCGCGCAGGTTCATGGCGGTGACTGCTGTGACCTGTTTAAGCATGGACTACTCCGCTTATTTGAACAGTCCGCGCCATGGGTTCAGCGGCGCGTTTGCGGACCACTGGTCCGCGCGTCGCTGAACGGGCACGCCACGGATGGCGTGCCCCGGCTTGCCGGCGCAGCAGGATGCGTAGCCGAGCAAGGCGCGGTGCTTGACAGGATGTCATCCGCGCAGCGCCTCGACGATGTCGAGGCGCTTGGCGCGCCACGCCGGGATGATTCCGGTGACGAAGGCCAGCAATGCGGCGACCGCCACGCCTTCCGCGATGACCGGCATGGGCAACTCGACCACCCCCAGCATGTCCTTCAGCGTGGGGAAAATGGCCCATGCCGCGAGCAGGCCCAGGGCGGCAGCCAGCAGGCACAGCGATAGCGATTCGCATAGCACCAGGGTCAGCATGGCGGTATCGGAGAAGCCGAGGGTCTTCAGAACCGCCAGTTCCGGCACGCGCTCGCGCACGGACTGCATCATGGTGCTGCCGGTGGCGAACAGCAGGGCGAAGAACACGGCGAACAGGATGTAGGTGACGATCATGTTGATGTCGCCGATCTGCTTGAGGAAGGCCTGCTGGAATTCCTTCTCGGTTTCGGTCTTGGTCTCGTCCGGAGAGTTGGCGAACAGCTTGTCGACGGCCGCGGCCACCTGCGCGGACTGCGACGGATCCTTGACCTGCACGATGTACCAGCCGACGGTTCCCTTGCCGAAGCTGCGGCCCTCGTCGAAGTACTTATAGTTGAAGAAGAACGCGTTCTCCTGGGCGCGGTCGCTGGGGTCCTGGTAGATGCCGACCACATCAAAGGTCCAGTCCGAGGTGCGGTCCGGCTTGGTCCAGATGGTGGAGTGCAGCGGCACACGGTCGCCGATCTTCCAGCCGTATTGCCGCGCCAGATCGGCTCCGATCACGGCGCCGGTACGGGTCTGCATGAAAGCCTCCAGCTGTTCCTTGGGCAGCACCAGCTCCGGATAGATCGCGAAGTAGCGGTCCGGCTCCACCGGAAAGCTGAACACCAGATTTTTTGGATCCTGGTAATAGGGCCCGAACCAGCTGGCGTGTGCTACACGCGCCACGCCGGGCAAGGCCTCGATCTGTGACATGTCCCCGTAAGGAAGACTCTCTGTCAGGGAAATACTGCTGGTGGTGACCAGCCGGTTGACGTTGGCCTTTTCCACCGTCTGGTTGAACCCGGCATTGACCCCTTGCAGCATGCCGAACAGCAGGAACGCCACTGTGATCGACAGCAGGGTAAAGATGGTGCGCGCCTTCTTGCGCCACAGCGCGGCCCACAGCAGCGGAAAGTATTTCATGGCGCTTGCCTCCCGCTCCGGCCGCTCAGGCGGCGGCCTTGACGTCGCCTTCGACCAGTTGTCCCTTGTCCAGGTGCAGCTGGTGGCTGGCGTATTCGGCGGCCTTGGGATCGTGCGTGACCATGACGATGGTCTTGCCGTGATCCTTGTTCAGCACCTGCAGCAGGTGCAGGATTTCGTCGGCGGTGCTGCGGTCCAGGTCGCCGGTGGGCTCGTCGCAGACCAGGAGGGTCGGGTCCGCCACCAGGGCGCGGGCGATGGCCACGCGCTGCGCCTGGCCGCCGGAGAGTTCGGCCGGCTTGTGCTTGGCGCGCTCGGCCAGCCCCACCACGGTCAGCGCCGCCTGCACGTTTTTCTTGCGCTGCGCGGAGGACAGGGAAGTCAGCAGCAGCGGCAGCTCGACATTGCGCTCGGCGCTGAGCATCGGCATCAGGTTGTAGAACTGGAACACGAAGCCGACATGCCGCGCGCGCCACTTGGCGAGCTGGCCGCTGGACAGCTGGTCGATGCGCTCGCCGGCCACCTTCACTTCGCCGCTGCTGGGCCGGTCCAGTCCGCCGATCAGGTTGAGCAGGGTGGTCTTGCCCGAGCCGGAAGGGCCCATCAGCGCGACGAAATCACCTTGCGCGATCTCGATGCTGAGGTGGTGCAGCACCTCCACGGTCTGCTTGCCGCGGGTGTAGCTCTTGACGACGTTGCTCAGGGATACGATTGCGGACATGCGGAATCACTCCTTGCTACTGTTCGATCTTGATCTTCGCTCCATCTTTCAGCTTGGCGAAATCGCCCACGGCCACCCGCTCGCCCGAGGATAGTCCGGACAGCACGGTCTGGCCATCGCTGCCGCGGGCGCCCAGCTTCACCGCGCGCCGCTCCACCGTGGCGTCGCCGCGGATGACGTAGACGATGCCGGCATCGCTGTTGTTCGAGCCCTGCACCTGCACCGCTTCCACCGGCAGCAGCACGCCAGGCCGCGGCGGCGGCGCGCCGGCAGACTCCGGCGCGGCCTCGCTCAGGAAGGCCACGCGGGCGCCCATCTCCGGCAGGATGCGCGGGTCCTTGAGCTTGAAGCCCACCCGCACTTTCACCGTGGCCTTGCTGCGGTCGGCGGTGGGGATCACGGCGATGACGTAGGCCGGAATCTCCCAGTCGGTATAGGCATTCAGGCGCACCGTGGCGGGCTGGTCGGCGTGCACGCGGTTGATGAAGCTCTCGTTGACGTCGACCTCCACTTCGAGCGAGTCCATGTCGACGATGGTGCCCATGCCGGTGCGGGTGAAGCCGCCGCCGGCCGAGATCGGCGAGACGATCTCGCCGGGCTGCGCGTCCTTGGTGGTCACCACGCCGTCGAACGGCGCGCGCACCACCGTGTCGTCGAGGTTGCGCTGCGCCACTTCCACCGCCTGCTGCGCCACCTTGACGTTGCTGGCCGAGGTGACCAGCTGCGCCTTCAGGTTCTCGTAATTGGTGCGCGCGGTGTCCAGGTCGGACTCGCTGACGAAGTGCTGCGCCACCAGCCCCTGCACCCGCTTGTAGTTGCGCTCGGCATTGGCAAACTGCACCTGCACCTGGGCCTCCGCGTCCCGGGCGTAGCGCAGCTGCGCCTGGGACTGGTCGAAGGCCGCGCGGATATTGGTGTCGTCGAGCAGGCCCACCACCTGCCCGGCCTTGACGTGCTGGCCTTCCTCGATCAGCACCTGCACCACCTTGTCGGTGATCTTGGCCGAAACGGTGGCCTGGCGGCGCGCCACCACGTAGCCCGAGGCGTCCAGCAGCGAACCCCCGGCCGCGCCCGCGGAGCCGCCGGCGGTCTTGATCGCCTGCGCCGTGGTCTCCTTCACCGGCACGCCGGACGGCCGGCTCAGCCACCAGCCGGCCAGCGCGGCCAGGAGCAGCAGCACGCCGCCCAGGACCAGCCACTTGATCCAGCCGCCCTGGCCCGGCGGCGGCTCCGCGCTCCGGTCGATGCGCAGCTGGTTCAGCAACGCCGATTGATCGTTCATGCAAAAAAGTGGATTCCCCAGTGCGTCTAGCATATCGGAATGCAGGGCCCCGGGAAGTATGCCCCGCCGCGGTGCGCCGCGGCAGGTGAAGCCTTTCACCCCCGGTACGACTGAATGCTCACACCGGGGCCGTGGCCGCGCTCAGCTTGGCATTGGACAGCGACAGCCGGTAAATCAGGGTCTGGGTGAAAATCTTGTAGAAGCGCAGCTGGCAGTCGGTGCTGACCTGGTCGAGCAGGGTGGAGCTGACCCGCAGGGCCAGCACCTGGGTGGCGGCGGTGACCGTGGCGATGCGGCGGGTGGAGCTGAGGAAGCCGATCTCGCCGAAGCAGTCGCCCTTGAGCAGGGTGCCGATCAGGGCGTTGCCCTTGCGCACCTCGGCGCTGCCGCGCGCGATCAGGTAAAAAGCGCCGTCGATATCGCCTTCGCGCACGATCGGCACCCCAGGCGCATAAGTCAGCAGGTGGCTGGCGCTGAGGATCTCGCCGATCTGCTCGTCGCTGAAGGAATCGAAGAAGCGCAGGCTGCGCAGCGAATCGCGGCTTTCGCGCCGGCTCAGGTTGAGGTCGGCCTGCTTCAGGCGCTCGAAGATGCGCAGCAGGTCGTTGCCCAGTTCGCGCCCGCTCTGGTAGCGCTGCTCGACCCTTTTCGCCAGCAGGCGGTTGATCAATGTGCTCAGCTCCCGCGGCAGGTCCGGCCGCTTGGCCTCGATGTCGGGTACCGGGGCGAAGCGGATGTTGGCGAACAGCTGCAGCAGGTCGGAGCCGCCATACGGCGTTTCGCCGGTCAGCAGCTGGTACATCACCACGCCCAGCGAATACAGGTCGCTGGCCGGCTCCAGCTTCATGCGCTGCACCTGTTCCGGCGACATGTACAGCGGCGAGCCGACCGCGTTGCGCTTGACGTCCTCCACCACCGCGGGATCGTTGACCTCGGCCACGGAGAAATCCATCACCTTGGGCACGCCGTCCGGCGTCAGCATGATATTGCTGGGCTTGATGTCGCGGTGCAGGACGCCCTTGGAATGGGAGTAGTCCAGGGCCTTGGCGCACTTGAAGATGATGTCCACCACCCGGTCCAGCGGCAGGCGCGCCGCGTTCCTGGCGCAGGCCGGCATCAGCGTGTCGCCGTCGACGAATTCCATCACCAGGTAATTCATGCCCGCTTCGCTGCCGGCGTCGTACAGCGACACGATATGCGGATGGCTGAGCATGCCGGCGGCACGCGCCTCGGTGAAAAACCCGCGCTTGATGGATTCCTCGTCCTGCGCGGCGTCCAGGCTGAAGCCGCGGCAGGTCTTCACCGCCACGTCGCGCCGCACATAAGGGTCGTAGCCCTTGTAGACGAAGCCGCAGGACCCCTTGCCGATCAGGCCCAGGATCTCGTACTTGCCGATTTTCTGCGGCATCGGCGGCTCGTCGCTGCCCGGTTTCTGCGCCGCGTGGGGTCCGGCTAGCGTGTGTTCGACCATAAATGCCGTGGAGCCTTGGCTAATTCAATGAATTATTAGCCATTTTTGGGCCAATTGACATGCCGCTAAAGGGGGGGCGGCGCCGGGCGCCGCGGCGGCGTGCCGGCCCGTACGCGGACGCCTGCAGCGGATGCCGCGCCGTGGCTACAAACGGCGTCATGGTTTCTTAACATTACATAGGCATGCTAAGCCCGTGGAAAAGCAGGAGTTAAAGCGCAGGAAACGCAAAACGGGAGCCATCGTGGCCAAGCCGGCAAAGCAGGACAAGCAGCCTCATCGCTATCGCACGATCTGGCTGTCGGACATCCATCTCGGCACCCCCGGCTGCAAGGCCGAATTCCTGGTCGACTTCCTCAAACGCAACGAATGCGAAACCCTGTACCTGGTCGGCGACATCATCGACGGCTGGAAGCTGCGCAGCACCTGGTTCTGGCCGCAGGAGCACACCAACGTGGTGCGCAAGATCCTGACCAAGTCCAAGCGCGGCACCCGGGTTTACTACGTCACCGGCAACCATGACGAGTTCCTGCGCAAGTTCGTCGGCTTCAAGCTGGAGCTGGGCAACATCCGGGTGGTGAACGAGATGGTCCACACCACCGCCGACGGCCGCAAGCTGCTGGTCCTGCACGGCGATTTCTTCGACGTCATCACCCGCTACCACAAGTGGCTGGCCCTGGCCGGGGACTTCGCCTACGAAACGACCATGGCGGCCAATTTCTGGTTCAACCGCGGCCGCCGCCTGCTGGGCCTGCCGTACTGGTCGCTGTCGGCCTACGCCAAGGACAAGGTCAAGAACGCCGTCAACGTGGTGTCGCAGTTCGAGGACGCCGTGGCCCGCGAATGCAAACGCCGCGGCCTCGACGGCGTGATCTGCGGCCATATCCACCACGCCGAAATCCGCCGCCTGCACGGCATCACCTACCACAACTGCGGCGACTGGGTTGAAAGCTGCACCGCCCTGGCCGAGGACTTCAACGGCAAACTGTCGATCATCCGCTGGGTGGCGCTGGATCATTTGAACCAGAGCCCGACGGTGGCGCCGCTGCGTCGGGTCACCATAGCGGCCTGATGTCGTCCTGGCCTAGACCGGGCAATCCATGAAAAGTAACAAAATGAAATGCGGCCCGATGTCCGTGCCAAACAGGCGCGCGCCCATGTCGCAGCGATCAGCCGGAAGCTGCCATGTTGGAATTAGGACGCCTCCGACGATATAAGACCAAAACCGCCGAAGGATGTCCGCTATTGGGAGCGGAGCGCGATGTCTCAAGCGGGCCAGGAGCGGCCACTCAATCTCAAGAACTCGACGGCAAAAAGCAGACGCTGATTCGGCGCACGTCCAGGCTGTCAATGCCTGCATCGCCAACGGCACACCGATGACCCCCGGCCTCTACTGCAGTAGTTCACTATCAGGGTTAGTCTTAGCCACCTTGGGCGCCGCTAGTAGCGCTGAAATCCAACCCTTAATGGCGCTGGCCGAGTTTTGCTTACCGAACTTGCCTCTTAACCGCGCCAGGTTGAGATCCCGACGGGCAAAAATATGCCCCTGGTCCGCAGCGCGCTTCAGGTAGAGTTCCGCCTTCATATAATCGCGTTGAACGCCTTCGCCCAAGAGATAACAAGAACCGGTCCAGTATGTCGAAGGCAAGTGCTCTCGAACAGCAGCTGACAAAAAATTGGCGAACGCGGCCTCATGCTTTCCGCCTTCTTTGAATAAGCGGGCGAGATGAAACACACCAGTTACGTCTCCAAGTGAAGCTGCTTTTCTAAAGCAGTCTTCCGCCATTGCCAGGTCTTTCGGTGTTCCAGCGGCATGCTGGTGCATCCAACCGAGACTAATCCATGCATTGGACGAGCCTCTTTCCGCGAGAAGCTGGTATTCCCTAAGCGCAACGTCATATTTCCCGGCGCTTAGGGCCCGATGTGCAGATTGATGCATTTGCTCGTTCATCATCGTCGTGCGCTCTAACGCAAAATTGAGCGGTGGCCAATGCACAAAGTAGTTGGATGCAATGGAAGCCTCCAGGCCGTCCGCTCGAATGACAAGTTAGCCACCAGCATTGCTGCGCTCATAAACGGAACCCGGCAGCAATAGCAGAGCCACGATTGAAAGAAGCAATGGGCCCATGACGATTGCGGCAACAATTAACTTGGCCTGGCCGAGTTGAACCGAGCCGGATGTTAAGGGCCCCCATGCAATTGCAACGCCTACCGCAGACTGAAAAAGCAGGATAGCGGGAACTCTGAGGTAAATCGTTGAAGAGCTCCGTCGAAATTGGATGGACGCATGGCATGATGTACATAGCCTACTACCGCGATTGATCTTCCACAGGCTCCACGGCTCGCCCCCAGCGGCCGTGACCTTGGCACCACAGTTTGGGCAAATTGGCTTGGCCATTGGTGGCTAACGCCAGTTGGACGGATCAATAGCGGCAAATAATTGCTGCATTTAGGCGATTTTCCTCGGACGAATGTTCTCTAAAGCATTGATTTGTCTAGGCCCCGCTGGCGCCGCCGCCGAATTGGACCGCAAAATCAATGTCTCCCGACAACCCGACTCTACAACGCCTCGAAGCCAGACTTCCAGGTACTGACGCACACTCCAATTTTCGCTTCCTGAAACCGGCCGTTCGCCAACGGCCGCTATGCGCCGAATCAGATCGCGCGAATATCCGGCCCGGAAAATTGCGGACACTTCGGTCACTCGGGGCCGATCGACTGGCAACCGGAGGCCCTTCGCACACAGCCGACATCTTCCAGCGCTTGTCGGAATATTCGTCTCGGTTGAGCTTTGTCGAACGCCTGCCATGTAGCAAGTCCCAGTCGCGCAGTGCCTCTCGTGCTTGAGTGGGAACCAGTCTTGCGTTGACAGGGCGGGGGACTCGTCAAGCGGCTGCCGGGCCTGCCGCCTCAAAGTTTTCCCGAATACCGTAGCCGAGCAACGGAAACCCCAATTACCGGCCGCTTCTACACTCTGCCGAACCCGGTCTCCCGGCACGTCCCGGAACCTCCGCGGACCTTGGCGGCACAAATGGTCGTCTATGGACCCCTTGGGATCTTCGATTTCCATTTTCGCCCATGCGTAACAGCACCAAAAAGCTGTCACGCATGTCACGCATGATGAAAACAAGCCGCGAAAGGGCCTCGCCCTGCTGAATAATTCAGATTACCCCGCGCGGGATTTCGACCGGGACGGGTGGCGCGCCCTGCAAATCACGCCTTCCCCGCCAGCTGCGCCACGATGGCCGGGTTCTCCAGCGTCGACACGTCCTGCGTGATCTCTTCGCCCTTGGCGATGGAGCGCAGCAGGCGGCGCATGATCTTGCCGGAGCGGGTTTTGGGCAGGTTGTCGGCGAGGCGGATGTCGTCGGGCTTGGCGATCGGGCCCATGCTCTTGGCGACGAAGTTTCTCAGCTCCTGCACCAGCGCCTCGGCCTCGGCGCCGGTCGGCCGCGGGCCCTTGAGGATGACGAAGGCGACGATGGCCTCGCCCTTGATCTCGTGCGGGCGGCCCACCACGGCGGCTTCGGCCACGCGCGGGTGCGCCACCAGGGCGGATTCCACCTCCATGGTGCCGAGGCGGTGGCCGGAGACCTTGAGCACATCGTCGGTGCGGCCGAGTATCCAGTAATAGCCGTCCTTGTCGCGGTGGGCGGAATCGCCGGCGACGTAATATTTATTGTTGAACTGGCCCCAGTACGTCTTGATATAGCGCTCGTTGTCGCCCCAGATGGTGCGCAGCATCGACGGCCAGGGCCGGGTGATGACCAGGTAGCCGCCCTGATCTGCAGCGGCAATCGGCTCGCCCGATTCGTCGACGATGTCGGCGAAGATGCCGGGGATCGGCTGGGTGCAGGAGCCCGGCTTGAGCGGCGTGGCGCCCGGCAGAGGCGACATCATGACGGCGCCGGTTTCGGTCTGCCACCAGGTATCGACGATCGGCAGCTTCTCCTTGCCGATGACGCGGTGGTACCAGATCCAGGCCTCCGGGTTGATCGGCTCGCCCACCGAGCCGAGCAGGCGCAGGCGCGACAGGTCGTAGCGCTGCGGAATCTGCTCGCCCATCTTCATCAGCGCGCGGATCGCCGTCGGCGCGGTGTAGAAGAGGCTGACCTTATGGTCCTGGCAGATTTTCCAGAAGCGCCCGGCGTCCGGCGTCATTGGCCCGCCCTCGTACATGACGATGGTGGTACCGTTGGACAGTGGCCCGTAGCAGACGTAGCTGTGGCCGGTGATCCAGCCGACATCGGCGGTGCACCAGAACACGTCGTCTTCGCGCACGTCGAACAGCCACTGCGTGGTCTGGTGCGCGCCAAGCAGGTAGCCGGCGCTGGAATGCTGCACGCCCTTGGGCTTGCCGGTGGAGCCGGAGGTGTAGAGCAGGAATAGCGGGTGCTCGGCCTCGACCCATTCCGGCTCGCACTCGGCCGCGGCCTTGGCGCTGAGTTCCTGCCACCACAGGTCGCGGCCCTCGCGCCATTCGACCTTCTGGCCGGTGCGCCTATAGACCAGCACCTTTTCAATGGTCTTGCAGCCCTCGGCCAGCGCCTCGTCCACCGCCTTCTTCAGCTCCACCACGTGGCCGCCGCGGTGGCCGCCGTCGGCGGTGATTACCATGCGGGCGCCGGCGTCCTCGACCCGGTCCCTGACCGACTGCGCGGAGAAGCCGCCGAACACCACCGAATGGATGGCGCCGATGCGGGCGCAGGCCTGCATCGCGATCACCGCCTGCGGTGTCATCGGCAGGTAGATCACCACGCGGTCCCCCTTGACGATGCCCAGGGACTTGAGCACGTTGGCCAGGCGGCACACTTCCCCGTGCAACTGCCGGAAGCTGAGCACGCTGACGTCGCCGGGTTCGCCTTCGAAGCGGATCGCCGGCTTGTCGCCGCGCGCGGCCAGGTGGCGGTCGATGCAGTTGTAGGAGACGTTGATGCGGCCGTCGCAGAACCAGCGGTAGTTCGGCGCCTTGCTTTCGTCCAGTGTCTGCGTGAAAGGCGTCTTCCAGCTCAGTTCCCGGCGAGCCAGGCCGGCCCAGAAGCCGACGTAGTCCGCCGCCGCCGCGCCGCGCAGTTCGGCCAGCGTGGCGGCGTTGACGCGCGCGCCAGCGGCGATCTCCGGCGAAGGCGGAAAGACGCGGTTTTCGCCGAGCACGGACTGGATGTTTTCCTTTTCGCTCATGCTGTTCTCCTCGGTGCCTGGCCCGCTGCGGGGCTCTTCCAATACGCTGCGCAAGCGCGGGCCTAGGATGATACGAGAACTGCGCGGCGCCATGTGAGCCGGGGGCCGGGCACCCGGCCTCAGGGGGCGGGCGGAACGGCAGGGAGGCGGCCCCCCGCGGGCCCGCAAGGCATAATGCTGCGATATCGCCTTCATGCCGGAGCAGCGTGGTCCATTACCGTCACAGTTATCACGCGGGAAATTTCGCCGACGTGTTCAAGCACGTGCTGCTGGTGGGCCTGCTGGCCGGGCTCAACCGCAAGGACAAGCCCTGGTGCTTTCTCGATACCCACGCCGGCGCCGGCGACTACGACCTGGGCGGCGAAGGTGCCGCCCGCACCGGCGAATGGCGCGAGGGCATCGGCCGTCTCGAGGATGCCGGCGACATGGCCGGCGCGCCGGAACTGGTGGCGGAATACCTGCGCCTGGTGCGCGCCGCGCGCGGCCAGGGCGCGCCGGAGCATTATCCGGGTTCGCCGCAGTTCGCCCGCGCCTTGGCGCGGGCCGGCGACCGTCTGGTGCTGTGCGAGAAGGTGCCGGAGGTGGCGGCGGAGCTGAAGCGTTCGCTGCGCGGCGATCCGCGCGCGGAGGTGCATGTGCGCGACGGCTACGAGGCGCATGCGCTGCTGCCGCCGGCGGAGAAGCGCGGCCTGGTGCTGATCGATCCGCCGTTCGAGCGCACCGACGAACTGGACGCCATCGCCGACCTGATCGGCAAATCGGTGCAGCGCTTCGCCGGCGGCATCTATGCCGCCTGGTACCCGATCAAGAACCGCCACCTGGTGTCGCGCTGCGTGCGCCGCGTCAGCCGCGAAACCGGCAAGCCGGTGCTGAACCTGGAATTCGACAACGGCGAAGCCGCGGCCGACGAAATCCGCTTTGCCAGTACCGAACGCCACAAGGCCGAACCTTCCCACCGGCCCGGCGCCGACCGGGGCCGCCGCGGGGCACCGCGGCGCGAGGATGCCTCGCCCGGCATCGTGCGGGTGATCGAGAAAGTGCCGATGCACGCCTGCGGCCTTCTGGTGGTGAATGCGCCCTTTGGATTCGAGGCCGCGTCCAGCCTGGCGCTGCAGTGGCTCAAGCCCAGGCTGGCGCAGGGTTCGCAGGCCAGTTTTACCATTGAGCATGGGGTGGCGGAGACGCCAGAGCGATAACTGGAGGGCGCTAATGCCAAATTCGGTGATGTCATCCTGAACGCAGTGAAGGATCTGGCCGGATTCTTCGCTGCGCTCAGAATGACAACGAATTAAGACAGACGGTGTTGGCCGCGCTCGGGATTGAGCGGAACCAACAGCCGGCAGAGTGAGGAGACAAACATGCCCGACACTGCAAGTGCGTTCGACACCGCCGGCCACACCGCACGCCTGCGCGAGCAGGGCTTTACCATCATCCCCGACTTCCTCTCGCCGGACATGCTGCGCGCGGTGCGCGAGGGGCTGGCGCCCTACCTGGGCAGCCACAACGGGCGCAACGACTTCGAGGGTTACAAGACCGAGCGCGTCTATACCCTGGTGGCGCGCGGCGCGGTGTTCGAGGACATCACCTGCGATGCGCGGGTGCTGGCCTTGTGCGACCAGTTCCTCAAGCCGGGCTATCTGCTGACCGCCAGCCAGTCCATCTGCATCCATCCGGGCGAAACGCCGCAACCGCTGCACAGCGACGACGGCTTCTACACTCTCCCGCGCCCGCGTCCGGCGATCAGCCTGAGCACCATCGTCGCGGTGGACGCGTTCACCGCGCAGAACGGCGGCACCGAGATCATCCCCTGCAGCCATGCCTGGAACGAGGCGCAGCTCGCCGGTCTCTACGACGGGCGCGAAGTCACGGCGCCCGACCGGCCGGAACTGGAGGGCCGGCTGCGGCCGCTGGAAATGCCGGCCGGCGCCTGCGTGTTTTTCCTGGGCACGCTGCTGCACCGCGGCGGCGCCAACCGCAGCGCGGCGCCGCGGCTGGCGTTTTCCAACCAGTATTGCGAGCCCTGGGCGCGCACCCAGGAGAATTTTTTCCTCGGTGTCCCGCCGCAGCTGGTGCGCGGCATGAGCCCGCGGCTGCAAACGCTGCTGGGCTATGGCATCTGGCCGCCCTTCATGGGGCATGTCACGGCTTCGCATCCGCTGAAGACGCTGGAGCCGGGCTACGTCAATACGGTGCTTGCGCAGCGGCCATGAGTGCTGCACGGTAGCGGCTCCGCCATTGCCTCATGAAGAACATGTCCGATACCGCACCCCCGATCGAAACGCTGTACGAAGGCAAGTACCTGGCGCTGCGGCGCGAGGGCAGCTGGGAATATGTCGAGCGCCCGCATGCGCGCGGCGCCGCCTTCATCGTCGCCGTCACGCCCGAGCGCGAGCTGGTCCTGGTGGAGCAATACCGCGTGCCCTTGCATGCGCGCTGCATTGAGCTTCCCGCCGGCATCATCGGCGACGAGGCCGAATTCGCCGACGAAGGCCGCGAAGGCGCGGCGCTGCGCGAGCTGGAGGAGGAAACCGGCTTTCGCGGCAGCCATGCCGAGCTGCTCACCAGCGGGCCGGTGGGCGCCGGCCTGGCTTCGGAGATCCTCTACCTGTTCCGCGCCCGCGGACTGCAACGCGTGCATGCCGGCGGCGGCGTGGCGGGCGAGGACATCACCGTGCATCTGGTGCCGCTGGCCGGCATCGGCGAGTGGCTGGCCGCCCAAGGCCGGGCGGGCGTCTGGGTGGAGCCGCGCGTCTACGCCGGCCTGTGGTTCGCCCAGCAACCATAAGAAATGCACAACACGCCGTATGCGGAGCGGGAAGCCGTCACGGCCTCCCGCCCCGCAGCCCCACGGCGCTTCCCTTGCCGGGTGATCGGCCCGCGCGCGCCTTAGCGCAGCGTGCCGACATAATGTTGCGAGCCGTCCGGATCCGCGGCCGCGGCGGCCGGGGCCGGCTTGCGCTGGACCGGCCGGTTGCCGAGCAGGGCCTGGAAGCGCTCCACCAGATTCCGCGTTTCCGGGTCGGGGTCGTTGGCGGCGAGGCGCAGGATTTCGCGGGCGTAGTCGTCGTTCTGGGCCATCCACACCGCGTCCACCACGCGGCCGCTGCTGCGGCGCAGGCGCACGTACAAATGGGTAGCCAGGGAAAAGCGTTCGGCTTGAGTCATGGGGGAGGGGCTCCGCTACCGCTGGGGCGCTGCGCTTGGATCTGCGTCATTTCTGGGCCTAGGGAATCTGTTCGGCGTGCAGGGAAAGGTCGAGCCCGGCGAATTCCTGCTCCGGCTCCACCCGCAGGCCGATGGTCCACTTCAGCCCCATCAGGATGACGAAGGACATGCCGGCGCTGTAAGCCAGGGTGGAGAAGGCGCCGATGGTCTGCGTCAGCAGGCTGGCATCCGCCCCGCTGATGGCCTTGCGCGAGAACACGCCGGTGAGGATGGCGCCGATCATGCCGCCGATGCCGTGGATGCCGAACACGTCCAGCGAATCGTCCGCGCCGAGCAGCTTCTTCAGGCCGGTCGCGCCCCAGTAGCAGCCGATGCCGGCGGCGGCGCCGATGGCCAGTGCGCCGAACTGATCGACGAAACCCGAGGCCGGGGTGATCGCCACCAGCCCGGCGACGGCGCCGGAGCAGGCGCCCAGCAGGGACACCCGCATGCGCAGCATCCACTCCGTCATCATCCAGCTCAGCGAAGCGGTGGCGGTGGCCAGCTGGGTCACCAGCATGGCCATGCCGGCGCGGCCGTCCGCGGCGGTGGCCGAACCGGCGTTGAAACCGAACCAGCCCACCCACAGCAGGGAGGCGCCGATCAGGGTGAAGGCCAGGTTGTAGGGCACGAAGGGCTCGCGGCCGTAGCCGGTGCGCTTACCCAGCACGAAGGCGCAGACGATGCCGGCCGCGCCGGCGTTGATGTGCACCACCGTGCCGCCGGCGAAGTCCTGGTCGCCCATCGCCGCCAGCCAGCCGCCCGGCTCCCACACCCAGTGGGCCACCGGCGCGTACACCAGCAGGGACCACAAGGTCATGAAGGCGATCATGGCGCCGAACTTCATGCGCTCGGCGAAGGCGCCGGTAATGAGCGCGGGGGTGATGATGGCGAAGGTCATCTGGAACATCACCAGCACCGATTCGGGAATAGTGGTGGCGACATGGCTGACGCTGACCGTGCCGGCGACCTTGTCGAACACCATGCCGCCGAGCAGCAGGCGGCTGAAGCCGCCGATCCAGGGCGAGCCCGGGGTGAAGGCCAGACTGTAGCCGGCCACCACCCACAGCACCGTCACCAGGCAGGTGATGGCAAAGCTGTGCAGGGCCGTGGCCAGCACGTTTTTCTTGCGCACCATGCCGGCGTAGAACAGCGCCAGGCCGGGAATGGTCATCATCAGCACCAGGGCGGTCGAGGCGAGCATCCAGGCGGTGTCGCCGGCGCTGATCTTGTCGAAGCTGGTGACGTAGGGGGCAGTGGGCGCCGCGGGCTCGTCTGCGAACAGCGGCGCTGCAACCAGGAAAAGCGCCGCCGCCAGCGGCAGTTGAAGCGACCCGGGCCGGTGCTTAATGAATAAGCCTTTGCGCATCTTGAGCAATGCCCCTACT
Organism: Verrucomicrobiota bacterium; assembly: GCA_903970595.1. Lineage (GTDB taxonomy): Bacteria > Pseudomonadota > Gammaproteobacteria > Nevskiales > Nevskiaceae > Nevskia. The sequence continues at coordinate 19,881 of CAJCJI010000109.1, forward strand.
TTTTGTTCTAGATCTTGCGTTGCAACAACCGGGCCAGCTGAGACTGGCAACCGGCAGCCGCAGGCTGCCGACCAGCGCCCCTCTCCCCTCGGGGGAGAGGGGAGGGCCAAT
>CAJCJI010000110.1 GCA_903970595.1 Verrucomicrobiota bacterium
ATCGACAGGCCATCCCTGGCCTGACGATGGACGCTTCGGCTCCTGCCTCGCCCCGCGCCAAACAGGCGCGGGCCTATGTTGCTCCGACTTTGCGGTGCTCGGCGCAAACAACGGGGCGAAAATCAAACGCGGAGAAGCAGAAGCAACTGCCAAGAGCGGGACCGCTACGCGGTCCCGCCCTTACCGTCCGCTAGATGTGATGGGTACAAGTTAGCCTGTTGGCATTCAAGCGCGGCTGTGAGAAATTGCAGAGGGGTAGGTCGGATACGCGATCGGCCGGTCGCAGTAAATGTCGAGTCGCGGCCTCGACCTTCGCGTGAATGTCCAGTTAATTGCTTACATAGTTCGGGGAATGTGGAGTTCGGCAGATGCAAGACAATCCATCGCTCAACAGGCGAACCCGCCGCCCTTGCACTTATGAGTAACCCAAAGATTTGTGAAGCTTGTGGGAAGGTCGGACCGCCCCCCCGCGCTGGCGTGCGATTGTGGATTTGTTTACGGGAAACCTGTAAGAGCAAATAAGTCAGTGCATGCTGAGCTATTGCTTGGCGTATCGAATGCTTGCTTTGGCAGGATCGACACAACGTCGCTCAAGCGCATCAGTTTCGCCTCACAAGTTCTGTTTTGGGTGTTGTGTGTTTGTTTCTTCTTCGTAACTGGCGATACTGGCAGTCCGTTACCCGACAATTGGCAGGCCTTGTTGGTCTGGAGCAAGCTGATCGACTCTGCTGGTCTGCTCTGTATATTTTGTAGCGTAAGCTGCGGCATAGCTATTTTAAGAAGAAACCAATCGTTGCCTGCATCCAGTATCGCTTCAATGATTCTCCTGGTGCCCGCTGTGCTTTCTTGGTGGTCGTGGCTGGGAGAGCGTAGCTTTTGATATTCAAGCTCGTGCAGCAGGTGAAGGATCCCGCCCAATACATAGTGAGCTTGCGCAAGGGAGGATACGGGCCGCGCGCAAGCGCGCTCGCTGAAGTATCAATGTGAAATTGCTTGAGAAGGGGTGGCACTCAATGGAAGCGACGTCCCTTATCCGGCCCTTCGGGCCCCCTTCTCCCAGAGGGAGAAGGACCATCGGCGAACGAAACATTTGCATGCCTATGTACAGTCGGCCAAGCTGAGTCGTAGGGCGGGCCGTGCCCGCCATATCCATCTCCTGCGATGAAGCCGGCGGCCACGGGCCGCCCTACAAGAGAGCTGAGGGCGCGCCGTATCAATGAACCGCCGCACTGGCGGATGGTACGCCCCTCACCCGCGCCTGCCGCCTACCTCCCGCTCGTGATCTCGATCACCTGCTGATACGTCGGCCTATTGATCCACGGAATCGCCGGTACCGCCAGCTCGCTCAAATCCACCGGCACGATGGAATCGTATTTTTCCACCGTGGCCTTGCTGTCGCCGGCTTCGTTGGGCAGGGTGGTGCCGTCCCAGTTGGCCATGTTGGAGATGCCGCCGAGGTTGCTCAGGGCGTTGTCCAGGGCGTTGAGCACGGCGTTGCGGCAGTCGGCCAGTACGCCGGTGCCGGCGCATTTGAGTGCCTGGTAGTTGGTGTGGCCGGGGGTGTTGAGCACCATCTGCAGCATGCGGTACATCGGCTGGTACCAGCCGTACTCGTAAGCCGAGCCCTGCGGGCGCGGCGCGTCGTAGCGGCACAGCAGGATGGCGCCGACGCAGTCGGTGAGGCCGTTCTGGTCGGGCTGGGGATCGATCGCTTCCAGCTGGGTGGTCACGGTGCCCAGCATGTAGTAGTACCAGGCATCCATCAGCACCACGGCCGGCCGGTTGTCGTAGGTGGTCTTGCCGGGGGTGCCGGGAGTGCGGCTGCGGCGCCAGGCGCCGAGGCCCTTGCTGCCGTTGATCCAGGCGTTGGAGCTGCCGTTGAGGGTGGTGCCGTCGGAGGCTACGCCGTCGATCCAGTTCTGCATCAGCGTCACCACCGCCTGCTGGTCGGAAGTCAGCGTGCCCTGCTGCATCAGCTGCAGCAGCAGCGGCAGCAGTTTCTGCCCGCGCAGGTCGCTGTAGCCGGAGTCCGCCATGATCTCCTCGACGTTGGCGAAGTTGAACTTCTGCCCGGTGGCCAGGAAGTTCTGGAAGCGCACCGGCTCGGCGTCGATGCGGTGGATCGGGCCCCAGTTGGCGCGGCTGTCCGCGGCCCACCAGCCGGGGGCGGGCGAGTTGTTCCAGCTGACGATGAAGCCGGCGGAGGGGTTGACCACCTGCGGGTGCGAGGCGAACGGCAGGAAGTTCTGCCACTCGTAGTAGCCGCCCGCCAGCGGCCCGCCGTTTTCGGCGACGGGCTCGGCCCGGCCGGGGAAGGGCACGTCGCCGCCGTATTGCTGGAAGAAGGCGGCATTGAGGCTCTTGTCGTTGGCCCACTCGTAGTAGCCCTCGCCCCACACCGGCAGGTCCGGCGACTGGCCCGGATCGCGGATCGGCAGCAGGCCGCTGGCGGAATAGCCGACGTCCTGCTTGTCCACGTAGAGCCAGTTGAAGACGCCGGTGACGCCGTTGAACAGGTGCTGGAAGCTGCTCACGCCCTTGACCGTGGGCGTGGAGGCCAGGGCCAGGGGCGCTGTGGTGTCCAGCTCGCCGAAGAAGGTGCTGCGCTGGGTGGAGATCGCCACCGGGGCGCCATTCACAGTGGCGGTGGCGAACACCGGGCCGTAGTGGGTGCGCAGCACGTAGCGGTTGATCGTCGCCGGTTCCGGCGAGCCGCCCAGGCCGGCCACCGAGGCCAGGGTGGGGGTCGCGGTCCAGGTGTCGGTGCGCTTGTAGAAGCGGCGGCACTGCAGGCCGTTGCCGTCGCCCACGTCATAGAGGTAACCGTCCGCGCTGGGGAAGCCGCCGACCAGGGTCAGCGAGGGCGCCGAGCCGTCCATGTTGCACATCTTGGAGACGCGTGTATCGACCAGGTCGCTGTCGTTGGAGGTGGCGCTCCAGGCGTAGTCCACGCCGCGGCCGATGAGGATATAGGGGATGGTGCCGAAGGCGATGCCGCGGCCCACCACGTCGGTGGGCGAGCCGCCGGTGGACTTCACCGCGTACTCCCAGAACAGCTGCGGCTGGTAGTAGCTGGCCTGCGGTCCCATCACGCCGATGGGATGGCCGTCCGCGGTATTGTTCGCCGTCACCGCCATCCAGTTCGACATGCTGTCCGGTAGGCCCAGGCCGGCCGCGCGCAAGGCCGTACGCAGCATGCCGTAGGGGCTTTGCGCCAGCAGCTGCTTGCCGCGTGTGCCGGTACCGGCGGG
>CAJCJI010000111.1 GCA_903970595.1 Verrucomicrobiota bacterium
GCGGAATGTGATGCGGCCCTTGCTCAGATCGTAGGGCGTGAGCTGCACCGTGACCTTGTCGCCGGTCAGGATGCGGATATAGTTCTTGCGCATGCGGCCCGAGATGTGTGCGGTCACCACGTGGCCGTTTTCGAGTTTGACGCGGAACGTGGTATTCGGCAGCGTCTCGACGACGATGCCGGGCATTTCGATGTGATCTTCTTTGGCCATACGCCGGAGGACGGGCCCTTTGGGTTAAACGGAGGCGGCATTATCCGCGAACCGGTCCCCTGCGGCAATTCGGTCCAGCCGGACCCAGCCGGTGGGCCGCAGCACTTCGAGCGGCTGGAAGCGCTTTTTGTAGTCCATTTTCTCGCTGCCTTCGACCCAGTAACCCAGGTAAACGTAAGGCAATCCCTGCAGGCGCGCCTGTTCCACCTGCTGCAGGATGGCGTAGGTGCCCAGGCCGCGCGCCGGATAATCCGGATCGAAGAAGGTATACACGGCCGAATAACCCAGCGGGATGCGGTCGACCACCGACACACCCATCAGCTTGCGGCCGCGGCGGAATTCCCAGAATTCGGTGCTGCCCCAGGCGCAGCCGAGGAATTCGCGGAAGGCCTCGGTATCGTCCGGGTCCATGCCGCCGCCGGCATGGCGCGCGCGCAGATAACGGCGGTACAACTCGAAGTGGTCGTTGCCCGGCCGCGACACGCGCTGCAGGCCCAGGTCGGCGTTGGCGCGCAGGCAGCGGCGCTGCGAGCGGTCCGGCTTGAACTCGAGGGTGGCGATGCGCACCGAGCGGCAGGCGCGGCACACCTGGCACATCGGCCGGTAAGCGTAGTTGCCGCTGCGGCGGAAGCCCTGGTCAAGCAGGGCGCCGTAGAGGGTCTCGTCCAGCGGGAAGCTGGGATCGACGAAGGCGCTCCGCGCGTTGCGCTGCGGCAGGTAGCCGCAGCTGTGCGAACTGCCCAGGAGCAGGCGCAGGCTCTGCAGCTTCATGCGGCCCCCTGCGGCCAGCGCGGCAGCAGCGGCCGGTGGCGGCGCTGGTCCGGCACCGGGATGTCGAAGCGCCAGGTGCCGGTGCGCCCGGCGTCCTGCAGCGCCTGGCGCAGCTTCACCAGGAAGCGGTCGCGCGGAATCTCCACCGCGCCGAGTGTTTTCAGGTGGGCCGAACTGACCTGGCAGTCGATCAGGCTGAACGACCAGGCGCACAGCTGCCGGCTCAGGTGGCACAGGGCCAGCTTGGAGGCGTCGGCCGCGGCGCTGAACATGGATTCGCCGAAGAAGGCGCGGCCCAGCGCCACGCCATAGAGGCCGCCCGCCAGCTTGCCCTCCTGCCACACCTCCACCGAGTGCGCGAAGCCGTGCTGATGCAGTTCCATGTAGGCGCGCTTCATGTCCGGCCCCAGCCAGGTGCCGTGGCCGCTGCGGCGGACGCCGGAGCAGGCTTCCAGCACCGCCTCGTAGGCGCAGTCCAGCGTCACCGCGTAGTCGTCCTTCTTCAAGCGCTTGGCCAGGGAGTGGGAGACGTGGAAGTCCGCCGGGTCCATCACCGCGCGCGGATCGGGGCACCACCATAGAATGGGCTCGTTGGGGTTATACCAGGGAAAGATGCCGGACGAATAGGCGCGGATCATGCGCGGCAGGCTCAGGTCCCCGCCGATCGCCAGCAGGCCGTTGGGGTCGCGCATGGCGCGGTGCGCCGCCGGGAACGGCTGATGCGGATCGCGCGGATCCAGCCAGTGCAGGCGGACGGGATTATCCATCGACCCGGTCCAGCGCCAGCGGCTCGTCGCCGGCGGGTTCGGCCAGCGCATCGCGCCGGAACGGGCTGTGGCCGGACAGCGCTTCGCCGCGCAGGCCGACATATTCACGCTCGCGCTGCATCGCCTGCGCCACCGCCTGGTGCAGGCGCGGATCGGCCAGCCAGTGCGCCGAGCGCGTGCGCACCGGCTCGAAGCCGCGCGCCATCTTGTGCTCGCCCTGGGCGCCGGCGTCGAAGCAGCGCAGACCCTGGCGGATGCACCATTCGATGCCCTGGTAGTAGCAGGTTTCAAAATGCAGGCTGTGGTAGCGCTCCGCAGCGCCCCAATGCCGCCCGTAAAGTGTGTCGCCGCCTTGCACAGTGATCGCAACGGCTACCAGCCGCTCCCCGTCGTAGGCCAGGATCAGTCTAACCGGCGTGCCCTGGGCTTGTCCGTAGTCCAGAAAAAATTCCAGGTTGAGGTAGGGCGCCTGGCCGCGCTCCTCGTAGGTGTTCGAATACAGCGCGTAGACGCGCGCCCATTCGGCTTCGTCCAGCTCGTCGCCCGGACGCACCTCGAAGCGCAGGCCGGCCTCCGCCACGCGGCGCCGCTCGCGCAGCAGCTTCTTGCGCTTGTCGCTGGACAGGCGCGCCAGGAACGCGCCGAAATCGGCATAACCCTGGTTGCGCCAGTGGAACTGCACGTCGTTGCGCTCCACGCAGCCGGCTTCGCCCAGGGCGGCCAGGTCCTCCTCGCGCAGGAACAAGGCGTGCAGGGACGACAGCCGCTTGCCGCGCGCCG
>CAJCJI010000112.1 GCA_903970595.1 Verrucomicrobiota bacterium
ACCCTGGTCGAATGGCTGGTGCAAGACGGCGCCCATGTCGAAAGCGGCGCGGCGCTGTACACCCTGGAACTGGATAAATCCGTGCAGGAAGTCGCCGCACCGGCCGCAGGCACCCTCAAGGTCCATGCCCAGGTCGGCCAGATCTATCCGGTCGGCGAATTGATCGCGGAGATTTTATGAGTACTTCGGCCAGCGGGTCAGCGGTCTCCAGCCCTTCGACCTTGAGCGCCGCGTCGCCGGGTCCGAAGACCGCCGACTGGCCGGCAAGCTGGCAGGTTCTGTCACACGGTATCCGCAGCGGGCGTTACACGGACCCTGACTTCGCCCGCCTCGAGTACCAACGCTTGTGGAGCAAGGTCTGGCAGAGCGCTGCCCGCATCGACGAAATTCCGGAACCGGGCGATTACACCACTTACGACATCTGCGACCAGTCGGTGGTCATCGTCCGGGTCGATGCCGACACCATCAAGGCCTATCACAACGTTTGCCCGCACCGCGGCACCGCACTTTCCGCCGGCGGCTGCGGACATTTTCCGGGCGGCAAGATCATCTGCCCGTTCCACGGCTGGCGCTGGGATCTTGCCGGACGCAACGAGTTCGTCCTCGAACGCCATGAATTCCGCGACGGCAAATTGCAGGACAGCGACGTGGCCCTGCGCGAAGTCAAGCTGGCGGTCTTCGCCGGATTCATCTTCATCAGCCTGGATCCGAATCCGCAGCCCTTTGACGACTACATCGCGCCGGTGCGCGAAATGGTCGAAAACCTGGCCATCGGCGAGATGCGCCATTACTGGTGGAAGGCGATTCCGATTCCGGCGAACTGGAAGGTGGCGCAGGAAGCCTTTTTCGAGGGTTATCACGTCCCGGCGACCCATCCCCAGCTGGAGCCGCACTCGGCGAACTTCATCTACCAGCCCAAAGCGGACGCCAAACCCGACTTCAGCCATTGGAACGTCGATTACGAGGTGTACCCGAAAGGACATGGCCGTTTCTTCGGCAAGAAGACGCCGATGAAGGGGGACGTCAAATCCGTCCCGGGAGTCGATGCGGTTGAAGCCATGGCGGCGCGTTTGAACCTGCTCGCCGAAGGCATGGACGCGCAGGTGCTCGCCGAAGACGTCGAAGTGGTGCGTTCGCTCAAGGGCAAGCCGATCCCCGAGGGTTCCAATCTCGGTGCCGAGTACGTCAAGGCTCTTTATGCGAGGGCAGCGCAGCAGCAGCGGCCCATGCCCAAGCCGACGCTCGAAAATCTGGGAATGTGGGGCGGCGAGGTTTTCATTTTTCCGAACCTGCTGATCCTGCCGCAATCCGGCAATGCCATGATCTATCGCTCGCGGCCGGACGGTTTCAACCCGGATCGCTGCATCTTCGAGATTTTCTCCACCAAGACCTATCCCGCTGCCGTCAAGCCACCGCGCGCCGAGGTTCAGAAGGTGACGGACGTGAGCGACCCCGAGCAGGTGCTCCTCATCCCGCGCCAGGACCTGGGCAATATTCCGCGCATGCAGAAGGGCCTGCATTCCAAGGGCTGCAAGCAGATCTGGCTGGCCAGCCACAACGAGAAGATCATCCTGAACATGCATCAGGAACTCGATCGTTATCTGGCCGACTGAAAGCCACGCCTCGTTCGCAGTTTGCCGCCGCCTGGCCGTGTCTGGGGCTGCACCACTAAAATGCCCGCTCTTCGCAAGAAGCGAAACCCCGACAAGACGCGCGAAGCGATCTTGGAAGCCGCGCGGCTCATTCTGGCCCAGGACGGCAAAGAAGGGCTCAGTGTCGCCCAGGTGGCACAGCGTGCCGGGGTCAATCGCGGTACGGCGTACCACCATTTCCAGACGCGTGAGCAGCTGGTCGAAGGGGCGGCAGCCTGGGTCAGCGAAAAGCTGTATCGATCGGTGTATGAGGATTCCGCCTATGTCTACAGCCTGCCGGCGCAGACCAGCGCAGAGACCTTCACCGTGCGCCTGGCCGAGTTTGCCATGGAAAATCCGGAACTCGGTCGGGTTTGGCTGTTTGAGTTGCTAAGATCGCAACAGCCTGCCGCAGACCGGTTCTGGCGACAGTACGCGTCGAACTTCGAGCGCTTCGCGGAGTCCGATCTTGCGCCACAGGGCATCGATGCCGAAGTCGCCTCGGTATTCATGCTTGCCGGTACATTTTTATGGCCTGTATGGGCAGGGCCCCGTGCACGCACTGCGAAGGAGCGGAAGCAACAGGCAAAGCGTTTCGCGCGCGAATTGATACGCTTGAGCTTGCACGGCACGATTCGCCCGGGTGTATATGGGACGATCCCGCGGCCCTGAGAACTGCTTGCCGGCTTCGGAACTGGATTGCCTGCAGGCGCATGGACGATTGCACCGTGGCGTTGGATAATATTAGGCAACGATGATGTATAGTTACCTGGAATTTGTGAATGGAGGTGAGGTTGATTGGGGTGGCGGCTCAGGCCTACGCCCCTGATGCTGGTCATCATGCTGGCCGTCATCATGCTGACTGATGCGGCGGTTGTTGTATTGCCAGCTTAGCGAACCGGGTGCCTCTCCCTAAACATTGTTCTGCCCAACCGGTAGCGAGAGGCGGTGGAAACGTGCCTGTGGTGGCTTGGCTCTGCGGCGGGTTTTGCGCATGCTCCACATCAGTGCTGCAAGGTCCAGGGGCTTTCCGGTGATTCACCCAAATCGACATCGCTGTTGACTAGTTAAGAGGGTGCGGCTACTGTAACCAGGAGTCGCCGGCATCGATGCCCGCGGGTTGTGACAGCGGGCGTGTTCGTGGTGGCGCCCTTGGGCTTAGGCCGCGTAAAGAGTCAGCAAGCGTCGCGAAGGAAGTCAGCTGATGAGTTCTCTGTACCTTTTACCGATGCCGTGAGCAGCATGCCGGAGATGACAGCGTGATCACCCGTCTGATGCACAACTTTGGAACTCGCGGCCGGGTTGCGCAGGCGGGCGGAGGTGTGACGCTTGCGGTAGTGTCCTTGAGTCGTGCGCAGCGGCGTCAAAGTGATGAACACGACTGCGATGCGGTGCACAATCCATTGTTGCACGGTGCCAGGATTTGCGTTCAGCGGGCTGCCTTCGGACGGACTCAAACGATTGATCTAATTGCAGAATCAGTAATTGGAAGGGCAGACTGCCGGGTTCCCCTGCAACTGATTCATCGTCGATACCCGCCGAATGGACAGGGTCGGCAGAACGAACCAGGAAGCAAAATCGGATCTCGAGTTTCATGGCGAACCAATTGATGTCAAGCTTTGGAGAGTCAGCCGGTGGTCGCCAGAAGCATGTTTTGGGATACTCGACATGATTACGTTGTCTAAAAAAACGTGATCGCCTGATAAAGAGCAGCTGATCATCTGGAGGAGCCAGGTAAAGTGAAAGATAGTTTCGGTAAGTTTGTCTTCAAATGCGTCCGGATGCCGCTGGTGTGGGGTGTCGAGGGCTTGGCCAGCGGAAGCTGCGGCTGAAACAGGCAGCGAGAAACCCAATGGACTACGCCCAGCAGCACCGCAGTTCCAGCAATCAGCTGGTGGGGATTGCCTTTGTCGTCCTGTTTCACGCCCTGCTGATCTACGCTTTGGTGAACGGCCTGGCGCGCAAAGTGGTGGAAGTGGTCAAGGGTCCGCTGGAAACGAAAATCATCCAGGAAATCAAGCCGCCGCCGCCCGAGGCCCCGCCGCCGCCGCCGCCCAAGCTGGCGCTGCCGCCGCCGCCGTTCATTCCGCCGCCGGAAGTCAATATCGCCCAGCCTGCCGCGCCGGTGCAAAACACCATCACCAGCGTCACCAATACGGCTCCCGTGCAAGCGGCGCCGGTCGCGGCCCCCACCGGAGTCCGCAAAGATCCGGTGGTGCGTGCCAAATCCTGCCGCGAGCCTGAATACCCGTCCTCCTCCGAACGCCTGGGCGAGAGCGGCAAGGTGATACTCGCGCTGCTGGTCGGGCTGGATGGAAAAGTGGTCGACAGCAAGGTCGAAAAATCCAGCGGATTCCCGCGGCTTGACGAAGCCGCCAAGAGTGCCCTGAGTCTGTGTAAATTCGAACCCGGCACGGTCGACGGCAAGCCCGAACAAGCCTGGGGCCATATCGCCTACGTATTCAAAAACCCCAACCAGTAGCCAGCCCGGTGCCTTGGCCGGCTGGAATCATCCGAAGGAGGATTAAGGACGTTATGAGTATCATCACGCGACTACCCGCCCTGTTGGCGGCACTGCTTTTCGGCCTCAGCGCCGCCACTTTGAGCCTGGCGCCGCTGCCGGTCCATGCCGACGACTCGGCGCCGGCCGCGGCCGCGATGGTCCAGGATTCCGGTCACGAAGCCGTGAGCAATCCCTACGGCCTGGACGCGCTGTGGAGGGGCGGTGATTTCATCACCCACTTCGTGCTGATCCTGATGCTGATCATGTCGGCCGGCACCTGGTACATCATGGTGCTCAAGCTGATCGACCAGGCCAAGCTGTTCAAGCAGCACAAGCTGGCCAACAACAGTTTCTGGAATGCTTCTTCCGTCCAGGACGGCCTGTCCAAGCTCAAGGAAGGCACGCCCTTCTGGTACATCGCCGAGCGCGGCAGCGCCGCCAACCAGCACCATGAAGGCACCATGGTCGAGCAGATCGATCGCTCCACCTGGATCACCCTGTCGGTGAACCGTGCCGTCGAAGAGATCAACAGCAACCTGCAGGGCGGACTGGCGGTGCTGGCCACGGTGGGCTCCTGCGCCCCCTTCGTCGGCTTGTTCGGCACGGTCTGGGGCATCTACCACGCCCTGACCGCCATCGGCATCGCCGGGCAGGCGTCCATCGACAAGGTGGCCGGCCCGGTGGGCGAGGCCCTGATCATGACCGCCATCGGCCTGGCCGTGGCGGTGCCGGCGGTGATGGGCTACAACTGGCTGGTGCGGCGCAACAAGGGCGCCATGGAACTGGTACGAGCCTTCGCCTCGGATCTGCACTCGGTGCTGCTGTCCGGCGCGCGTGTCGGCGAACAGGTGCCGACGCCGTCGGCGCCACAGTCCGCGCGCGTGCGCGCAGCCGCCGTATAAGGACGGGTTCGGGAAAACGCGCCATGGCCATGCAAATCGGATCCTCCGGCGAAGAGGACGAGCTCAACTCCACCATCAATACCACGCCGCTGGTCGACGTGATGCTGGTGTTGTTGATCATCTTCCTGATCACCATCCCGGTGGTCAGGCAAACCGTGCCGGTGCAACTGCCCAAGGAGCGCAACGTCGTCACGCAGACCAAGCCTGAAAACGTCCTCATTTCGGTCAATCGTGACGGCGACGTTTACTGGGGCATGGAGATGGTCGCCGACAACGAAAAGCTGGTGGACAAGCTGAAAAAAGTCGCCGTGCTGGTGCCGCAACCGGAAGTGCACATCCGCGGCGACATGGAAGCACGCTACCAGGCGATCGGCAGGGTGGTGTTCGACGCCCAGCGCGCCGGCATCCGCAAGATCGGCTTCATTACCGAGCCGCCGCCGAGGGGTTGATCGGCAATTGACACCGTATCGCGCCAAGCCGGAACGTCCGGCTCGGGCGGGGCCGATTAAGCCCGGCAACATCGAATAAACCGAGGGTTTCTCATGGCCATGAACGTAGGCAACAGCAGCGGCGGCAGCGATCCCGACGTAATGGTGGACATCAACACCACGCCCTTGATCGACGTGATGCTGGTGCTGCTGATCATGCTGATCATCACCATTCCGGTGCAGACGCACGCCGTCAAGCTCAACATGCCGACCAACCAGACCGCACCACCGCCGACGCCGCCGGTGGTGGTCAGCGTCGACGTGGATTTCGACGGCACGATTCTGTGGGACGGCCAGGTTGTGCCGGACCGCAGTACTCTCGAGAGCAAGTTTCAAGAGATCGCCAAGATGGACGATCAGCCGGAAGTGCACCTGCGACCCAACAAACTGGTCACCTACAAGTACGTGGCCATGGTGATGGCCACGGCACAGCGCCTGGGCGTGACCAAAATCGGCCTGGTCGGCAACGAACAATTTGTCCAATAAATGAATATGAGACTTAAACACAGCGCATGGTCCTGCCTGGTACTGGCCGCGGCCCTGGCATTCCAGCTTGTCCCGTTCAGTCCGGTGGTTCCAGCCGCCTATGCCGCCGATACGCTGCGACCGGATGTGGGCAAACCCTTACAGGCGGCCAAGGACCTGATGGGTGCACAGAAGTACAAGGAGGCTTTGGCCAAAATCGCCGAAACCGACGCCGTGGCGAACAAGACTCCCTATGAAAATTTCATTATCGAGCGCATGCGCGGCGCCGCCGCGGCCGGCGCGGGGGATATCGATACGTCCGCCAAGGCTTTCGACGCCGTCATTGCCTCCGGCAAGCTGCCTGCCGACGAACAGCTCAAGATCATGCAGTCCCTGGCCGGAAGCTACTATCGCATCAAGGAGTACACCAAGGCCGTCACCTGGGCCGACCGCTACCGCAAGGCCGGCGGCACCGATCCGTCCGTGGCCGTTGTCCTGATCCAGTCTTACTACCTGAACGGGGACTACGGTACCGCCGCGAAGGAATTGCAGGCACAGTTTGCCGCGGACGAAAGGGCCGGCAGAACGCCTACCGAGGACCAGTTGCAACTTCTCGCCAGCTGCAACCTCAAGCAAAACGATGGCGCAGGCTATGTCGCGACCCTGGAGAAACTGGTTGCGAATTATCCAAAGAAGGAATACTGGACCGATCTCCTGGCCAGGATTCAACGTAAACCTGGCTTTTCCGATCGCCTGTCTCTGGATGTCTACCGCCTGATGCTGGTTACCGGCACCTTGAAGGATGCATCCGACTACACGGACATGGCCCAGCTGGCGCTGCAGGCCGGATTTCCCAAGGAAGCGCAAAACGTGATCCAGCTGGGCTACAACGCCAAGGTGCTCGGGACCGGGAATGAAGCCGATCGGCAGAAGCGGCTCAAGGACCTGGCCGACAAGCAGGCCGCCGACGACCAGAAGACGCTGGGAGCCGATATTGCGGTGAAGAATGGCGATTCCCTGATCAACACCGGCTACAACCTGGTGCTCAACGGCCAGAAGGACAAGGGTATTGCGATGATCCAGCAGGGTCTGGCAATGGGCGGCGTCAAGCACCCCGAAGACGGCAAGCTGCACCTGGGCGAGGCTTATCTGCTCGCCGGCAAGCCGGAGGAAGCGAGCCGGACCTTCAAGACCGTGCAAGGGGAAGACGGCACCCAGGATCTGGGCAAGCTTTGGGCGATCCAGAGCCGGAGCGCGTCGCACTAACAACGGATCGGATTTCTTGCCGCCAGGTCGACAAAAACTGCAGTTGCAGCTTCAATTGTAGTTCTGGCGGCTTTCACCAGCCTCAGCCGCTCAGGCGCCGGCGCGCGCGACGAGCGCCTCGCTTTCGATCCAGAGACGCTCGGCCGCCGCGTCGTCCTGGGCCGCTGCGCTGATCGGCGCTATCTGGCGCCGGTAGTAGTAACCGCCGCTGGACTGTCCAGGCTCGTATGCGGTGGCCAGCCATACCAGCGTATCCGCCGCCTCTTCAGGGGTGACCGCAACGTCCGTCAAGGTCGCCATGTAGCGCTGCATCGATTCTTCGGCGTGGCTGACGAAATTGCTGGCCAATACCACGCCGGGCTCCATCGCGTGGGCCACGATGCCCTCACCCGCCAGGCGCTTGGCCAGCGCCCGGGTGAACAGGACGTTGGCCAGCTTGGCATTGGTGTAGGCGCCGCCCGAGTTGAAATTGCGGATCCGCTGGATGTCGTTCCAGTCGATGCCCGGACAGCTGTGGTGCCCGACCGACGACACGGCGATGATTCGCGCCGCGCCCGGCCCGCCCGAGGCCGCGGTGATGCGCAGCAAGGGAAGCAGCCGCCTGGTCAGCAGGAAATGGCCGAGATGATTGCCGGCAAAGGTCGCCTCGTTGCCTTCCGGCGTCATCACCAGCTCTTTTCCGACGCCGCCGGCATTGTTGATCAAGACGTCGATCCGGCCGGTGCGGGCCGTCACCTCGCGCGCGGCGCGCGCGGTGTCGGCCATCAGCGAGAGATCGGCGCAAATCATCTCGGCCTTCGCGCCGAAGGCTGCCGCTGCACGCAACTCAAGCTCCGCGGCCGCGCAGCGTCCGGCATCGCGCCCCAGTCCGATCACGCGCCAGCCTTGCGTCAATAGCGCCTTCGCCGCCGCCTTGCCGATTCCTGAACTCGCCCCGGTCACCACAGCGACGCGCAGGTCATTTTGATTGGTCATCGCAGGCACCGATTCATTGTTTCGCCAAATAGATCCGCCGCCTCATCCGGCGCCGCGAACGGCGGGCAAGGCGTGCTTTGGGCACTGCTCGTTCATCTATAATAAACATCGTTGTTGACGACTAACGATGCAGCGATGTAGTTTAAAGCTTAATCGCCGGCTGGTGGGGTTGCATGCGGCGCATTTGGAAAAATCAAAATTAAAGACAAATATCTGGAGCTGCCTGTTTGCCGGCAGGCGGGCACAAGCTGCAAAAGAGAACCGGTGCGGTCACGGATTCGCGCAGTCATTTGAGTCAGCCGTGCCAGCTTTTCCCGGAGCCGCCGCGCCACGAACTTCGATCGTTCCGAAAGGGCATACGCCCGGCGCCGAGCTTGAGGCCGACACCAACTGGATCCATCGCAGTATGATTGTGGAGCGCGCACCCGGCCTGACGCGTATCCGCGTTTGACAAGGAGATGATCGTGTCCCCAGTTCCGCACCTGCTGACCGAGGAAGATGGCGCCATCCTGATCGCCACTCTCAACCGGCCCGAGAAGCTGAATGCGCTGAGCGCCGAGACGATGGCCTTGTTCGAGGCGGCGTTGCACCGGTTCCGGGACACCCCTGCGCTCAAGGTCATGCTGGTGCGCGCGACCGGCCGGTACTTTTGTTCGGGTGCCGACATGCGCAGCGGCGATGACACGGCGCCGGCAAGAACCGGGTCGGCCATTCGCGAACGGCACCGCTTGCAGCTGCACGGCATGCACCGCATCTACGACGAGATGGAATCCATCGAGAAGCCGCTGGTCGTCGCCCACCACGCAAAGTGCGTCGGCGGCGGCCTGGAACTGTCGCTGTCCTGCGATTTCCGCCTTGCGGCCAGGAGCGCGAGCTATGCCTTCCCCGAAGGCAAGTTCGGCGTGCTGCCGGCGTCAAACGGGGTCAGCCGCCTGGCGCGCATCATCGGCACCCACTGGACGCGCTATCTCATCATGGCGAACCTTCCCGCAAGCGCGGAAAAGGCCCTGATCATGGGGCTGGTGCACGAGGTGTTCCCCGACGAGACCTTCGAAGCGGACGTGATGCGCTTCTGCCGCCATCTGGCGGAGCAAAACGGCGAGCAAATGGGAACGGCCAAGATCGCCATCGAACTGGCGCACGATGTCGGCCTGGCGCAGGCGCGCAACGTCGAGCGCCTGGCCAACAGCGCGCTGATGCTCAACCCGGACTATCTGGCCGGGATCGAGCGCTACATCAAGGGCATCGGCGGCAAAGGGAAGGGCGAGTAGCAACCCGTACCGCACGGCCGAAGCCCCGCCGCATCGCGCGGCGGGGAAGCTGCCCTGGTTAGACCCTGATGCCGATGGCCTTGGTTTCCAGGAATTCCTCGATGCCCTCGAGGCCCCATTCGCGGCCGATGCCGCTCTGTTTGTAGCCGCCGAAGGGCAGGTCGCCGGTGATGCTCATGCCGCCGTTGACGCTGAGCGCCCCGGCACGGATGCGGTGCACCATCCGCAAGGCTCGCTCCTGGGTGCCGAAGACCGCTCCGCCGAGGCCGTAAATGCTGTCGTTGGCGATGCGGATGGCGTCTTCGTCGTTTTCGTAGGGAATCACCACCAGCACCGGCCCGAAGATTTCCTCCTGCGCGATGCGCATGTCGTTGCGCACGTCGACAAAACAAGTCGGCTCGATGAAGAAGCCGCTGCCCTTGTCGGTACGAGGCTTGCCGCCGGCCAGCAGGCGTGCCCCTTCTTTCTGGCCCAGCTCGATATAGGACATCACGCGCTCGAGCTGCCGTTTGGAAATCACCGGCCCCATGATGCAGGTCGGTTCCTCGAAGTGGCCCCACTTGCTGGCAAAGCCCGCATAAGCCATTTCGAGAGCCTTGACCGCCTCCTCGTAACGGCTCTTCGGAACCAGGAGACGTGTGGGGTAGGCACAGCCTTGTCCTGCATGGAACACCACCATCGAACCCATCACGGTCTGCGCGAAGTTCGGCGCATCGTCCAGAACGATGAACGCCGACTTGCCGCCCAGTTCCAGGAACACGCGCTTGAGTGTCGGGGCGCCATTTTGCATGATGAGCTTGCCGACCGCGGTGGAACCGGTGAAGGAGATCAGGTCGACCCGCGGGTCGGTGGTCAGCATTTCGCCGGCCATGGCCGGATGGGCCGAGGTGATGACGTTGAACACGCCGGCCGGGAAGCCGGCTTCCACCGCCAGCTCACCCATGATCGCGCCCATGGCCGGGGTGTCCGGAGCGGGTTTCAGGATCACCGTGCATCCGGCCAGCAGCGCCGCGATCACCTTGCCGACATTGACGTACAGCGGCACATTCCAGGGCGTGATCGCCCCAACCACGCCGACCGCCTCGTGCGTCACGATGCGCTTGGTGTCGAAGCCCATCTCGCGGCGCACACCGCGATCCTCTTCCCATTTGACCAGGGGGTAGCACTCCAGCATGCCGTCCATGCCGTTCAGCGCCCCATCGATCTGCGCGCGGAAGGCCGCGCCGACCGCGGCGCCGGCTTCGAGCCGCGCGATCAGCAGCAGCTTCTCCCGGTTCGCAAAAAGCAGGTCACGATATTTCTTCATCAGCTGCAGGCGGTAGTCGTGCTGCGTCGACCAATCCGTCGTGTCGAACGCGCGCCGTGCCGCGGCAATGGCTTCGCTCACATCTTCGGGAGAGGCATCAGCCGCCTTGCCGACCACCTCGCCGGTCCAGGGACCGATGTTGTCATAGGTCTTGTTGCCGGCCGCGCTGCGCAGCTTGCCGTCGATGTACAGCTTGGCCTCGGGAAGCGTCTGCATCTCAATCTCCTCGGTGAATGACGCACCGCTTGCGGCGCGAAATGGTTAAGTGGCGGCTGCGGTCGGGATAGGCGCGGTGCCCGAAGTCTGCACGGCATGCCCGGCCGCGATATAAGCCCAGGTAAAGGTGGGGCCGATGCTGCCGCCGCCGCCGGCTTCGACCGGGCCCATGACCGAGGCGGTGGAAGTGCCCGTGGCATAGAGCCCCGGGATTGCCGAACCGTCGGCGCGAAGCACGCGCGCATGCTCGTCGGTCACCAGGCCGCCGAATGTGCTGACATCGCCGGGAAAGACCTGCAACGCGAAAAACGGACCTTCCTCGATCGTGCCCAGGGACGGCGAAGCTGGATGCAGGGCATCACCCAGCCAGCGGTCGTAAGCGGATTCGCCTCGCCGGAAATCCTCGTCGCGTCCCTTGCGGACAAAACCGTTGAAGCGATCCACCGACGCGCGCAGCTTGGCGGCGTCCATGCCGCAGTCGGCGGCCAGTTCCTCCAGCGTGCCGCCGCGGCGCAGGAACTTCGTGTCGAACCAGGATTGCGGCTTCTTGGCGCCCGGCATGGTGCCGGCCAGCATGTATTTGCGCAGGTACTGGGAGTCGACCACCATCCAGCTCGGCACCGCCGGCACAGTCCTATTGCGCTCGATCATGCCCCGGCAAAAATCGACCGTGGCGCCCGATTCGCGGATGTAGCGCACGCCGCTCTGGTCCACCACGATGGCATGGGGCTTGGACATATCGCTCTGCACCCCGGCCTTGACCGGACGATCGCCGGGCGGCAGGGCCACCTGGAAGCCGATACGCTGGTTCATCTGCGCCACCGCGGCGCCGATACGCAGGCCTTCCTCGATCATTTCGCCGGTGTCCGTCTCGGGCACCAGCGACCAGCCGACCGAGGTGCCGGGGATGAACTGGTCGCGCATCCGCTGGCTTTGCGCAAAGCCCCCGGCATTGATCAGAACACCAAGCCGTGCGCCGATGTTCGAGGCGATGCCATCCTTTTCGACAAGCACCCCGGTCACGCGGCCGCTCTCGACCAGGATCCGCTGCACCGGGGAGTCCAGGCGAATCTCCACCCCCGCTTTCAGCGCGGCATGCAGCATCTGGGCTTGCAGCGCCTGGCCGGCGGTGGCGCGCTGCCTGCCACCGAGCTTGTCCGCAAGCGTCCGTCCGATCACCCGGAACAGGACCTTCTTGGCGGCCCAGCTGCGTTTGAAGTTCGGCAGCTGCGTGGCTTCATCGAGATTGGCCGGCAGCGGCAGAAAGCCGGGGCGCAGGCGCGCCTTCCATTCCCCGAGTTGCACGATATCGAACAGTTCGGACACGACGGCGCGCCCGGGCACCGATTCGCCGGGCTGCTGGTAGTGATCCGGCCACGAGGGCAGGCGGCGCAGGCGAATGCCCTGGCTGACCAGGAAATCGAGCATCTTGGGCGCCTGCCTGACGAAGGCGATGCGGCGCGTCCTGCTGGCGCCGGGCGCGTCCGGGTGATCGCCGACCACCGCATCCAGATACGCCAGCGCCTTTTCCTCGCTGTCCTCGATACCCTCACTCTTCATGAAACGGTTGTTCGGAATCCACATCACGCCGCCGGAAGCGGCCGTGGTGCCGCCGACCAGGCTGGTCTTTTCCAGGATCAGGACGCTCTTGCCGGCCGCCCGCAGGGCGAGCGCGGCGCACATCGAGCCGCCGCCGCTGCCGACCACCACGAAATCGAAGGTCTCGTTCATCGGATCGCCTATGCGGCTTCAGCCCGGCTTGCGGGCGTGGATATTGACGTTCGCCACATGCACATCCGGCGGCAGATCCAGCAGCGAGCGGAATGCGGCGGTGACCGCGTTCACGTGCGAAATCGGCCGTTCACGCAGGTTCAGGCCCGCGGCCATGCAGGCTTGTCCGAAACGCAGCGCCATGGCCGGATCGACGTTCCAGCTCTTGCCTTCTTCCATCATCTGGCCGGCGCGCACATTGGTCACGCGGATGCCGCTTGGCTCTAGTTCGTGGTGGAGGCCTTCGGAAAAGCGTTCCAGCCCCGCCTTGGAACTTTGATAGACGACCAGGTAGGGGAAGCGCATCCCCACCGACTCGCTGCTCACGTTGATGATGTGTCCGCCGCGGCCCATCATCGGGATCGCGGCGCGGGCGCACAGCATGGGCCCGGCCAGGTTGGTGGCGACGAGGTTGAGAATCTGCGCGTCGCTGGCCTCCGCGATCAGGAACGGTTCATACACCGCGGCATTGTTGATCAGGACATCGATACGCGGATGGCGGCTGGCGATCACCGCGAAGGCGGCCCGCACCGAGTCGGGCGAGGACACGTCGCAGCCGACCGCCATGGCGCGGTCTCCCAACTCCGCAGCAGCGGCCTCGACTTTCGCCGCCGTGCGTCCCAGCAGCACGACCGTTTCGCCATCCGAGACAAAGCGCCGCGCCAGCGCGCGTCCCAATCCCACGCCGGCGCCGGTAATGACGATGATCTTTGACACAGTGTTCTCCGATGTTCTGTGCCGTCGTGCCGACGGCCGGCCAAGCCTGGTGCATCCGCATCCCGCTCTGCGACCCGCTCCGGCTGAATCTCAGCCCTTGCCGGGATAGACCGAAAGATCGCCGGCATAGGCGATGCCCCCGCCCCAGAAGCGGGTGCCGCTGATCTTTTTGAAATAATGGACCGTCCGCGCTACGGACCCGGACGGTGAACGCGGCTGCATGGCGACGCCGCTGGGGCTTCTGCCGCCGGCGCGCGCGCTGAAATCCTTGATGGTGAACAGCAGGTCGTCCGTTTGTTGCGCGCACAGGACCAGCTGGTCGCCCGGGCAGTAGTGGCGCGGCTCGAGCTGGATCGGTGAAAGCTCGCCGCGCTTCATCGCCACATGTCCCGGCACATTGATGACCTCGACGCTGTGCACCTCGTCATACCATTTCTGGTATTCGCTGCGCCGGCCGGGCACGTAATTGGCAAGAATGATGCTGACCCCGGAAAGCGGTTCGGAGCGCCGCCAGTTCGGACTGGCTTTCCAGTCCGAATACAGACGATAGGTATACAGCTTCTCGGTTTCGTCGTCGGCAACCAGTCCCGCGTCACGCGCCTCCGCGACCAGGGGACCGAGCGCAGGAATGTCGATGGCCGGACTCGGCAGGTCGAAATCGTAGATGCTCAGATAACGCCATGGCTGCGGTATGTCCGCCATGATTTGCTGCGCTGCAACCTCATATCGGTCCGCCTCCTTGAACCCCCTCAGGCGGGCGAGGGCGGCGCGGTGCGGTCCGTCAAACCAGCTTGCGTATTCCGTCTCGCGGCCGGCCGGCACGTTATGCAGGTGAATCGTGGTGTAAAGAGCCATGTGGTTCCCGCAAGCTAGCTGGGCCTGAATATAGGCCGATGACGGAGGAGGCTATTGGATGCCGCTGCCAACGGTGTCGCGGCGGCAGATGTCCTTGCCGTTCGAGTGTCGCTTCCCACCGCTGATCTCCTCGTACATGATAAATGCTGCCGAATTCGGCTCCGCTGCCGCTTGCGGCCAAGCGCCCCGCATTGGGCATCGATACGCGTGCCGGCATCGGCTGGTTCGCGCCGTCGACCTTTCAATCGAGGGAACCCTCAGGGTAATGGGGCGTGAGCCTTGCCGTATCTTCTCGGAGGGGCTCCTTGGCCCAAACTATAATCAGCGCTGTTGATTACCAAGTCAAGAGCGCCGCCCGCCTGCCGGCGACCTGCAAGGGGCCGCGCGCGGGCCGTGGAAACGTCAGGAAAAGCGCACACTTGCGCGCATTTTCCAGGGCCGGCTTGCGCGTTCGGGCAAGTGTCCCTGCAATCGCCTGGGGCCGGCAAAGGGGGAGATAATCAGCAGTGTTGTGTGATAGGATCGTTTATGCGATATGCTGAGCTACGTTAGCAAAAAAGCCCGTCCCGATCCGGGGATGGTGCCGCCTGGGCCCGGTCGGCCGGGCCGGCGGAGCATGGTTCAAAACGCGATCGGTGCATGCGCCCGCACCAGGAGGAGGCAATGAAACTTCGCATAGATAAAGCCAAATGCGTGGGCAACGCGCGTTGCGCCGCCGTGTCCGAGGAATTGTTTCCTCTCGACGAAGACGGCTATATCGCGGTTGAACAGATCGATGTCCCCGCGGGCAAGGAAGGCCTCGCCCGGCGTGGTGCGCGCGCCTGTCCCGAGCGCATCATCATCATCGAAGACGAGGGTCAGTAAAAAACGGCCCAGGGGCTCCAAAGACGCCCCAAAAGTGCTCATTTCCCCATATCGGCCGGAAAACGGCCAAAAAATCAAGAAATCTGCAGGAGCGAGTCGATGACGGACTTTTTGGGTTACAAGAATAAGCGGGTGCTGGTGAGCGGCTGCTTTTCCGGCATGGGCGAGGCGACCGCCAGGCTGCTGCTGGACCTTGGCGCGGAAGTCCACGGCCTCGACTACAAGGAATGCAAGCTCAAGCTGGCCTCGTTCACCCATGTGGACCTGCGCGAACCGGCGGCCATCGACGCCGCGGTGGGCAAGATCGGCGGCAAGGTCGATGCGCTGTTCAATTGCGCCGGCCTGCCGCAGACGTTTCCCCCGCTGGATGTGATGAAAGTCAATTATGCCGCGACGCGACGCCTGACCGAGCGTGTGCTGCCCCTGATGCCCAAGGGCGGCGCGATCGTCAGCATTTCCTCGAACGGCGGCCTGGGCTGGAGCCGCCGGGTGCCGGTGCTGATGCAACTGATGCAGGTTGACAGCTACGAGGGCATCGTCAAGTGGTGCGAGGCCAATGCGGAAACCGTGCGCGAAGGCTACGCCTTTTCGAAGGAGGCCCTGATCGTGTGGACCATGATGACCTCCACGCACTTGATCAAGCGCGGCATCCGCATCAACTGCACCATGCCCGGGCCGACGCAGACGCCGATGATGGCGCAGTTCGAGGCCGCCACGGCTGCCTCGGTGCTGGATGCGGCGGCACAGCCGATCGATCGCCGCTCGACTCCCGAAGAGCAGGCGGCTCCGCTGGTGTTTCTGAACAGCGATGCCGCCAGTTACATCAACGGCGTGGCCATGCCCATTGATGGCGGCTTCCTCGGCGGCGTTGCCACCGGCCAGATCGACCTGAAGGCCATGATGGCGAACGCGGCATCGTAGCAGCCGGCGGCCGCAAGCCTGGCTATAGTTTCTCAACCACTTTCCCGGAGACTTCCGATGACTGGCGCAGCGACCCTTAGTCCGGCAGTGCCCAAACCGGCGCATGTTCCCGACGCGGCCGTCTATGACTTCGACATGTTCGCGGACCCCGCCTACGTGGCCGATCCGCACAAGCGCGTGATGGACCTGGTCCAGAACGCGCCGAGGGTGTTCTGGACCCCCCGCAACGGCGGCCACTGGATGCTCATGAGCCATGCGGCCATCTTCAACGCGGCGCGCGATATCGAGGCGTTTTCCAGCGAAATCGTGCCGCAGTCCCAGATCAAGGCGATGGTGGCGAGGCTGCCCCCGGGCACGCCGCATATTCCGCAGCCGCTGCCGATCAATATCGATCCGCCGGATCACACCAAGTATCGCGCGCCCCTGAACCGGGTCTTCTCGCCCAAGGCGATCAATGCCCTCAAGAACGACATTCGCGCGCTGGCCAACCAACTGCTCGACCGCGTTGCCGATAAGGGCCGCTGCGAGTTCATGACTGAAGTCGCCGAGCCGCTCCCGGTGCAGGTGTTCCTGAAAATGCTGGGCCTGCCGCTGGAGCGGCAGGAAGAATATCGCGCGATCGTCAAGGACCACCTCTCGGACCCTGACCCAGATCCCAAGAATGTGATGAAGAAGCTGCTGCACATCACGGCCATCATGCGCGACACCATGCTGGAGCGCCGCGAGAACCCGCGCGACGACATCATCAGCCTGTTGTGGAAGACCGAGATCGACGGCAAGCCGACCACCATGGACGACATGGAGAATTACGGTGTCGTGCTGTTCATCGCCGGCCTGGACACCGTGATGAACGGCATCGGCCATGGCGTGCGCCACCTGGCAATGGACCTGCCGCTGCAGGACCAGTTGCGCCAGAATCCACAACTGGTTGCCGAGGCCACCGAAGAAATATTGCGCCGTTACACCTTCACGGTGCCCCCGCGGGTGGTGGGCAAAGACATGGAATTCGAAGGCCTGCAGATGAAAAAGGGTGAGCGGGCCATGTTGTTCCTGCCGGCCGCAGACCTCGATCCCAAGGAATACGCCAATTCGGAAAGCGTCGACCTCAAGCGCGAGAACAAGGTGCACATTGCGTTCAATGCCGGTCCGCACCGCTGCCTGGGTTCGCACCTGGCCCGGGTCGAGCTGCAGATTGTCTACGAGCAAGTCCTGGCACGCCTGCCGCAGTTCCGGCTCGACCCGGAGCATCCGCCGACGTTCCATTGCGGCCACATCATCGGCGTGGATTCACTGCATCTGACCTGGAACAGCTGAGCCAGATGGCTGCCCCACGCACCTTGCCGCGCCTGGATGCCGACAACCGCTTTTTCTGGACGGGCGGGGCGGAAGGGCAGCTGCGCCTGATGCGTTGCCAGGACTGTAAGACCTTTATCCATCCGCCGCGTCCGGTTTGCCGCAAGTGCCTGTCCGAGCATGTTCTGCCGGAGGCGGTGGCGGGCACCGGCGTGATCGACACCTACACCGTCAACTACCAGAAATGGCATCCGGCGCTGGAAGTTCCCTTTGTCATCGCCCGCGTGGCGATCGATGGCGCGCCGGGCGTGTATCTCACCACCAACATCGTCGGCTGCGCGGTGGACCAGGTCGATGTCGGGGATCGGGTGCGCGTCAAATTTGAACAACAGGGCGACGTGTACCTACCCTTGTTCGAAAAAATCGGCTGAAGCTGAATGATGAGCACAAGCGAAGCCTATATCAGCGGCGTAGGGCAGTCCCAGGTCGGGATCAAGCTGACCCGTTCGCCCTTGCTGCTGACGGTCGATGCCATCCGCGAAGCGCTGGATGAAGCCGGCCTGACGCTCGGCCAGATCGACGGCGTGTCGACCTATCCGGGCCGTGTCGCCGCCATGCCCGGCTTTTCCCCTATCGGCGCCGACGAGCTGATCGATGCGCTGGGCATACGCGCCACCTGGTATGCCGGCGGCGGAGAAATCACCTCCCAGCTCGGCGCGGTGGTTGGCGCCGCCGCGGCGGTGCGCACGGGCCAGGCGCGCCACGTGATCTGCTATCGGACGGTCTACGAGGCGGCGGCGCTGGCCAGACCCGAAGAATATCCGGTTCAGCGGCGCGAACGGGTTGACGGCAACTCGCAGTGGTTCGCCCCCTTCAACGCCCTGTCGGCGGCGACTTGGACCGCCCAGTACGCAATGCGCCACGTCAAGCGCTATGGCCTCACGCGCGAGCAGCTGGCGCAGATCGCGCTCACCGGCCGCGCCAATGCCGCGGTCAATCCGCGCGCCCTGGTGCGCGAGCCGCTGAGCATGGACGAATACCTGTCGGCGCGGATGATCTCCACGCCGCTGTGCCTGTACGATTGCGACCGCTTCACCGACGCCTCGACCGTGCTCATCGTCTCGTCCGGCGACGCGCTGGACGAAGTGGCGTGCAAGCCCATCCGCATCGCCGCGATGGCCGGCACGGTCGAGCGGCTGAGCTGGGATCAGGCGGAATGGATGGCCTGTTATGCCACCGGCGCGGACCTGTGGAAGCGGACCGACTACAAGCCCGAGGATGTCGATACCGCGCAGCTTTACGATGGATTCAGCTTCCAGGCGATCGCCTGGCTCGAGGCGTTGGGCTTTTGCGGCGTGGGCGAGGGCGGCAAGTTCATCGAAGGCGGCCAGCGCATCGCGCGCGTCGGCGAGTTGCCGCTCAACACTTTCGGCGGCCAGATCGGCGCCGGCCGCCTGCATGGATTCGGCTTCGCGCACGAAGCCGTGACCCAGTTGCGCGGCAATGGCGGCGCCCGCCAGATCCAGGGTGATCCGCGGCTTGCCGTGTGCACTTCGGGCGGCGGCCCGCTGGCCACAGCCCTGCTGCTGGCGCGGGATTGAATCGATGGAACAGGCTCCGCTCGAGAACATGCCGGGATTCAGGCGGCGTTTCCGGATCACGCCGGGGCCCGGCTGGGTGCGCAGCGAAGTTGAGGACGACTATCACCGCATGGCGCTTACCGTGCATCACGACGGCAAAACCGCAACGCGGATCGAACCGACCATGATCCGCGCCCCCTGGACCACTTGTCCCGGTGCGGTGGAACAACTCAAGCAAACCTTTACCGGTGTGGCCCTGGAGCAGTTTGCGGAGCGCGGAGAGAAGCCCGCCAACTGCACGCACTTGTTTGACCTGGCGCTGCTGGCGGCCGCGCATGCTTTCGACGACGCGCCCCTGGTTTATGACATCCTGGTGTGCGACCCGGTCGATGGCAAGCGGCGGGCCGAACTGCGCCGCAACGGTTCCACCATCCTGGCATGGAGCGATGCAAGCTTTCGCATCACCGAGCCGGCGGAGCTTGCGGGGCTCACGCTCGACAAAATGCGTCCATGGATCGACTCGCTGGACGCGGGGCGGCAGGAAGCCGCGCGCCTGCTGCGCTGGGGAAACATGATCGCCAACGGGCGCATCATCCCCATGGAGAAGCAATCGGACGCCAGCCGCATGCCCCCTGGCTGCTACACCTTTCAGCCGCAGCGCGCGCTTGTTGCCAGGCGCATCGGCGTGATCCGGGATTTCAGCCGCGGCGATGCACAGCCGCTGGAACCACTTGAGACCGCCCTGTGAGAACCTTTTCCGGAAGTTTCAATCCGCTATCATCAATCTTTGACGTTGCACTAGCCGTCTGAAGGAGGACATTATGAAGATGAACGACATGGTGATCATCAGCGTCGATGATCACATCAGCGAACCGCCGGGTATGTTCGACAAGCATTTGTCGGGCGACGACCTGGCCACCGCGCCCAGGTTGTGCACCACCGAGAACGGCACCAATTATTGGGAATACCAGGGGATGAAGATGCCCTCGGTCGGCCTCAACGCCGTCGTCGGCCGCCCGCTCGACGAGTACGGCATGGAGCCCACCGCCCTGGAGCAGTTGCGCAAAGGCTGCTACGACCCCAAGGCGCGCGTCGACGACATGAACGTCAACGGCATCGCCGCCTCGCTCAATTTCGGCAGCTGCGTCGGCTTTGACGGCGGCCGTTTTCACAAGGCCGCGGACAAGGAAAAGGCCTTGATCCACATGCGCGCCTACAACGACTGGCATATCGACGAATGGTGCGGTTCGCAGCCGGGCCGCTTCATTCCCTGCGGTTTGTTGCCGACCTGGGACTCGAAGGCCACGGTCGAGGAGATCAAGCGCCTCGCCCGCAAGGGCTGCACCGCCGTCTCGATCAACGAGAACCCCACTGTGCAGGGTCTCCCCAGCATCCATAATGCATACTGGGAGCCGATGTGGAAGGCGATCGTCGATCACGACATCGCCATGTGCCTGCACATCGGCGCCGGCAATCCCGCGCCGCACGCTTCCATGGAAACGCCGATCGAGGCCTGGATCAGCACCATGCCGATCTCCATCGTGGTCGGCGCGGCTGACTGGCTCAACCTCGAAGCGCTCGAGCGCTATCCGACCATGAAGATCGCGCTGTCGGAAGGCGGCATCGGCTGGATTCCATACTTCCTGGAACGGGCCGATTTCAGCCATGAGCGCCACAAGGCATGGACGCATTCGCGCTTCAAGGGCACCAAGCCCAGCGAAGTGTTCCTCCGTCATTTTCTGACCTGCTTCATCGACGATGCATTCGGCCTCAAGAATCTCGATGCGCTCAACGAGAACCTGGTGTCTTATGAGTGCGATTACCCGCATTCCGACTCGCTGTGGCCCAATGTTCCGGAAACGCTGTGGGAGAGCGTGAAGCAGTTGACCGAGCTGCAGATCAACAAGGTGACCCATGCCAATGCCATGCGCTTCTTCAACTTCGATCCGTTCTCCGTCCACAAGCGCGAGGATCTGACCGTCGGCGCGCTGCGGGCCAAGGCGGCGGCGGACCAGGTGGACGTGACCACGCGCTCGTTCGGCGGCGCCAAGCCCCTGGCCGATGGCGAGGAACTGCGGCCGATCACCTCTGGCGACCTGATGAAGATGTTCTCTCACCACGCCAAGGCGGCTTGATGCCGAGGCCTTCCGCGCGCGCCTGCGGCTGCGCGGAAGGCCTTTTTTCGCCGGGTGCTCCGGCCTTGGTTAAGACAATCCACTGATCGGTGCGGAAGGCGCCCACTAGCAAATGGAAAACCAGCCCAAGACACGCATCGAACCGTTGCTGCCGCCGCAATGGGACGAAGTCGCGCTCGACGCGCTCGGCGCCTTTCCGCGCAGCCTGGAATTCGTATTGAACCGTTGGAACAATGGCGGAGTCGACGTCCGCGGCCTGAATGTCCTCGGTGTCATGGCGCGCCATCCTCCCTTGGCCAAGGCGTTCATGACCTTCAATGCGCACGTCTCCGGAGCCAGCACGCTTTCGGTGCGCGAGCGCGAACTGATGATCCTGCGTATCAGCTGGCTGCGGCAGTCCGAATACGAATATATGCAGCATGTCATCCTCGGATTGCGGGCGGGCCTGACCGAGGCGGAAATCGACAGGGTTCAACTGGGTCCGGATGCCCTGGGCTGGGATGCGAACGATGCCGACCTCGTGCGCGCCGTGGATGAATTGAAAGAGAACGCCCGCATCGAGGCCCCAACCTGGGCGCGGCTGGCGCAGCGCTATAGCATCCCGCAACTGATGGACTTGGTGTTTGTCGTCGGCTGCTACGAGATCCTGGCCATGGCCATCAACAGCTTCGACACGCAACAAGACCCCGGCGTGGCGCCGCTGGACCCCGCAATCAAGGCCCGCATGCTGGCCCAGACCGAGTAGGAACCTGCTTCCCGGGTGCCTGCCGCCTAAAGGCCCCGGGTCATCGGCACCCGCTAGTCCGCGCCTTTCTTCCGCTGCTGCATTGCCGCATCCCTTCGCTTTGAAACGGGCGGAAGCGGCGCTGTTCAAAGCGTAACGACAACAAGAGGAGGCCTGAACCATGAGAGCTTTTGTGTTGCACACGCCCGATGGCCTGGACTCGCTGGCCATCGAGGACCTGCCCGCCCCCGGACCGCCGGGGCCCGGACAGATTCGGGTGGCGATGCGCGCGGCCGCGATCAACTATCGCGATGTGCTGGTCGTTACCGGGGCACTGCGGAATTCCACCCGTCCCGCGCTGATCCCTTGCTCGGATGGAGCCGGAGAGGTCATCGAGCTTGGACCCGGAGTTTCGCGGGTAAAGCTGGGCGATCGCGTGGCGCTTACCTTCAATCCGGACTGGATCGGCGGCCAGTGGCAGCTATCGTTTGCGTCTGCCGGGCGCGGCGGCGGCGTCCACGGCGTGATGTGCGAGCAGGTAGTGGTCAACCAACACGAGGCGGTCGTCCTGCCCCGGCACCTCAGCCTTGAGGAGGGTGCCACTCTTCCCTGCGCGGCCGTAACCGCCTGGAATGCTCTTTGCGGCGCGGCGCCGCTGTTGCCCGGCATGAGTGTGCTGTTGCAGGGCGGCGGCGGCGTTTCGATTTTCGCGCTGCAGTTCGCCAAGCTGTTTGGGGCGCGGGTGATCATCATTTCTTCAAGCCCGGAACGTTGCGCCCGGCTCAGGCGCCTGGGTGCCGACGAAACGATCGATTACCGTGAACAGCCGGAGTGGAATGCCGTGGTGCGCGAGCTGACCGGCGGCACGGGTGTGGACCTCACGCTCGAGGTCGGCGGCGCGCAGACCATGGACCCGGCGCTTGCGTCGACGCGCATTGGCGGGCGGCTCGCGCTGATCGGCCTGTTGAGCGGGCGGGCCAATCATGTCACGGCGGTGGCCACTTCCGGTGTGGACATCCATCCGATCAAAGTGGGCAGCCGGCAGGACTTCGAGGCCATGAACCGCGCCATCGCCTTCCACCAGCTCCGCCCGGTGATCGACAGCCGCTATGGCTTTGCGCAACTGCCCGATGCGCTGCGCCATCTGCAAACGGGCCGGCACTTCGGCAAGATTGTCATCGGCTTCGACTGAGCGCGGCCGGCGGACCGGCTATACCGCGGATCTCCCTGCATCCAGAAAGGCCAGCATCCTGCGCGCGCAGGCTTGCGGATCTTCAAGGTGCAAGAGGTGCCCGAGCGCGGGTTCGTCGATGCGCGCAAGGCTTCCGGCACTCGCCGCGATGACTTCGGCGATGAGTCTGAAGTCCTCCAGGTCGCGGCCTCCGGTCAACAGCAGAGTGCGGGTGCGAAGCTGATGCAGCCGCTCCATGTCCGGCAACATCGGCCGGTGTGCATCGCCGATCCAGTGCGCGGCGGACAGGCGCATGATCGATTCGTACAGGGCAGGACCGGCCGCGCTGCCGCGTATCGTGTCGAACAGCGGATGCTCCCACCACAGACGCCGCGCCTGATCCAGCGCACCGCAACGCGCCTGGCTGACGATGCGCTGCCACAGTTCACGCCAAGGTTCGGACCACTCCCAGGCCACCAGTCCGGGGCTGATCAGGACCAGGCTGCGCACACGCTCGGGATGGTCCAGTGCAAAGTTCACCGCGATGCTTCCGCCCATCGACACGCCGACGAGGTCGCAGCGGCCGATCGCCCGGGCGTCGAGGATCGCCAGCAGATCATCGGCGTGAACAAACGGCGCGCCATCCCCGCCGGTGGAGCGGCCGAAGCCGCGCAGATCGTAGCGCAGTGCGGGTAGCTGGTTGTTCAAGACAGCCCATACGCTGTCCCAGGTCTGCAGGTCCCCGCCGAAACCATGGATGAACACCGCGCGAGGCTGCGGGCCGCGCTGCTGCGCGTGGAACTCGGCACCCGCTGCCTGGATCCTGAGGGTTTGGTCCACGTCGCCGCGCCGGTGGC
Organism: Verrucomicrobiota bacterium; assembly: GCA_903970595.1. GTDB lineage: Bacteria > Pseudomonadota > Gammaproteobacteria > Nevskiales > Nevskiaceae > Nevskia. The sequence goes on from CAJCJI010000112.1 coordinate 23,911, forward strand.
AGGAATGGCGTTATCTTACGCTTCAGCGCCGGCGCAGGAGGTATCTGGCGCGGACGGTTAGCGGTTACAGTCAAGGCTGCTGAGGGTGGGGAACGAAAGCGAGGATGTCGGTGCCATCGGTCGAGGACGAGAACGGGTCGAATCTGCATAAGCGCAAGCTGGTGCAGGAAGCTGCCGCGAAGCTGCGGGACTTGATCCTGCAGCGCGAGCCGGGCGCGCAGATCGGTTCGCTGACGGAGGTTGCACAGCGGCTCGGCGTGGGCATCGTCACCGTGCAGCAGGCGGCGCGCATTCTCGAACACGAAGGCCTGCTCGCGGTACGGCGCGGTCCGGGCGGCGGTTATTACGGCGCCCGCCCGGACGAGGCGGCGCTGGAGCGCTCGCTTGCCGCCTACATCCGCGTCCACGGCTTCGGCTATCGCGAAGCCTTGGAGATGCTGTCCCTGCTCGATTGCGAAATCATCCCGGCCGCGGCGCTCTGCAAGGATGAGACCCTGCGCCATGCCATGCGAGCCCTCAGCCTGCGTGTCGATCGCTGCGACGCAGCGGACGCGCGCATCGCCTTCGAGAACGAGTTGCGCGAGGTGCTGCTCAAGATGGTCACCCGGCCTTTGATCGAGTTCCTCTGCCGCGTCACCAGCCGGCAGTACAGCGCGCAGCACAGCCAGGCCGTGTTTCCGGGCGAGGAAGGCGTGGCGGCCTGGAAAGCCGGCCGGCGCCGGATCGTGCAGGCCATCCTGCAGCAGGACGAGGGCCTGGCCCGCTTCGAGGCCGAACGCTTTCGGCAGCAGGTGCTGTTGCGTTTGCGCCGGGATGAGGCTGTTGGAAAAGACGGCTCCTGAAGCCGCATCCGCAACACGCCGCTAGCGACGGCCGCGGCTTAGGGGCGCAGCACCCAGCCTCCGTCCACGTGCAGCACCTGCCCGGTGATCCAATCGCCGGCCGGGGAGCACAGCAGCAGCAGCGCGCCGACCAGCTCATCGGGCGCCCCGCGTACGCGCATGGCCACGCTGGCTTCGAGGAACTTGATGAACGGAGATTCGTCCGGAGTGAGCATGCGCCCGGCGTCGCTGGTAGTGTTGCCGGGCGCGATGGCGTTGACATTGATCTTTTCGCGCCCGAGCTGGCGCGCCAGCGTCGTGGTCAGGCCGACCAGGGCGAGCTTGCTGATGCCATAAATGGAAATCGCAGGAAAGGCCCCGCCCGACACCTGGTTGACGATCTTGCCACCGCCGCGTTGGCGCATCAGCGGAACGATCGCCTTGGCGCAATTCAGCGCGCCGGTCAGGTTGACGTTCATGATCCGGTTCCATTCCTCCAGCGGGATATCGATCGCCGTGGCGTGCGCCAGTTCCGCCATCAGGGCGGCATTGTTGACCAGGATGTCGACGCCGCCGAAGGCGTCCGCCGCGGCCTTGGCCATGTTGGCCACCGAGTCCGGCTGGGTGATGTCCACGCCCACCGCAATCGCCTTGCCGCCGGACGACAAAATCTCGTCGCACACGCGCTGCGCGCCTGCGGCGTTCAGGTCCGCGACCACCACGGACGCTCCCGCACTGGCCAGGCCGAGCGCATAGGCCCGCCCGATGCTGTTGCCGCGCCCGCCGGCGCCGGTGACGACGGCGACCTTGCCGGGAATGCGAAATTGATCGAGCAAAAAACTCATGGTTCAGCTCCGGCCGCTGTGGCGGTGACTAGCCTGGTGGTTGGTTCAAGATCTGTTCGAGGACCGGCATGGCCAGGTCGCGGAACGCGGCGTAGGAGCCATCGCCTTGCAGTGTTTCTCCGAGCAGGCGGACATCCTTGGCCAGGAGCCTGGCGCCGTGCGCGAATGCGGAAGGGTTGGGCAGCCGTGCATAAACCTCGAATCCATAGCTGCGGCCACTGCTGGCTTTCACCAGCTCGATCAACGCGCCGCGATCGATGTTCAGCGCCGAGCCGGCGGCCAGGGCATGGTAGGCGAGTGCGGTGTGCGCAGCCATCAGCGCGTTGTTGATCAGCTTCGCCGTCTGCCCGGCGCCGACTCCGCCCAGATGCACGACTAGGCTGGCGAAGGTGCGGAAGATCGGGTCTGCGGCTTCCACCGCCTGCTTGTCGCCCCCGACCATGACCGTCAAGGTTCCCGCCGCGGCACCGCCGCCGCCGCCGCTCACCGGGGCGTCGATCAGGGACAGGCCGCGCGCCGCAGCCTGCGCGGCGAGTTCCTGGCACAGCCGGGGATGGACGGTGGAGTGAATCGCGATGCGGCCGCCCGGACGCATCGCCGGAATCAATTCGCCGCAGACTCGCCGCACGCCGGCATCGTCGACCACGCAGACGCCGACGTGCCCTGCCCGCAGGCCCAGTTCGGCGATGCTCGAGGCAATCTCGGCCGAAGTGCCGGCAAAGGCTTCAAGCGTTTCGGGCCGGCGCGCCCACAACACCACCGGATAGCCGGCCTCGACCAGGCGCCGCGCCATCGGCGCGCCCTGGCTGCCGAGGCCGATGAAACCAAGCATGCTCATGCGCGCGCGTTCCTCCGCCCTAACCGGCGGTGATGCCCTTGTCGATGGTGATGCAGGCGCCGTGATAGCCGCGCGCGGCATCCGATGCCAGGAAGGCGATCATCTCCGCCACGTCCTCGACTTCGACCATGCCGCGCAGGCCCGAATAGCGCTTGACCAAGGTGTAGTCGACTCCTTCGGGCATCTTGATGCTGGTGCCCATATTGGTCAGCATCCCGCCCGGCGCGACGGCGTTGAAACGGATGGGCTTGTGCACGTACTCCATCGCCAGCGCCTTGGTCAGGTTGTTCAGGCCCGCCTTGCTGGCGCAATAGGCCGCCGCGTAGGCCTCGCCGATGAAGGCCGCCGAGGAGGTGACATTGACCACGGCGCCCTGTGTTTCGAGCAGGTGCGGGATCGCGGCCTGGATCAGGTAAAACGGGGCGCTCAGGTTGACGGCCAGGGTCTTTTCGAAATCGACGGCGCGCATCTCGTGTGCGTTGCACATCACGATGACGCCGGCTACATTGCACAGCGCATCGAGCCGGCCGAATTCCTTCACCGCCGCGGCTATCGCGGCCTGGCAATTGGCGTGAAGCGCGAGGTCGGTGGCGTGAACCGGTGTCCGTGCACCCAGTGCACGAAGCTGCGCCGCGGTTTCCTCCAGCCCTGCGGGGTTCAGGTCGACGATGCACACATCGGCGCCCGCGCGCGCCAGGCTCAGCGCCGTGGCGCGGCCCAGGCCGGATGCGGCTCCGGTGACCAGCGCGGCCTTGCCGCGCATATTACTTGGGGTTGGCATGAATCGATCTCCGGCGCGGCGTCACTCGAATGGAAGGCCCTTGGCCACACGGTCGCTCATTTGCAGGACGGCCTGCTGCATCACCGAACCCTTGGGCCAGCCGCCGTGGACGGAGTATTGCAGGACAAACTCGAGCATCTCCTCCCGTGTCGCGTTGCCGCTGGCCATCGCGGCATAAGCGTGCGAGCGGATCGGCGTTTCGGACGCCGAGTCGGCGACGCAGGTGAGCGTGATCCAGCGGCGCGCGCGTTGATCGAGTCCCGGCCGCATCCACATTTCCGCAAACACGAAATTGATAATCCCGGCTTCAAAGTAAGCAGTCACCGGCGGCGGTCCCTGGAACACCATGACCGCCTGGAAGTTGGCGCGCCCCTCCTTATGCCTTTGCTGCGGATCCCAGGGCGCGCGGCGGATCGGAGCGTAAGCGGCCGGCGGCAGGCCGAGCGCCTCCGCCACCCGCGTGATCGCGGCATCGAGCGGCGCGGCGCGCGACCA
>CAJCJI010000113.1 GCA_903970595.1 Verrucomicrobiota bacterium
AAAGACGCAAAGACGCAAAGAAAAGCGTTTTCGATGTTTCTTGTATTGCGTCTTTGCGTCTTTGCGCGAGATTGCTTTTCGCCTTCATGATTTCCGGTCCTTCCATCACGGCAGCAGCATCTCGCCGCGCACCAGGTCTTCGAAAGTCTCGCGCGCCCGCGCCAGGTGCATCTGCGCGCCGTCCACCAGAATTTCGGCGGCGCGCGGCCGCGAGTTGTAGTTGGAGCTCATGGTGAAACCATAGGCCCCGGCGGTGCGGAAGGCGAGCAGGTCGCCCTCGGCCAGCGCCAGGCTGCGGTCGCGCGCCAGCCAGTCGCCGCTCTCGCACACCGGGCCGACCAGATCCCAGCTGCGCGGCGCCTCGGGGCTGTGCTCGCGCACTGGCAGCACCTCGTGCCAGGCGTCGTAGAACGAGGGGCGGATCAGGTCGTTCATTGCCGCGTCGATCACGGCGAAGTTCTTGTGCGCGGTCGGCTTGAGCAGTTCGACCCGGGTCAGAAGAATACCGGCATTGCCGGCGATGGCGCGGCCCGGCTCGGTCATCACCGTCAGGCCGAGTCCTTCCAGACGGGGCCGCAGCGCCTGGGCCCATTGCGCCGGTTCGGGCGGGGTCTCGTCGTGGTAGCGCACGCCCAGGCCGCCGCCGACGTCGATGTGGCGCAGGCGGATGCCGCCGGCGGCGAGCCGGTCGGTCAGCGCCAGTACCCGGTCCAGCGCGTCGAGGAAGGGCGGCAGTTCCAGCAGCTGCGAGCCGATATGGCAGGCCACGCCGTGCACCTCGATGCCCGGCAAACCGCCCGCCAGGGCGTACAGCCGCTCGGCCTCGCCGATATCCACGCCGAACTTGTTTTCCTTCAGCCCGGTGGAGATGTAGGGATGGGTGCGCGCATCCACGTCCGGATTGACGCGCAGGGCAATGCGGGCGCGCTGCCCGCGCTGCGCCGCGATGCGGCTCAGGCGCAGCAGCTCGGCCTCGGACTCGACGTTGAAGCAGAAGATGCCGGCGTCCAGCGCCTGCACCATCTCGCCGGCGCTCTTGCCCACACCCGAGAACACCACCTTGGCAGCCTCGCCGCCGGCGCGCAGCACCCGCGCCAGCTCGCCGCCGGAGACGATGTCGAAGCCGGCGCCGAGCTGCGCCAGCAGCTGCAGCACCGCCAGGGTGGAGTTGGCTTTGACCGCGTAGCAGACGCGGTGGTCGAGCCCGGCCAGCGCCTGGTCGAAGGCCCGGTAATGCCGGCGCAGCGTGGCGCCGGAGTAGACATAGGCCGGCGTGCCGTAGCGCGCGGCCACGGCGGACAGCGGCACCTCTTCGGCGTGCAGTTCGCCGCTGCGGTAGTTGAAGTGATCCATTACGGTTGTGCGGGCGGGGCGGCCTGGGGTTCTGGCGCCGGCGCTGGCGCGGTGTCCGTGGCCGCAGGGGGCGCGGCAGGGGCCGGCGAGGCCTGGGCGCTGCCGTTCTTGCGGTCCTTGCTGAGCAGGTTGGACTTGGGCTTTTCCTGCCCCGGCAGGTACAGGGCTCCCGAGGCGCCGCAGGCGGCCAGCGACAGCGCGGCCAGGCAGAGGATGCAGCGTTTCATCGTCTCGATCCGATTGGGAGGCAGGAGCCGGGAAATCCGAAAGCGGCAGTTTAGCAGTGCCGGCCACGGCGGCTGCGTCATGCGGCACAATGGCCGCATGAACGCCCGCCCCGCTCCATGAAAACCATCCAGTCCGCAGCCTCGATCATCCTGGAACCGGAGATGCCCGCCACGGCGGCCGTGATCTGGCTGCACGGCCTCGGCGCCGACGGCAACGACTTCGTGCCGGTGGTGCCGGCCCTGCGCCTGCCGTCCACGCTCGCCGCCCGTTTCGTGTTCCCGCACGCCCCGGTGCGGCCGATCACCATCAATGGCGGCATGCCGATGCGCGGCTGGTACGATATTTTCAACCTGGCACGCATCGACCGGCAGGACGAAACCGGTATCCGCGCCTCGGCGGCGCTGGTGCAAGACCTGATCGAGCGCGAAGTCGCGGCCGGCCTGCCGCGCAAGCGCATCGTGCTGGCCGGCTTTTCGCAGGGTGGTGCGATTGCGCTGCACGCCGGCCTGCGCCAGGCGGAAGGCCTGGCCGGCATCCTGGCGCTGTCCACCTACCTGCCGCTGCACCCCCAGCTCATCGCCGAACTCGGCGCCGCCGGCCGCGCAACGCCCATCCTGATGTGCCACGGCCTCTACGACAACGTGCTGCCGCTGAGCCTGGGCAGCGACAGCCGGGACGAACTGCGCCGGCTCGGCTGCAAGGTGGAATGGCGTGATTACCCGATGCAGCACGAAGTGTGCGCGGAGGAGATCGGGGAGATATCGACCTGGCTGCAGGCGCGGCTGGCGTGAGCCCGGCGGCGGGGACGATACGCGGCCGCTGCCACTGCGGCAGGATCGGTTACCGCTTCGACACCGCGCTCGCGCTCGAAGCGCTGCCCTTGCGCCGCTGCGCTTGCTCGTTCTGCCGCAGGCACGGCGCGCGGACCACGTCCGATCCGGCCGGCTCGGTACGCTTCGAGATTGCCGATGTGGCGGCGCTGCGCCGGTACCGCTTCGGCCTGCGCAGCACGGATTTCCTGCTCTGCGGCAAATGCGGAACCTACCTCGCGGCCGTGATCGAAACCGGCGCCGGCGCCTATGCCACGCTCAACGCCAACTGCTTCGAGCAGGCCGATCTGCTGCTCCAGGAAGCGCCGCTGGTGGTCTATGAGGGCGAAACCCTCGAGCAGCGCATGGCGCGGCGGCAGGCGAAGTGGACGCCGGTCGCGGGAACGATTTGAGCGGACGCGCCGCTGGCGGACACCTTTAGTCCAGTTCCACCGGCACAAAGATCCGCGCATCGCCGCGCTGGATCAGCAGTGCCACCTGCTGATCGTGCCCGGCGATGCTTTCGCCGATCTGTCCGGCGCTGGAGACCGCCTTGCCGTTCACCGACAGCACCACGTCGCCCGGGCGGATGCCGGCTTCGGCCGCGGGTCCGGTCACGTTCTGCACCAGCACGCCGCCGGTGCCGGCCTGCTCGCGTTCCTCGGGCGTAAGGGTCCGTACGGTCAGGCCTAGCCGGCCGTGATGTCCGCCTGCGGTGCCTTCATCGGCTTTGGCGACGGTGGTCAGCTCGCCCAGGCGCGCTTCGACGCTTTGCGCCTTGTGGTCGCGCCAGATCTCCAGCTTGACCGTGTCGCCCGGCTGGGCCAGGCCGATGCGCGCGGACAATTGCCCGGCGTCGCCGATGCGCTCGCCCCCGCACTTGACGATCACGTCGCCGGGCTGGAGGCCGGCCCTGGCGGCGGCGCTGTCCGGCTCGACCTTGGCGATCAGCGCGCCGCCCGGGGTGCCGAGTCCGAAGGATTGAGCCAGCGACTGGTCCACCGTCTGCAGGCTCACGCCCAGCCGCGCGTGTTCCACGCTGCCGTGCGCCAGGATCTGGTCCTTGACGTGCACCGCGACATCGATCGGGATGGCGAACGACACGCCCTGGTAACCGCCGGTATTGCTGTACAGCTGCGAATTGATGCCGACCACCGCGCCGCTGGCATCGAACAGGGGGCCGCCGGAATTGCCGGGGTTGACCGCCGCATCGGTCTGGATGAACGGCACGTAGGAGTCGTCCGGCAGCGAGCGGCCCTTGGCGCTGACGATGCCGGCGGTGGCGCTTTCCTCCAGGCCGTAGGGGGCGCCGATCGCCAGCACGTAGTCACCCACGCCGAGCTGGCCGGGATCGCCCAGGCGCACCGCGGGCAGGCCCTGCGCCTCGATCTTGAGCACCGCGATGTCGGTGCTCTTGTCGACCCCGAGTACCTTGGCCTTGAACTCGCGCTGATCGGCCAGCTTCACCGTGACACGCTGCGCGTCGTCGACCACGTGCGCGTTGGTCAGGATCACGCCGTCGCCGCTGACGATGAAGCCCGAGCCCAGGCCATGCGCCGGCGCCCTGTTTTGCGGCATCGGCACGCCGCGGAAAAACTGCGAGAAGGGATCGTCGCCGAACGGACTGTTTTGCAACTGCGCGCTGCTGTGCACTTGGCCGACCGTGCTTACGCTGACCACCGCGTCGCGGTTTTCCTCGACGATGGCCCGGTAGTTGGGCGCGCTGGCCAGCGGGATTGGCGGCTTCGCCAGCGGCGCCTGGACCGCGGTGCCGTTGTTCATCGCCGCCTGCGCGCCAACCAGCAGCGGCAGGGCAAAGCCTCCGGCGGCGCCAAGGCCGAGCAGCCCGGCGGCCATGAAGGTCATGCGGAAATTGGTGTGCGACAAGGCAGGTCTCCGAATCAAACTAGGGATTGGTCGGATGCCAGACTGGCGCACCTGCCTTAAGCGAATCTTAAATAAACGCCGCGGCCGGGCGCCTCCGGCGGCGGAAACCTCACGCGCACCAGCAAGCCGTGCGGATGGACGTTGTCGAGGGCGATCACCGCCCCGTGACGCTCGGCGATGGCCCTGACGATGGCCAGGCCCAGGCCGCTGCCGCCTTCCGGCGCATCGCCGCGCCGGTAGAAACGGTTGAAGACCCGCCCCTGTTCTTCAGCCGGCAGGCCGGGGCCGTCGTCCTCGACCTCAAGCTGCGCGCCGCCATCGGCGGCGGCGACGCGGATCCGCACGCGCGCGCCCGGACCGGAATAGCGCACGGCATTGTCGACCAGGTTACGCACCAGTACGCGCAGGGCCTCGGCGTCGCCCTGCACCGTCACACCCTGTGCGGCGTCCAGGCTCAGGTCGGTACCGCGCGCCAGGATCAGCGGCGCGACGTCGCCGGCGCCGGCGCGGGCGGCTTCGTCCAGGGCCACCGGCTGGCCATCGAACGGCAGCGCCTCGGGCTCGTTGCGCGCCAGGGTCAGCAACTGCTCCACCAGGCGCGAGGCGCGGTCCACCGCCTCGTTCAGCTTGCCCTGGGCCAGGCGCCGCGCCGCTTCGTCCGGCGCGCGGTCGAGCAGCTGCAGGTGCAGGCCCAGCGCGGTCAGCGGCGAGCGCAATTCATGCGCGGCGTCGGCGACGAAGCTGCGCTGCGCCGCGAAGGCTGCGGCCAGGCGCTGCAGCAGGTGATTCAGCGCCTGCACCAGCGGCGCCACCTCGCCCGGCACAGGCACCTCGCGGATCGGCGCCAGGCTGCGGCTGTCGCGCTGCCTGACCTCCTCCGCGACGCGGGACAGCGGCGCCAGGCTGCGGCTCACCACCCAGGCGATCGCCACCGCCGCCAGCAGCAGCAGCGGCAGCAAAGGCAGCACCACGCGCAGCGCCGCCGCCCCGGCCAGGTCCCGCCGCACCCGCCAGGGCTGCGCCACCTGGACCACGCCGAACTCGGTGCTCAGGCCGAAGGCGCGCCAGCGTTCGCCGCCCAGCGACAGATCGGCGTAGCCGAGCACGATCTGGTGGCTCAGCGGCAGGCCCGAGCGCGACATGTAGACACGGCTGCCGAACAGGTCCCAGATCTCCACCACGTAGTCGACGTCGCCGGAGTCGGTCGGCAGCTGCAGGTGCGGTGTGATCGACAGCTGGCTGCGCAGCGAGCGCGCCAGCTGCTGCAGCTGGTAGTCGAACAGCCGGGAGGTCTCGTCCAGCACGCGCAGGTAGGTCAGGGAGCCTACCAGCAGCGAAACGGCGGCGACCAGGGCCAGCAGGCCGAACAGCAGGCGGGCGCGGATCGAGCGCATCAGTCTTTCGGGATCAGGTAACCGACGCCGCGCAGCGTGCGCACCGCATCCGCGCCGAGCTTGCGCCGCAGCGCATGCACATGCACCTCCACGGCATTGCTGGCGATCTCCTCGCCCCAGCCGTAGATGCGGTCCTCCAGCTGTGCCCGCGACAGCGCCACCCCCGGGCGCAGCAGCAGGGCTTCGAGCACGGCGTATTCGCGGGCCGACAAGCTTACCGGCTGGTCGCGCAGCCACACTTCGTGCGTGGCCGGATCAAGCCGGATGCCGCGGCATTCCAGCTGCGGCTCGCCGCGGCCGGCGCGCCGGCGCTGGATCGAGCGGATGCGCGCCGCCAGCTCGCCGAGGTCGAAGGGCTTGACGATATAGTCGTCGGCGCCGGCGTCGAGACCCGCGATGCGGCTTTGTACCTCATCGCGCGCGCTGATCACGATCACCGGCGTGGCATCGCGGCGGCCGCGCAGTTCGCGCAGCAGCGACAGGCCGTCGCGCCGCGGCAGGCCCAGGTCCAGCAGCACCAGGTCGAACTGCGCCGCGCGCAGGGCGTCGGAGGCGCTTTGCCCATCGCGCAGCCAGTCCACCGAGTGGCCATCCTGGCGCAGCGCCGTCACCAGGCCTTCGCCGATCAAGCGGTCGTCTTCGATCAGCAACAGGCGCATGGACGGTTCATCCTCCAAAGCCCGCGCAAGGACCGGCACCGGCCCGGCGCATCAGCGGCCGCGCTCGATGGTGTACAGCAGATCGCCGCCGCTGGCCACGCCGGACTCGGTCTGGATCTTGAAGCCATGGCCCAGATCGTACAGCAGGCGGAAGGCACGATATGGAGTTCGCCTTGCATGACCCTGAGGGGTATTACATCATGGTCAGCGCGCTCTCCGCGGCTTAAAGCTGCCGTCACGTTCCTGGAATCCGATCCATGACATTCCGCGCAAGCATCGCCTTGCTCTTCGCTGTTGTCAGCTTCTGGCAGGCAGCCCAGGCGGCGGATCTGCCGCGCCGGCCGCTGCTGGGAATCGTTGCCGGCAATCTGAGCGAAAAGGAGCGCGACGCTGCGGGACTGAGCGCGCTTGAAGGCGTGGCCGCCCTGCAAGTCGTCCCTGGGTCCGCCGCGGAGCAGGCCGGGGTCAAGGCCGGTGACCTGGTCTTGGCGGTGGATGCCAGGCCGGTCGGATCTTCCGCGGAGTTGATCGGTGCGGTGCGCACCCATGCAGCGGGGCAAGGGATCGTCATCACGGTCCGGCGCGCCGGCAAGCCACTGGATATCCCCGTGCTGCTCGCCGGCTTGCCGTACGAAAGCAGCCCGGATTTCGACGTGCTCTACGAAGCAGTAAGCACGGACGAGGGTGCGCGGCGCGTGATCATCACCAGGCCGCATGGCGGGAACACGGCGCCAGGATGGCCCGCGGTACTGCTCATCGGCGGCATCGGGGCGTTCAGCGTCGATGCCGCGCTACGGCCGGAAGACCCCTATCGCCAACTGCTGTACAGCCTGACCCGCCGGGGCTTCGTCACGATGCGCGTGGAAAAAAGCGGCGTTGGAGACAGCGAGGGGCCGCCCAATGCGCAGGCCAGCCTGGATACCGAGTTTGCGGGCTACCTTGCCGGCTTGCGCATGCTCAAGGCAAAGCCTTATGTCGATCCCCGGCGCACCTTCATCGTCGGCCACAGCATCGGCAGTATCGAAGCGCCGCTTGCCGCCAGCCGCGAGACCGTGCGCGGCATTGTAGTGATGGAAGGTGTAGGCACGACGTGGTTCGAATACGAGTTGGCGAATCTCAGGCACCAGCTGATGTTGCAGGGGCTGCCTCCCGCCCAGATCGCCGACCGGCTGCGCCTCAAGGAGTGGGCGATGCATCGCCTGGTGGTCGAAAAGCAAAGCCGCGACTCGATTCTAAAGGAGCGCCCGGAGGCGGCCGCGGCCATCGACTACCCGGCAAGCGACACCTACATGCAACAAGCCTCGGCTTACAACTTGCCGGGCTTATGGATGAAGCCCGAAGGCGATGTGCTGGTGGTGCATGGATCGGCGGATTTCATTGCCAGCGCCTCGGAAAGCCGGGCCATCGCGGAGGCGGTGAACTCGTTTCATCCGGGCCATGCCGACCTGGTCGAAATCGAGGGCATGGATCATTACCTGACCCACATGGGCAGCGAAGCAGAAGCCTGGAAACGACGCCCTTCGATACGCGCGGCGGATGACAAGCCCGCATATGACTTGCAGCTCAACGAAGTGATTGGCGCCTGGCTCAGCGCGCGGACTGCCGGTTAGGGCCTGTTAAGGCTACTTCCCGCGCTCGATCGTATAGAGCAGATCGCCGCCGCTGGCCACGCCGGATTCGGTTTGCAGCTTGAAGCCGTGGCCCAGATCGTACAGCAGGCGGAAGGTCTGGCCGGGCTGGAGCAGGCCGACCCCGTAGCTGACGAACAGCCGCGGCGTGAGGTACTTGCCCAGGGTCAGCTGCGCCGCCTGCGCGCTGTTGGGATCGCTGGCGGTGCCGGCGTTCAGCGCCGCCTGCGAACCCTGGATGGCGGCGGCGTTGGCGGCCACGCTGGAATCGGTGCCGGGCCCCTGCTGCACCAGGCCGATCTGGTCCAGGCCGATATGCTTGGCGATGTTCTGCGTGTAGTCGTTGCCCAGGCCCAGGGATAGGGCCGCCTGCGACAAGGCGCCGGCGTCGCCGGTCGATGCCGTTTCGAGCGAGCGGCCCAGCACCAGCCAGGACAGCTGCTGGTCGCTCGGCATGGTCGGCACGGATTCCAGGGTCAGCAGGGGGTGGTCCAGGGTGCCGCGCACGCGCACGCCGACGGTGATGTCCGACTGCGGGTGGCGCGTCGCATACAGGTCCACGGCCGGGGCCGTAACCGGGCCGCCGGTGAAGATCAGGCGCCCGGTTTCGATGCTCAGGTCCTGGCCGTAGGCCTTGTAATGACCGTCCAGCAGCTGCAGCTGTCCCTGGCCGGTGCTGATGCGGTGCGGCTCTTCGTTCACCGTCACCGCGCCCGCCAGCCGGGTGGTGAGACCGAAGCCCTTGAAGTTGACGGCATCGCCCAGGCTCACCGTGATGCTGCTGTAGACCTTCAGCGTCTCTTCTTCGGCGGTGGCTTCCGCGCCGACGATGACCTGGTCCGGGCTCACGGCGACGCCGCTGTTGCCCAGGCCGCGCGGCGTGATGTCCGCTTTCGGCACGCTCAGCGTGCCTTGCAGGTGCATGCCGTCGGCCGCGCTCTGCAACTGCAGCTGCGGCGTCACCCAGATGCGCGCGTCGGGCGTGGCCACCGCCTGGAAGTCCTGGCCCTGGATGTCGAGGTCGGCGCGCGGCGGGGCCAGCGAAGGATCGAGCGTGCCGGTCAGCGTGAGCTTGCCGCCGCCGGACTGCAGCGAGCCGTCGATGGCCAGCGGGCCGGCGCCCTGGCCGGTGACGCTGAGCTGCAGCTGCTGCAGTTCGATGCCGGCCTGCGTTACCCGGGCATGGCCGTCCCGCAGCGCGATCTGCCCCTGCACGCGCGGCAGCCCGATGCTGCCGCCGAAATCCAGCGAGCCGGCGATGGAGCCGCTCACCGCTTGCAGCCCGGGCAGCAGGGACTGCACGAAGCCCAGGTCCGGAACCTGCACGCGCAGCTGGCCGCTGAGCGGACGCGCCTGCAGGTCGGCGCCGGGCGCCGCGCTGAGGTCGGCGTCGATCGAGCCTTGCGGCAGGTGCAGATCGAGCAGCGCGTGCAGGGTGCCGTTGCGGTCGTCGGCCTTCAGCGTGCTGGGCAGGATCTCCACCGGCGGCGCCTTCGGCGCCTGGAAGCGGACGCCCTCGGTGCGCAGGTCGGCGTCGACCGCGGCGATATCGCCGTTGGCGATGTCGATACGGCCGCTGCCGTTGAGCTCCCCGCTGAGCGCGTATTGCGGCGGCAGCAGCGGTTTGAAGGCGTCGAGCAGCAGGCGCTCCAGGTTCAGCGACAGGCGCAGGCCGGAGCCGGTGACGTTCTGCTCCAGCTGCAGGCAGATGCGGCCGGCGTCGCCGGCGAAGCAGGCCGGTTCCAGGCTCTCGCGCTTGGCGCCGAGCAGCAGGCCGGCAGCCTCTTGCAGGGTCCACGGCGGCAGATCGGCGGCGGCCACGCGCGCGGTGCTGAGCTGGCCGCCCCATTCCCGCGCGCGGCGGTCGTAGCCGCCGTCCAGTTCCAGGCTCAGCGCGCCGCGCTCGCTCTGCACCTCGAGCCGGGCCTGATGGTAGGTCTCCTGGCCGCTGAGGCTGAGTTTGGCGCTATGGATGAGAATGCCGGCCTGGGCTTCGGCGGCGTCGATGTTCAGGTGCGAGGGCTGGTCCGGGTCGAGGTCCGCGTCCCAATCCAGCATGGCGACGTGGTAGGCGAGGTAGCGCAGGTCCTGCGCCTTGCCCTTGCTGAGCAGGTGCGGATGCTCCAGCGGACCCTGCAGGCTGAAGTCGAACGCGGCGCGGCCGCCGAGCTGCGGGGCGAGCTGCGCCAGGTCAGGGCTGTCGACCCGGCCCTTGAGGTCGAACGGCGGGGTCGCCCGGCCGCTGGCGTCCAGGCGGCTGGCGCCGGCGCTCAGGGCCAGCTGTTGCAGCATCAGCGTGCTGCCGCTCCAGTCGGCCTCCGCGGCCAGCGTCAGGGGACGCCCGCGCAGCTGCGAGCGGTCGATGTTCACGTTCAGATTAAGGTCCGGCTTGCCGGTGCGCGTGTCGGTGCGCGTGTCGGTGCGGGCGGCGAGGCTGCCGTTGATGGAGCCCTTGAACCCCGCGAAGAACTGCGCCGGATCGAAGTTGCGCAACTGCGCCTGCAGGTCGGCGCGCAGGGCCGGCTGCCAGCCCACGGTGCCGGCGGCGGACAAGCTGCCCTGGCCGGACTGCAGCAGGAATTGCTGCAAATGCACGCTGCGCGCGTCGCTGTCGCCCTGCGCCGTCAGGCTCAGCGGGTAGCCGCGCAATTGCGATTTGTCGATGCTCAGGCTGAAGCCGATGTCGGGCTGGCCCTGGCGCATTGTGGTGTGCGTATCGAAGCGGCCGTTGATCAGACCCTGCCAATCCTTCGCGAACAGGGCGGGATCGAGCTGCTGTATGGTCCCCTTGAGATCGGCACGCAGGTCCGGCGCCCAGGCCAGCTTGCCCTGCACATGGGCCGAACCCTTCTCCGCCGCCAAGCTCAGGTCGGTGAATTGCGCCTGTTGCAGATCGCCTTCACCGGCGGCGGACAGCTTCACCGGAAGCTGGTGCAGGATTGCGGCCGTGCGCAATTCGAACTGGTAGTGCTCCAGCGGACCGCTCAGCCTGGCGCTGCCTTCCACGCCGGCTAGCTGACGCTCTCCGGCAGGGCCCTCGAGCGGCCAGCGCAGGTCCTTCCAGCTGAGGCGCAGATCGTTGTCGGATTTGCCCAGGGCCAGGGTGCCGCTGGCCTGCAGTTCGCCGGGCCCCTTGAGGTCCAGTGCGCCGAACACGATGCGGTCGCTGCCGATGCGGGCCGTGGCGCTGAGCTGCAGCGGCCCGGTCTGCGGCAGCTCCGCGCCAAGCCGCGCGATGCGGATGTCCTCGCCGATCCAGCTGCCGCTGAGATCGGCATCGGGGATTTGCAGGGGTTCGGCTGCGCCCGGCTGGTGCAGCTGGAAATCGCGCAGGCTGAACGCGTCGAGCAGCAGGTCCAGCGGCAGCCGGCCCGGCAGATCGATGGCTCCGGCCGGGCTGCCGGCCTGCGGCGGCGGCAGCCAGACCTGCAGGCCCTCGGCTTCCGCCGCTTCCAGGTGCAGGCGCCGCTGCAGCAGCTCGCGCGGACGCAGCCGCAGGTGCAGGCGCTTCAGCTCCACGCGGGTGCCGTCGGCAGCCTGGTAGCCGATATCCTCGATGAGGAATTCGCCGAGCAGGCGGCCCTGCGTCGCGCCCAGGCGCAGCGTGCCGCCGCTCAGGCGCTGCGCCAGCACGGCCAGCTCGCGCAGGCCGCGCTCGCTGTTCAGCCCGTACCAGGCCAGGCCGGCCAGCGCGGCGCACAGAACCAGCACTGCGGCCAGCAGCTCCGCGCTCCAGCGCAGGGCGCGGCGCTTCACAGGCCCACCCTCACGCTCACGTCCAGGTGCACCGCCTCGGCGCCGCGGTCGAAGGGATGCGCGATGTCGATGGCGATCGCGCCGAACGGCAGGCGGTAGCGGAAGCCCGGTCCGGCACCGTAGTGCAGCCGCACTTTCGGCGTATCGGCGGCGCCTCCGGCGTCGCAGAACAGGGCCAGGCCGTAATTCTGGTACACCGTCCAGTCGGCCTCGATGCTGCCGGTGGTGAGGAAGCGGCCGCCGACCAGGTTGCCGGCGGCGTCCACCGGCGCCAGCGAGTTGTAGTTGTAGCCGCGCACGCTCTCCGCGCCGCCGGCGAAAAACCGCTGGGTCGGCGGCAGCAGGTCGAAATCCGAGGCCACCACCGCGCCCTGCTCGATCCGTCCGTAGAGCAGGGTGTGGGCACCCAGCGGCAGCACGCCGCGCAGCTTGACCAGTCCCTCCAGGAAATCGGTATCGGACAGCAGGGTTCTGGCGCCGCCGTGCAAGTCCATGGAGATGAACCAGCCGCGCCTGGGGGAGATCGGATCGTCGGCCTGGGTGTGGCTCAGCGTGATGCCCGGCGTGAGCAGCTTGCTGTTGGCCCCGGGCTCGTCCGGCAGGTTGTACTCGTCGTTGGTGAAAGTCAGGTAATCGCGCTGCGTCCAGGTTCCGGTCTGGTGATTGTAGGCAGTACCGATCGACCACAGGGTTTCCTGCACGCCCTGGAAGTTCTGCTTCAGACCCTCGGCGGTGAAGCTGACCGAGTCGGTCGGCTGGTGCCCGACCGGGATGCGGTACTCGGCGATGGCGGTGCTGATGTTCTGCGAGGGTTGCAGCGTCAGGCGCAGCTTGTGGCCCTCGTCGTTGAGGCGGCGGAACTCGATGCCGGCAAGCGCGCGCGGCCCGGTGTCGGTGCCGTAGCCGGCGCCGAGCCGGTAGATGCGCGGCGGCTTGGACTGCATGTGGATCACCAGCGGGATGCGCCGGTCCGGTCCGGCCTGGTCCTTGTGCGGCACCACTTCCACCAGCTTGAAATAATCCAGGTCGGTCAGCGCGAACTGCGTCTTGAGCACCTTGGCCGAATCGAAGGGCTCGCCCGGCACGATGCTGATGTAGCGGCGCAGCAGCTTTTCGTGCAGATGAATGTCCTGCTCGATGCTGACTGCGCCGAAATACCAGCGCGGACCGGTGTCGAGCGTCAGCAGCACCTCGGCGCTGTTGTGCTCGACGTCGACGCGCAACTCGTGGCGGCTGAATGCCGCGTCGAGATAACCGCCGGCGGCGGCGGCCTGCAGCAGCCGCGATTTGAGGGCTTCGTAGTCCTGGTGCTTGAGGCGCTCGCCGGTGCGCAGGCGCGGCCGGCCGAGGATTTCCCGCAGCGGCCCGTAGTCCTTGCCTTCGCCGGCGAGCAGCAGGTCAAGCGTGACGATGTCGGTTTCCGGGCCGCAAGCCACCTGGTAAACCACTTTCCAGTCCGGGGCCTGGCCTTGCAGCTTGAAGGTGATCACCGGGTTATACCAGCCGAAGGGCTGCAGCGCCTTGCGGATATCGTCCTGGCCCTGGGCGGCCAGGCGCTGCACTTCGGCCGGCTCGTACTGCATCTTGTCGGGGCCCTTGCTCGCATCCACCTCCTTGGCATAATCCAGGATGCGCAGCTGGGCAAAGGCGTTGTCCCGCTCCTCGGAGCCGAGGCCGCGCACGCTCACGTCGATGCCGGCAAGCGCCGGAGCGCTCACCCACAGGGCACAGCAAAGCAGGAACAGGCGGATTTGAAGCATGCCTGGCGCATGATACGTGAGAGGCGCTGCCCGGCAGCGGTTCACCGCGGGCAATCGGCGATGCATTATTATCGCAGGGACTTGCAGGCTTCAGGGGGATGCATGAGGCAGCACCGCGCCATTGGATCGATCCATCTTGCTTGCGCCATCCTGTTGGCCGCGGCCGGCTGGATCTTGGCGCCGCAAGCCCATGCCGAGGAGGCCGACGCGGCTGCCGAGGCGCCCACAGTTCCCGCTCCCACAGTCCCCGCGCCCACGGTTACCGAGGCTCCGACTGTCACCGAGGCCCCCACAGTCCCCGCTCCTGCAATCCCCGCCCCCACCGTCACCGAGGCTCCGACTGTCACCGAGGCTCCCATTGTTCCCGCCCCTACAGTCCCCCCTCCTACAATCCCTGCCCCCACCGTCACCGAGGCTCCGACTGTCACCGAGGCCCCCACTGTCACCGAAGCCCCTGCGGCTCCCGCGGCCCCCGAGGCCGACTGCAAGGGTTCGGGAAGCGCGGTGGAGCGCTTGATCTGCGAGGACCCATCGCTCGGGCAGGTGAACACCTCGCTGGCGAGTGTGTTGAAGGACACGCAGGCCGCGCTGCCGAACCGGGCCGACAGCCTGCTGGCTGACCAGCACCGCTGGAGCGCCGCCCTGGACAAGCAATGCATCAAGAAGCGCGCCCCCCAGGAGGCGATGAGCGGCTGCCTGGCCGACGCCTACCGCGCGCGCATCGCCGAGCTCAACGGCTTGCTGAAAGACGCGAGCGCCCGCTCCAAGACCGCCAGCTGCCAGGCCCTCGCCGACCGTTACCGCTTCGTCGCGGACGCCCATCCCCTGGACTCGCCGCTGATGGCGCTCGCCGCGCCGGGCTCAGGCCTCACCCTGGCCGTCCCGGTGGGCGCCTTCAAGGGCGCGGCCTCCGACCTGGCCGACTGGGGCGCTGCGCAGCAGCCGCCGTTCACCATCTCCGGCGAGTTGACCCAGGCACTGCCCAGCATCGGCGGCAACATCGACAAGCTGCCCAATGCCAACCTCTACTCGATCGACACCGAGCGCGGCGACGCGCATTGCGTCGAGTCCCTGTTCTTCGCGGTCACGGACGGGGTGGCGCAGCAGGTCAACCCGCCGCCCGGCTTCGAGGACGAAAGCCCCGCCTGCGGCGTGCGGCGCGTGTTCGGCACCATCGACAGCACGCCGGTATTGCTCGAGGAGACCTATGACCAGAGCCCGGCGATGCAATCCAGCATCAAGGTGGCGAGCTGGGGCGCGGACCGCTTCGTCGCCGCCTGCAAGGTGAGCTTCGCCTACACCCCGCGCTTCCCTTACCGCACGCTCAGCGACTGGAGCCATAGCTGCACCGCCTACGAATGCCAGGCGATGCAGACCTCGGCGCGCCAGCTGGCCATCGCCGCGCAGAAGAGCCCGGCGAACCTGCAGCGCAAGGTCCTGGGCGAGCTGACGCCGGAGCAGTTGCAGGTCTACAACGACGTGCTGCAGACCGTGCCCGGCGAGTCGGAAATGGCCGACGACCGCGACCCCGCCACCCTCACCGAAGGCAGCCCGCTGCGGCTGCCGTACACCGGCTGGGGCAAGCTGTACCTGGTGAGCCTGTTTCATTTCACCAACGGCGCGGAGTTCTTCTCGGACTGGCGGGTGCGCTTCGAGAAGATCGAAGACGGGCGCCTGGAGCCGGCGGCCGACCTGGCGGTGGGCATGGACAAGGGCGGGGTGCACGATGTGTCCATCGTGTCCCTGATGCCGAACTACTAGCGCAGCGCCGCCTGTACCAGCGGCGCCCGCTTCATGGTCACCAGCTGCGATTCCACCGCGACATAGGGCAGCACCTTGTAGCCGCGCGCGCGCAGCAGCGCGATCACGCCGTCCGGCCCCACCAGGTGGGCGGCGCCCACCACCACCAGCTGCGGTTCGCCGCCGTCGAGCAGCCGCTTGAGCTGCGGCATCCAGTTGCGGTTGCGCTCGGCCAGCAGGTGCTCGTAGACGCCGGGATAGGAGGTCTTGAGCTGCCGGTCGAGGGTCTCGATGGAGGCGACGTCGTTGTCCTTCCAGGCGCGCAGCAACTCGGCGGGGTCGTCGCCGGCATCGCCGTCGCGGTCGTCCAGGGCCGAGGCCAGGAACTCGCGCGACAGCGCCTCGCTCATGCCGGTGAACAGGCCGATGTGCGCCGCCGGCTGCTCCAGCCAGTGCAGGTCCTTGGCGTCCTCGCGCACCCAGTCGTAAACCTGCCGGTCGATGCCGTTGTCGCCGCTGAACCCGGCCTTGCGGTAGCTGAACACCTCCATGGTCATGGCGCAGAACCAGGGCCGGAAGGGGTCGCACGCCGATACCGGCATGCCGATGCGCGCCGCGCGTTTGAGCAGCTGCGCATACATCTTGTCGCCGATCTGCGCCTTGAGGCCCTGCTGCGAGCGGGCGGATGCCAGCATCGCCACCTGCACCTCGGGCCGCGCCAGGGCGCCGATATCGGTTTCGAACACCACGCCTTCGGCCGCGTCGTAGGCGTCCTGGATGCCCACCGGCAGGTCCTGCGCGCGCTCCGGCAGCAGGTGCACCGAGCCGAGCAGGTAATGCGTCGTCTTGGGGCCGTGCACCTGCCACAGGAACGGGGAGTCCGCATCGGCCTGCGCTTGCGCGCAGGCCGATAAGGAAATGACCAGCAAGAACCAAAACTGCAAACCGCGGCGACTCATGGGGTGCTCCGGTCCGCCTTAGGGGACCTGGGTGGGACGCTATTCTAAATCTTCGGTATGTTTCTGCATCAGCCAGCCGGCGGCCGCGCCGCCGCCGTCGAGCGCGGCGAAATCGAACAGCTTGGGATCGGCCAGCTGCGAGGGCGCCACGTTCTGCAGCGCGCCGAAGATGTTCTCCACCCGGCCGGGCTGCTGTTTCTCCCACTCGTCCAGCATGCGCCGCACCTGCCTGCGCTGCAGTTGCTCCTGCGAGCCGCACAGGTTGCAGGGAATGATCGGGAACTGGCGCAGGGCGGCGTAGGCGGCGATGTCCTGCTCGCGGCAATAGGCCAGCGGGCGGATCACGATGTTGCGGCCGTCGTCGCTGCGCAGCTTGGGCGGCATGGCCTTCAGCTTGGAGCCGAAGAACATGTTGAGGAAGAACGTCGCGACGATGTCGTCGCGGTGATGGCCCAGGGCGATCTTGGTGAAATTGTGCTCGGCGGCATAGGTGTAGAGCGCGCCGCGCCGGAGGCGCGAGCACAGGCTGCACATCGTCTTGCCTTCGGGGATCACGCGCTTGACCACCGAGTAGGTGTCCTGCTCGATGATGTGGTACGGCACGCCGCGGCTTTTCAGGTAATCCGGCAGCACATGCTCGGGAAAA
This sequence comes from Verrucomicrobiota bacterium, assembly GCA_903970595.1. Lineage (GTDB taxonomy): Bacteria > Pseudomonadota > Gammaproteobacteria > Nevskiales > Nevskiaceae > Nevskia. The sequence continues at coordinate 16,820 of CAJCJI010000113.1, forward strand.
TCCGGCTGCTTCTGGTCCAGGTTCACCGCCACCAGCTCGAACGCCACCGGCGCCGCCTCGCGCAGGAGCAGCAGGATGTCCAGCATGGTGTAGGAATCCTTGCCGCCCGACAGGCACACCATCACCTTGTCGCCCTCGCGGATCATGGCGTAGTCCTGGATCGCCTGGCCCACCTGCCGGCGCAGCCGCTTGGCCAGCTTGTTGGCCTCGCCGCGCGCCTTCCCCGGCCGGGCCTGGCCCGGCAAGGGCATCGGTTCGATGACTGCCTCGTCCACGTTGGTGCTTCCAGTTCCTACAATGCGCCCTGCGCGGCGTCGGCGACCGGATCGTCCTGCCGCACGTGGATTTTCTCACGATACAGGCCGGTGACGAAAATGAAGAGGAACCCGGCGATCCCGGCGGCGGCGGCGAAGAACAGGAAGTACATGGCGCCGACCAGCTTGTAAGTGGAGACCTTGCCGGTGGCCGGCTTGTACTCGCCGCTGCTGGCCAGGGGCTGGCGGTGGACCACGTCCATCAGCTCGACGCGCTTGCCGGCGGGGTCGATCTGCGCGATGAGGAAGGTGCCATCGAGCCCGGTGGGCTTGCCGTCGTCGCCGGTGATGCTCAGGCCGGTGTCGCCGTCGAAGTCGATCTTCTGGCCGGTCTGCATGCCGGAGACATCGGCCAGCGAAACCCAGGTCTGCGGACCGGATTGCACGGCGCTGACTTCGAGCCGCTTGACCATGTCGGTGTTGACCTCGACGGTGAAGGCCTGGCCGACGCTGACCGAGAACAGGTACATCGCCGCCATCATGAAGCTCTTCATCTTCAGCGGTGCCTGGCTGTAGGCGAATTCCAGCGCGGTAATGGAAATCAGCACTTCGGATGCGCTGAGCACGCCGTAGGCCAGGATCTGCCACCAGCCGCTGACGCGGTGGCCGTGCACGATCTGGTTCTCGATCCAGGCGATGATCAGGAACGAGGCGGCGATGACGAACAAGCCGACGCAGATCTTGCGCAGCGCCGTGATCCTGAAAAAGCGCTGCCACAGCGGAAAGATGCCGAAGGTGAAGATCGGGATCATCGCCAGGATGAACAGGCCGTTGACCACCGTGAACTGCGCCGGCAGCATTTCGTAAGCGGCGAGCCCGCTCAAGCCCGGCACGCCCTGCAGGAAGGTGAACAGGTGCTTGTCCATCAGGTCCGAAGTGGCTTGCAGGGTCCAGGTCTGGCCGTTGGACTGCTCCCACAGCGACCAGAAGATGGCGATGAAGATGTAGTAGATGAAGCCCAGCTTGAGCACCAGCTTGAGGCTGTCGCCGGTGAAGCACTGCTCCAGCCAGGCCACCAGCTCCGGCGGCAAGGCCTTGCGCAGACCGGTATTGAGGCACAGGTAAATCACCAGGGCCATCTGCGACAGCAGCACCAGCACGGCCGCTGCGGTGCTGCCGGCGGCGTAATAGACCCACATGGTGATGCCCAGCACCGGCGCGAAGCACAGGGCGAAGGCCAGCGCGCCGCGGTTCTGCCGCTGCTTCATCGCCGGCGGAATCACGGTGAAGCGCCTGCGCCCGGCCCAGAACACCGCCGTGGCCAGCAGCATCATGCCGGCGGGAATGCCGAACGCCACCTTGGGGCCGTAAGTCTCCAGCCAGACCGGGCACATGAAAATGGAAACCGAGGAACCCAGGTTGATGGAGAAGTAGAAGTAGCTGAAGGCCTTGGAGATCAGGTGCTGGTTCTTTTCCGTGAACTGGTCGCCGACATTGGTCGAGACGCAGGATTTGATGCCGGTGCCGAAGGCCGTCAGGAACAGGCCCGCGGCCAGTGCCGAGGGCCCGCTGACCAGCGCCACCACCGCGCAGCCGGCGCAATAGAACAGCGCCAGGAACATGATGGTCTTGAACTTGCCCCAGAACACGTCCGCCAGGATGGCGGCGAAAAACGGGAAGAAATAAGCCCCGAACTTGAACAGCGATTGCCAGATGGTGGCCTGGGCGTCGCCGAAGTGCAGGTTCTGCACCATGTACACGCTGAGGATGGAGTTGATGCCGTAATAGCAGAAGCGCTCGGCAAGCTCGTTGGCAATGATGAAGGGGATGCCGGGCGGCATGCGCTCGGCTGGCTGGCTGATGGCGTTCATGAGAAATCGTTCTGTATGGGGCGATGCGGGCGCCCTGATGTCCAAATAATGAGCGAAGAAACGCGGCTTGTCGAAGCCGGGCTAAAGCGGGGGGCAGGAAGCGCGGGAAAATTCATGGCTGCGCGCCTGTCCGTGCACCATGTGTGCCATGCGTGCCATGGTTTTTGAGATGGCAGGCATGCGGCGAGCGAGTGGCGGGAAGTGCCGGGCTGCGGGGTCTTGTTCAGATTTTTCGTTATTGCCATTAAAGATGGTAAATGGCAATAATAATGGTATGGTGCTCACTATCGACAAATCGGGACGCATCGTCGTCCCCAAGCCCATGCGGGATCGGCTCGGCCTCAAGCCCGATATGGAGCTGGAGGTGCTGGAGCGCGCGGATGGCGTGTTGCTGCGGCCGGTCGAGCAGCAGCCGTCGATGCTCAAGGTCGAGGGCTTGTGGGTCCACCAGGGCACGGCGGCGCCGGACGCCAACTGGGCGCGCGTGCTTGATGACGTGCGCGAGGAACGGCTCGACGGCGTAGTGAAAACCTGAGCCGGTGAAGGTTTTCTTCGATACCAGCGTCTTGGTTGCAGCATCGGAACACAGCCATCCCCATCACGCGCAAGCCTGGCAGGCGCTGCGCCGCGTCGCTGCCGGGCAGGATCAGGGTTTCATGAGCGTGCATTCGATCGCCGAAACCTACGCCGCGCTTACGCGCCTGCCGGTGCAGCCGCGCATTCATGCCAGCGAAGCGGCGCGCATTGTCGGCGAAAACATCCTGGAGCATTTCGAGTGTGTGCCGGCCGGCAAGGACGAATATCTGCAGGCGCTTTCCTGGGTTCGGGATGGCAGCTGGAGCGGCGCCAAGATTTATGACGCGCTGCTATTGGCTTGCGCAGCGCAGAGCCCGGCCGAGCGCATCTACACGTTCAATCTCGGTGATTTCCGGTTGCTTGCGCCTGCGGCACTGCAAGGCAGGATTTGTGCGCCATGAGTGAACGGCAGCGGTCGCAATCGTAGGGTGGGTCGCGGACCCGCCCTACGGTCGGGGACCCACTTCCAGCCAGAACGTCACTGGTCCGTCGTTGACCAGACTTACCTGCATGTCCGCCCCGAACACGCCGCTGCCGGTGCCCGGCCAGGCTGTTTGAGCCTGCGCGACCAGGGCCTCGAACAGTGACTTCGCAAGCGCGGGTTCCGCCGCGGTGGTAAAGCTGGCGCGGCTGCCCGTGTCGGTGTCGGCGGCCAGGGTGAACTGCGGCACCAGCAGCAGGCCGCCGCCGGTATCGCGCAGGCTCAGGTTCATGCGGCCCTGGTCGTCGGGGAAAACGCGGTAGCCGAGCAGGCGTTCGAGCAGGCGCTGCGCCTGGGTCTCGCCGTCGCCGCGCTGCACGCCCACCAGCACCAGCAGGCCTGGGCCGATGGCGTCCACGGTCCGGCCGGCTATTGCCACCGAGGCGCAGCGCACTCTTTGCAGTAGTCCGATCACACCTGCCCCTCACAAATTCCCGATAATTACCGGATGCAAACTCTACTGCGCTGGACGCTGATCGTCCTGGGCCAGCTTCCCTTGCCGCTGCTGCACGGCCTGGGCTGGCTGCTGGGCAGCCTGCTGTGGCTGGTGCCGAACGGCTTCCGCGCCATGACTTTGCGGCAGCTTGAGCTATGCCTGACGGAGCGCGGCCCGGCTGAGCGGGCGCGCATCGCCCGGCGCAGCCTGATCGAAAGCTGCAAGGCGATCTGCGAGGTGCCGGCGCTGTGGTTCGGGGCGGAATGGCGGCTGCGGCGCTGGCTGCGCGACGAGGCCACCCTGCGCACCCTGCGCACCGCGCTGGCGGGCGGCAAGGGCGCCATCATGCTGACGCCCCACCTGGGTGCCTGGGAGATCACCAGCCTGTTCGGCACCCAAGCGGCGCCGATCACGATCCTGTACAAGCCGCAAAAGGGCGCCGCCGATGCGGTGATCCTGGAAGGGCGCAGCCGCTTGCCGGGACTCAAGGCGGTGCCGACCACCAGCGCCGGGGTCAAGGCGCTGCTGCGGGCGCTCAAGCGCGGGGAGATGGCCGGCATCCTGCCGGACCACGATCCGCCGGAGGAGACCGGCACGCGCTTCGCGCCCTTCTTCGGCATCCCCGCCAACACCATGGACCTGGTCGGAAAACTTGCGGCGCGCAGCGGCGCGCCGGTGTGGTTCTTCGTCGCCGAGCGCCTGTCCTGGGGCCGCGGCTTCCGCTTCCGGATGGAGCGCGCCCCGGCCGGTATCGACGATGTGGAAACCAGCCCGGCCGCACTGAACCAGGGCGTGGAAGCCTGCGTCATGCGCCTGCCGGAGCAGTATTGGTGGAGCTACAAACGCTACCGCCGGCTGCCGCCGGGGACGGTGGACCCGTATCAGAACCTGTAGGGCGGCCCGTGGCCGCCGCCCTACGCTATAGTACGCCGCGCCCAGGGAACTCCAGCGGGGAACTCGGGGCCGGCGGCG
>CAJCJI010000114.1 GCA_903970595.1 Verrucomicrobiota bacterium
GGCGCCGAACGCAAGAAGCGCATCGGCGAAGCGCTGGAGCGGGTCGGTCTGTCGGCGCGGGCCAAGCACTACCCGGCCGAGCTTTCCGGCGGCCAGCAACAGCGCGTGGCCATCGCCCGCGCCCTGGCCGGCAGCCCGCGCCTGCTGCTGGCCGACGAGCCCACCGGCAACCTCGACACGCAGATGGCGCGCGGCGTGATGGAACTGCTCGAAGGCATCCACCGCGAGGGCGCCACCATCGTCATGGTCACGCACGATCCGGAACTGGCAGTACGCGCCCAGCGCAACGTCCACATCATCGACGGCCAGGTGGTGGACCTGACCGAGGAGCCGCGCTTCCACGGCGTTCACACCGCCGCGCCGGCGCAGAGCGCCGCCTAGGAGACGCCATGTTCCGTTACTACGTCTGGCTGGCGGTGCGCAGCCTGCGCCGCAATCCGGTGCTGACCCTGCTGATGGTCACGGCCATTGGCCTGGGCATCGGCGCCTCGATGACCATGCTGACGCTATTCCGCGCCATGTCCGGCGACCCGATCCCGCAGAAGTCCTCGCAGGTGTTCGCGCCGCAGATCGACAACTGGGGACCGGACGATCGCGAGAAGGACGGCGAGCCGGGGCAGGACCAGCTCAGCTATACCGATGCGATCGCGCTGATGCGCGCGCACCGGGCGCCGCACCAGGCGGCGATGTACTCGGTCGGCTTCGCCGTGACGCCGCCCGACCCGCAGCAGCTTCCCTACCAGGTTACCGGGCGCGCCACCTTTGCGGACTTCTTCGGAATGTTCGAGGCGCCGTTCAAGTACGGCAACGCCTGGGGCGCGGCCGAGGACGAGTCGCGCGCCGAGGTGGTGGTGCTCGGCAGCAAGCTCAACGACAAGCTGTTCGGCGGCGCCAACAGCGTCGGCAAGACCGTCAACCTGGACCAGCACGACTATCGCATCGTCGGAGTGCTCGACGAGTGGTCGCCGGAGCCGCGGGTCTACGACGTGACCTCCGGCAGTTTCCAGGACACGGAGGATGTGTTCCTGCCGTTCAACCTCGCCATCGACCGACAGATGATCCAGAACGGCAACAACGCCTGCACCAGCGCCACCGCGCCGGGCTGGGACGGGCACCTGCATTCCGAATGCATCTGGATCCAGTTCTGGGCGGAGTTGCCGGATTCCGCGCAGGTCCAGCGCTACCGCGATTTCCTGAATAGCTACGCGGCGGAGCAGCAGCGTAACGGCCGCTTCCACTGGGCACCGCTGACGCGTCTCTACAACACGCGCGAATGGATGGTGGTGCAGAAGGTGGTGCCGAACGAATCGCGCATCCTGGTGGTGGTGTCGTTCGGCTTCCTGTTCGTCTGTCTGGTCAACGCGGTGGGCCTGATGCTGGCCAAGTTCATGAGCCGGGCGGCGGAGACCGGCGTGCGGCGCGCGCTGGGCGCCAACCGCCGCGCGGTGTTCCTGCAATGCCTGGTGGAGAGCGGCGTGATCGGATTTGCCGGCGGCCTGCTCGGGCTGGGGCTGACCGCGCTGGGTCTGCTCGGCGCCCGCGCCCTGCTGAGCAAGGACCTGGCCCGACTGGCCCACCTCGACCTGGGCAACGTTTTGATCGCCGTGCTGCTGGCCATCGGCGCCGCCCTGCTCGCCGGGCTCTACCCGACGTGGCGCGCGATCCAGGTGCAGCCGGCCTGGCAGCTCAAGGCCAGCTAGGCCAAACATCAGGAGACCGCGATGCAATTCCGTCCGATTCTTTCCGCCCTGCGCCGCAACAAGGTCGGCGCCTTCCTCATCGCCCTGCAGATGGCGGTGACCCTGGCGATCCTGTGCAACGCACTGTTCATCATCCAGCAGCGCATGTCGCTGATGGCGCGCCCCACCGGGGTCGATGAGGCCAATGTGTTCACTCTGAGCAACCAGTGGATCGGCCCCGAGGCGGATCGCGGCGCGCGTCTGGCCGGCGACCTGGCCGCACTGCGCAGCCTGCCCGGCGTGGTCGACGCCTTTGCCTCCAACAGCTTTCCGCTGCGCGGCGGCGGCTGGAGCGATGGCCTCAGGCTGGACCCCGACCAGAAAACCTCCACGACCAATACCGCGCTGTACATGGCCGACGAACACGCGCTGAACACCCTCGGCGTCCGGCTGGTCGCGGGCCGCAATTTCACCCCCGACGAGGTAAGCGACCGGCAGGCCAACGACCAGGAGCAGCCGCCGGCGGCGATCGTCACCCAGGCACTGGCCGACAAGCTGTTTCCGCAACAGTCCGCGCTGGGCAAGGTCTTCTACGACGACAAGAAGCCGATCGCCATCGTCGGCATCATCGACCGGCTGCAGGTGCCCTGGGTGTCGAACAGCTGGGGTGAGAAATTCGTGGAGAACTCCATGCTGCAGCCCTACCACTTCCTGACGCAGGGCATCTACTACGTTGTGCGCACACAACCCGGACAGCTCGACGCCGTGACGCAGCAGGCCCAGAAGACGCTGTCCGGGCTGAGCCGCGCCCGCGTCATCGACAAGGTGCGCTCCTTCACGGAAGTGCGCGCCCGCGCCTATCGCGACGACCGCGCGGTGGCGGTGATCCTGGGTGTGATGTGCACCGCCCTGCTGGCGGTGACCGCCTTCGGCATCGTCGGCCTGACCAGCTTTTGGGTGACGCAGCGGCGCCGGCAGATCGGCGTGCGACGCGCCCTGGGGGCGACGCGCAACGCCATCCTGGCGTACTTCCAGACCGAGAACGTGATGATCGCCGCAGCCGCGGCGGTGGTTGGCGTGGCGCTGGCCCTGGGGCTGAACCTGTGGATGGTGACGACCTTCGAGATGAACCGCATCGGCGTGGTCTACGTCCTGTCCGGAGCGGTGGCGGTGGTGCTGCTCGGGCAGTTTGCGGTGCTGTGGCCGG
>CAJCJI010000115.1 GCA_903970595.1 Verrucomicrobiota bacterium
GCATCACCGCGCGGTGCGAGATGGATTTGTCGCCGGGCACGCGCACCATGCCGGAAAGGGCGCCGCCGGGCAGGACTTGGAAGGTTACGTCGGTCATTTGCAAGCAGTTTCCGGTTTCCGGTTTCCAGTTTCCAGTTCAAAGCGGTGGCCAGAATGGGTTCCAGGCTTTTTTCTTGTCTGGAAACAGGCAACTGGAAACTGCTTTTCTAGCCGAGCTTGGCCTTGATCTGCCCGGACAGCTTGCCCATGTCCGCCTTGCCCGCCACCTTGGGCTTGAGCCAGGCCATCACCTTGCCCATGTCCTTGCCGCCGGCGGCGCCGGTTTCGGCGATGGCCTGGGCGATCAGGGCATCGATCTCCGCGGGGGTTAGCTGCTGCGGCAGGTAGCCCAGCAGCAGGGCGATTTCCTGCGCTTCCTTGTCGGCGAGCTCGGGGCGGCCGCCGCTGCGGAATTGCGCTTCCGAGTCGCGGCGCTGCTTGACCATCTTCTCGATGGCGGAGATCACCACCGCATCGGTCAGCTCCACGGCATCGACCACCTCGCGCTGCTTCATCTCGGCGGTGAGCATGCGCAGGGTGCTGACCCGCGCCTTGTCCCCGGCCTTCATCGCGGTTTTGACGTCTTCCGTAATGCGGGTCTTGAGATCGGTCATGGGCTTGCTCCAATAGAAAAATCCGCCCCGGAAGCCGGCGCGGATTTCAGTAGGACTATTTTGAACGGGCCGCGCAGGAAAATGGCGCGGCGTTGGTCAGGACGATCATGCGTCCCGACCATTCAAAATCAATACATCCGCACCTGGCGGGAGGTCTCGCGCGACACGCGCTTGGCCTGACGCTTCACGGCGGCGGCGCGCTTGCGCTTGCGCTCCTGGCTCGGCTTCTCGAAGAACTCGTGCGAGCGCAGGTCGGTGAGGACACCGGCCTTCTCGCAGGTGCGCTTGAAACGGCGCAGGGCTACTTCGAACGGCTCATTTTCGCGGACGCGGACGCTCGGCATGCAATCACTCTCGAAACTAAGGTAAATGGTTGTCCGGGGGTTGTCCCCGTTTAAGGGCCCGCGATTCTAGTTGTTTTCGCGGCGCAAAGCAAAGGCGACCCCATTCCTTCACAATAGCCGCCCCATGGGTATCGCCGTCACCATTCTCGGCATCGAAACCTCCTGCGACGAAACCGCCGCGGCGGTCTATAACGGCGAGCGCGGCCTGCTGGCGCACCGGCTGTACAGCCAGGCGGCGATGCATGCCGAGTATGGCGGGGTGGTGCCGGAGCTGGCAGCGCGCGACCATGCCGGCCGCATCCATGCCCTGGTGGCGGAAACCCTGCGGGCCGCGGGCCTGGAGCGCACCGGCATCGACGGCATCGCCTATACCGCCGGCCCGGGCCTGATCGGCGCCCTGCTGGTGGGCGGCGCCTTTGCCGCCGGGCTGGCGGCGGCCACCGGCGCCAGGCTGATCCCGGTGCATCATCTGGAGGGGCACCTGCTGGCGCCGATGCTGGAAGCGCGCAGGCCGGAATTCCCGTTCCTGGCCCTGCTGGTGTCCGGCGGCCACACGCTCATCGCGCGGGTGGACGGGGTGGGGCGCTACGCCATCCTGGGCGAGACCCTGGACGACGCCGCCGGTGAGGCCTTCGACAAGACCGCCAAGCTGCTCGGCCTGCCCTACCCCGGCGGACCGCAGCTGGCCCGGCTGGCGCAATCCGGACAGCCCGGGCGCTTCCGCTTCTCCCGCCCCATGACCGACCGGCCGGGACTCGAATTCAGCTTCAGCGGCCTGAAAACGGCGGTGCTGACCGCCCTGCCCAAGGATGCGGACGCGCAAACCCGCGCCGATCTGGCGCTGGCCTTCGAGGAGGCGGTGACCGACACCCTGGCCATCAAGTGCCGGCGCGCCCTGCAGGAAACCGGCCTGCGGCGGCTGGTGGTGGCCGGCGGGGTGGGCGCCAACCGGCGGCTGCGCGACAAGTTCGCGCAGATGGAACAGCACGGCGAGGCCGAAATGTACTTCGCCCGGCCCGAATTCTGCACCGACAATGCCGCCATGATCGCTTATGCAGGCTGGGCCAGGTACCGCGCCACCGGGGAGTCCGGCAGCGGCATCCAGGCGCGGGCGCGCTGGCCGCTGCACGAACTGGAGCCCGCATGACCCCCCTCGATCGCATCCTGATCAGCGGCTTGCAGGCGCGCGCCATCATCGGCGTGCACGCCTGGGAATTGCACCAGCCGCGTCCCCTGCTGATCGACCTGGAACTGGGGGTCGACGCGCGTGCCGCCGCGGCCACCGACCGCCTGCGCGACGCGGTGGACTACAAGGCAGTCTCCGACGAGGTGATCGCCTACGCCGCCTCGCGGGAATTCCGGCTGATCGAAACCCTGGCGGAGTCCCTGTCGCGCCTGCTGTTCGAGCGGCACCCGATCCTGTCGCTGCGCCTGACCATCGGCAAGCCCGGCGCAGTGCCGGAAGCCAGGGGCGTGGCGATCTGCATCGACCGCCGCCGGGAAGATTATGCGGTCTGCGGCCGCTGATCCTGCCCTATAAGGGTGCGCGCGAACTCGTTCAAGTCTTTGTAGATCGGCACATCGTCCGGATCGCGCTTGCTTTTGGTGCGCTCTCCCTTGCCGGTAAGCACCAAAACTGGGCTGGCACCGGCGGCGCGCGCCGCCTGGATATCGGATTCGGAATCCCCGACAAAGGGCACCCCTTCCAGGCTCACACCCAGCCGGCGCGCCAGGTCTTTGAGCATGCCGGGTGCGGGCTTGCGCATCTCGCTGGCCTCGTCCGGATGCTCCGGGGCGAACTCGATGCCGCTGATGCGGCCGCCCACCTCCGCCACCGCGCGCTGCAGCCGCTCGTGGATGGCGAACAAGGCGTCGAAGTCGAACAGGCCGCGGCCGATGCCGGATTGGTTGCTGGCGACATAGACCTGGTAACCCGCCTGGCATAGCAGGGCGATCGCCTCCAGGCTGCCGGGGATCGGCGTCCATTCGTCCTGGGACTTGATGTACTCGTCCGAGTCCTCGTTGATGACGCCGTCGCGGTCCAGGATCACCAGTTTCATGCGGGCACTGTGCCGCTCTGCGAGGGCGCGGGTCAAGGCGGCCAGATGCCTTCCAGATCGTCTTCGGGAATAAATCCGCAAGAGCGGCGGTAATCCTCCAGGTAATCCTAAAAACCTGGCCCAAACTTTGGAGAATCCCGTGTCGCATGATGATCTGTTACTTTCGCGCCGCAGCGCCCTCAAGTGCATGGCCTATGGCGGAGCCGGCACTTTGTTTATGCTGGCCGGCGGCGTCCTCGCCCCGGTGGAGCTGGCCTGGGCGGCGGACGACAAGCAGCGCGCCGCCGCGCTGGGCAAGCCGCTGTTCCTGCAGATCAGCGACACCCACATCGGCTTCGCCAAGGACGCCAACCCCGACGTCGCCGGCACCCTGACCCGGGCCATCGCCCTGGCCAACGGCATGCCCGAGCAGCCGCCGCTGGTCATTCACACCGGCGACATCACCCATCTGTCCAAGCCCGCCGAATTCGACCTGGCCCAGCAGCTGCTCGGCCAACTGCGCGTCACCGAGCTGCACACCGTGCCGGGCGAGCACGACACGGCGGACGCGACTGTGACCGAATACTTCAATCGATTCGGCAAGGCTTCCCGCAACAAGGGTTACTACAGCTTCGACCATGCCGGCGTGCACTTCGTCGCCCTGATCAACGTGCTGCAATTCAAGCCGGGCGGCCTGGGCACCCTGGGTCCGGAGCAGCTTGCCTGGGTGGCGGCCGATCTCAAGGGCCGCTCCTCCAGCACGCCCGTCGTGGTGTTCGCTCACATGCCGCTGTGGACCATCTACGAGCCCTGGGGCTGGGGCACCTCGGACGCGGACCAGCTGATGAGCATGCTGCGCCGCTTCGGCTCGGTGACCGTACTCAACGGCCACATCCACCAGATCGTGCAGAAAGTGGAAGGCAACAGCACCTTCCACACCGCGCGCTCCACCGCCTACCCGCAGCCGGCCGCCGGCGAAGGCGCCGGCCCTGGCCCGCTGAAGGTGCCCGCCGGGCAGTTGCCCTCGATGCTGGGGATCAGCAGCGTGGCGCTGGTGCAGCATCCGCACGCGCTGACGCTGACCGACAGCACCATCGATTGATCGCGCCCGAAGAATTCTTCCAGGACTCCTTCATGAACCGTCTCATCATCCGCACCTTCGTTGCGCGCATGCTCCTCGCGGCAAGCCTGCTCGCCTGGAGCAGCCCCTACGCGCAAACCACGCCGGCCGCCCCCGAGTCCGCCAAAGGCGATCCGACCCGCGGCAAGGCGCTTTATCAGGCCTGCGAGAGCTGCCATTCCATCGACGATAACGACATCGGCCCCAAGCATCGCGGCGTGGTCGGGCGCCGCGCGGGCAGCGTGCCGGACTACAACTATTCGGCCGCGCTCAAGGCTTCCGGCCTGAGCTGGGACGAGGCCAACCTGGACCGCTGGCTGAGCAACCCCAGCGCCCTGGTGCCGGGGACCAAGATGTTCTTCAAGATCGACGATGCGCAAAAGCGCGCGGACCTCATCGCCTACCTCAAGGAGCAAAAGTAATAGTAAAGACGATTCATGGCGCGGCGACTTGCGCGGCGGCGCGGATCAACCGATATTCCCGACACACCGATGTATTGAGTTCGGGGGTCCGGTTTGAACGAAGCAGACAGCGGCCAGCGCGTCGAGGCGATGGTCGCGCCGCACCTGGATGCCGCCTACAACCTGGCCCGCTGGCTGACGCGCAACCCGCACGATGCCGACGACGTGGTGCAGGAGGCCTATCTGCGCGCCTTCCGCTTTTTCGGCAGCTTTCGCGGCGGCGACGGCCGCGCCTGGCTGCTGGCGATTGTGCGCAACACCTTTTATACCTGGGTGGAGCAGCGCCGGCGCCACCAGTCCGATGTGGAATATGACGAGGCCGCGGCCGGTCAATACAGGGAAGAGGATTGCGCGGACCAGGCGTTGCACGGCACCGACCCGGAACAGTTGCTGCTGCGCGCCGCCGACCAGCAGCTCGTCGAAGCTGCGCTGCTCCGGCTGCCGGCGGAATTCCGCGAAATCCTGGTGCTGCGCGAACTGGAGGAGCTTTCCTACAAGGAGATTGCCGAAATTGTCGGTGTGCCACTGGGAACGGTGATGTCGCGCCTGTCGCGCGCACGCGGCCAGTTGCGGCAGCAGATCGAGGCGATGAACGCATGAACACCATGAATTGCGAAGAAGCCCGCGAACTGCTGCCCGCCTACGGCGACGGCGAACTGGACCTGCCGCGCGCCCTGGCGCTGGAGCGGCACGTCGACGGCTGCGCCGACTGCGCTGCCGCCCTGCGCGCCCTGCGCGCGCTCAGGCAGGCCCTGCGCAGCGTGCCCTACCACCGCGCGCCGGACGCCTTGCGCGCGCGGCTGCGTGCCTCGCTGCTGCCAGCCGCGTCTGTGCCGCCGGCCTCGGTATCATCCAATACGCGGGCGCGCCAGCGTCCGCGCCGCGACTGGTCGCGATGGGCCATGCCCATTGCCGCCAGTCTGGCGCTGGCCGTGGGGCTCAACTTCATGCTGGCCACCCAGCGCGAGCAGGACTCCTTGCGCGACGAACTGGTCGCCGGTCACGTGCGTTCGCTTCAGGCGGGGCATCTGTCGGATGTTGTGTCCACCGACCAGCACACGGTCAAGCCCTGGTTCAACGGCAAACTGGACTACGCCCCGCCGGTGCGCGACCTGGCACAGCAGGATTTCCCCCTGCTCGGCGGCCGCCTCGACTACATCGCGCACCGCCAGGTGGCGGCCCTGATCTACGGCTCACGCAAACACACCATCAACCTGTACATCTGGCCGGCCAAAGATGGCGAACTCGCGCCGGGCGGCCAGGGCAGCGAGGGCTACAACCTGGTGCACTGGCGTCATGCCGGCATGGAGTACTGGGCGGTGTCCGATCTCAACGCGGTGGAGCTGCGGCATTTTGCCGAGTTGCAGATCGTGGCGGGGGCGGACAAGGCGGCGAACGCGCCGAACACCTGAGGTGAGGGGTGAGGTCGGCGGCTGCGCCGCCTGTGAGGAGAACAGCCCGTAGGGCGGCCCGTGGCCGCCGGCCGTTTCGCCAAGCTCCCCAAGGCACGGCGGCCATGGGCCGCCCTACTATGGCTCCTCAGCCCTCACCCATTCATCACCCCGGCAGGCACGACAAATCCGCCACCTCGCGGCACAACGCATCCAGCCGCGCCAGCAGCGCCAGGCGGTTGCCGCGCACTTCCGGGCTATCCGCCATCACCATCACGCCGTCGAAGAACGCGTCCACCGGCTCCTTCAGCGCAGACAGGGCCTGCAGCATGGCGCCGTAGTCCGCCCGGGTACGCAGCGGTGTCAGCGCCGCTTCGACCCGTTCCAGTTCGGCCAGCAGTTCGTGCTCGGACTGCACTTCAAACAGGCGGGTCTGGATCGAGCCGGCTGCTTGGCCGCCGGACTGGCGCAAAATGTTGCGCGCGCGTTTGTCGGCCGCCGCCAGGGTTGCGGCGGCGGAAGTGCCCTGGAAGCCGCGCAGTGCGGTCAGGCGTAGCACGAAGTCCAGGGGGCGCGAGGCGCCCATCACGCGGACGGCTTCGAATTGGTCGGCGGTCGCTCCTTGATCGAGCACATAGCCCCGGAGCCGCTCGACCAGGAAAGTCCAGATGTCTTCGACACTGGCGTCTTTCGCCACTGCCACCGAGAGCGGATAGCGATCCCAGGCGGCTTGCAGCGCGGCGCGCAAATCCAGGTCCAGTTTCCCTTCGATGACGATGCGCAGAACGCCAAGTGCCGCCCGGCGCAAGGCAAACGGGTCCTTGCTTGCGGTGGGCTTTTGGCCAATGCGGAAGATGCCCGCCAGGGTATCCAGCTTGTCCGCCAACGCCACGATCCGGCCGGCCGGAGTGGAAGGAATCGGTCCGCCGGCCTGCGCCGGGAAATAGTGTTCCGCGATCGCCAGGGCCACGGCTGGCGTTTCGGTTTGGGCGGCGTAGTAACTCCCTATCAATCCTTGCAGCTCGGGAAATTCACGAACCATCCGGGTAACGAGGTCCGCCTTGCATAGCGCGGCGGCTCGCCTGGCGGACTCAGCATCACTGCCGAGGTTTTGTGCAAGAAAATCCGCAAGATTTTCGATGCGCCTGGTCTTGTCCAGAACACTGCCAAGATTGGCGACATAGGTAATCCGGTCCAGCTCTTCGCAATAGCCCGTCAGCGGCTTTTTCCGATCCTGTTCCCAGAAAAACAGCGCATCCGTCAGCCGCGGCCGCACCACGCGCTCGTTGCCGGCGATGACCTGCGCCACGTCCTTGGATTCGATGTTGGCGATGGTGATGAAATACGGCATCAGCTTGCCGGCAGCGTCGAACAGCGTGAAGTAACGCTGGTTGGTTTCCACCGTGGCCACCACCACTTCCGGCGGCAGTTGCAGGAAGCGCTCCTCGATGCGGCCGGAGATGGCCACCGGCCATTCGACCAGGGCGGTGACCTCGTCGAGCAACTCCTCGGCGATGCGCGCGGTGCCGCGCAGCTTTGCCGCCTCGGCTTCGATCTGCTGTTTGATCGCGGCGCGGCGGCTGGCGAAGTCGGCCCAGACCTTGGCTTCCCGCAAGGCGCCTTCGTAATCGGCCGGCGCCTTGAGCGCGATGGCTTTTGGCGCGTGGAAGCGATGGCCAAAGGTTTTGCGCCCGGCTTTCAAGCCGAAGTGCTCCAGCGGTACAACCTTGTTGCCATACAAAGCAAGAATCCAATGCACGGGGCGTACAAAGGTTTCCTCCCCCAAACCCCAACGCATTCGCTTCGGCACTAACTGATCCATATGCTTTATGGCTTCGGTCAAAACCTCTGGAATTAACTCAATAGTCTTACGGCCTTTCTGCTTCCGGCTGAATACCAAGCAACCGTTTTCACGCCTCAACGATTCGATGTCGACACCACAAGACTTGGCAAATCCCAACGCCGCGGGCGTCGGCTGCCCATCTTTGAATGCAGCCTCTATCTTCGGCCCTAGCCTACGAATTATCTGGTCATCTTGCTTTACAGCCACACCGTCAAATAGCACTGCTATACGGCGTGGCGTGGCGAAAATTTTAGGCGGAGTGGTCCCAGCGCTAGGGCCGGCTTTAATGCCGCGCTGTGCAAAGCTTGCGTCCACACCACTGCACAAAGCCTGGGCCAGCGGCTGCACGTAGCGCGCCGGCAGATCTTCGGTGCCCAGTTCGATCAACAGGGATGGGTTCATTACGCCGCCTTCAGCAGCGGGAAGCCGAGCTTTTCCCGCGCGGCGTAATAGGCTTCGGCGCAGAGCCGGGCCAGGGTGCGCACACGCAGGATGTAGGCCTGCCGCTCGGTGACGCTGATGGCGCCGCGCGCGTCCAGCAGGTTGAAGGCGTGCGAAGCCTGCAGTACGCGCTCGTAGGCCGGCAGCGGCAGGCTCTGCCCGATCAGGTGCTGGCACTCGCGCTCGGCCACGGCGAAGCGCTCGAACAGGGCGGCGCTGTCGGCGTGCTCGAAGTTGTAGGCGGACTGCTCCACCTCGTTCTGCTTGTAGACGTCGCCGTAGGTGACGATTCGCTCATCGCCTTCTTTAGTCTTATGCCGGGACCAGACCAGGTCATAGACGCTTTCCTGCTTCTGGATGTACATGGCCAGGCGTTCCAG
This sequence comes from Verrucomicrobiota bacterium, assembly GCA_903970595.1. Taxonomy (GTDB): domain Bacteria; phylum Pseudomonadota; class Gammaproteobacteria; order Nevskiales; family Nevskiaceae; genus Nevskia. The sequence goes on from CAJCJI010000115.1 coordinate 8,673, forward strand.
GCCGTAGGTGATCTCGCCGGCCACGGGCCGGCACTCCAGGCCGCCGACCTGTTGGAAGTAGGTGAACTGGGTCACTTCCATGCCGTTCAGCCACACTTCCCAGCCCAGGCCCCATGCGCCCAGGGTGGGGCTTTCCCAGTTGTCCTCGACGAAGCGGATGTCGTGCACCAGCGGGTCGAAGCCGAGCAGCTTGAGCGAATCCAGGTACAGCTGCTGGATCTGCGGCGGGCTGGGCTTCATCAGCACCTGGAACTGGTAATAGTGCTGCAGGCGGTTGGGGTTTTCACCGTAGCGGCCGTCGGTGGGGCGGCGGCTGGGCTGTACGTAAGCTGCGTTCCAGGGCTCGGGGCCGATGGAGCGCAGGAACGTGGCCCAGTGGAAGGTGCCGGCGCCCACTTCCATGTCCAGCGGCTGCACGATGACGCAGCCCTGACGGGCCCAGTAGGTCTGAAGCGTCAGGATCAGCTCCTGAAAGGTCATGGCGGGCGGCGCAGGTTGAAAAAGGCCCGGCAGTATAAAACAGTGGGCAGGCTGCGGCTCAGCGCCTCGCGGGGCCTCGTCGCCGTGTCATTCCGCCGCGCGGCGGCCGTGCTAGGCTTGCAGCGATGCAGGCAAAACCGGAGTGCCGACGGCAATAAACGGTCGCCGGCGGGACAACTAAATCTAAATCATTTTGTGGAGAGCCAATCATGCAAGGGATGATCAAGGGCATCGTGGGCGTCGCCCTCACCGCCGCGGCCGTTGTGATACCGGCGTACGCCGCCGATGCGCCAGCCGCCGCACCCGCCGCCGCTGCACCCCCTGCCGCCGCGGCCCCCGCTGCACCGGCTGCCGCTCCGGCACCGGCAGCTGATGCCGCTGCCAAACCCGCGACGCTGACCCCGCAGCAGCAGAAGATGAAGACCTGCAACGCCACGGCCAAGACCAAGGCGCTTACCGGCGATGACCGCAAGGCGTTCATGAAGACCTGTCTGAGCAAGAAAGGCGCGGCCGCCCCCAGCGCAAGCGCGCCCGCCGCGCCCAGCCAGCCGCCGCCCCACACCCA
>CAJCJI010000116.1 GCA_903970595.1 Verrucomicrobiota bacterium
GGCCAGTTCGGCCTGTTCGCGCTGCAGGCGGCGCTCTTCGGCCTTGACCCGGGCCAGCTCCTGCTGCTCGGGCGAGGGGGCGGCTGGCGCAGCCGGCGCAGGCGCGGCGGCCGGTGCCTCGGCTGGGGCAGCAGGAGCGGCGGCGGCGTTTTGATCGGGGGGCGGCTGTGAGGGGCCGCAGGCGGCCAGCATGGCCACAGCAAGCAGCAGCAAGGTCTTTTTAAACACGGTAATCTCCCTGAGAGGTTGGCAAGTAGCGGCGCAAGATTAGCACCGCAAGCTGAACGGAAGCTTGCTCATTGCTCCCGGGTATCGAGGAAGCGCACCTCCGGCGCGCGCTCCATCGCCATTTGCAGGTTGACCGAGCTGGAGGCCAGGTAGACCAGGTGGCCGGCGTGGTCCAGGGCCAGGCGGGCCTCGTTCTTGTCGCGGAATTCCTTGAGCTTTTTGGCATCGTCGCAGGCGACCCAGCGGGCCGAGTGGATGGTGCCGCCCTCGAACACGGCGTCCACCCCGTACTCGTCGCGCAGGCGGTATTGCACCACGTCGAACTGCAGCACGCCCACCGCGCCGAGGATGATGTCGTTGTTGACCAGCGGCCGGTAGACCTGGGTGGCGCCTTCCTCGCACAGCTGATCCAGGCCCTTGTTGAGCTGCTTGGCGCGTAACGGGTCCTTCAAGATCACCCGGCGGAACAGCTCCGGCGCGAAATTGGGGATGCCGCTGAAGCGCAGGTCTTCGCCTTCGGTGAAGGAGTCGCCGATGGCGATGGTGCCATGGTTGTGCAAGCCCACAATGTCGCCTGGGAAGGCCTCCTCCACGGCCTCGCGGTCCGCCGCCATGAAGGTCAGGGCATTGGCCACGCGCACCGGCGCGCCCAGGCGCACGCTGTACAGCTGCATGCCCTTGCGGTAGCTGCCCGAGCAGACCCGCAGGAAGGCGACGCGGTCGCGGTGCTTGGGGTCCATGTTCGCCTGGATCTTGAAGACGAAGCCGCTGAACTTGCCCTCCTCCGGCGTCACCTCGCGCGGCGCGGCCGCGCGCGGCAGCGGCGCCGGGGCCCATTCGACGAAGGCGTTGAGCAGCTCGCGCACGCCGAAGTTGTTGATCGCCGCGCCGAAGAACACCGGCGTGAGCTTGGCGGCGCGGTACAAGTCCATGTCGAAGCCGGTGCCGGCGGCCTGCAGCAGGTCGATCTCGTCCAGCAGCGACTGGTAGGACTGGCCGAAGCGCTCCGCCAGCCCCGGCGCGCGCAGGCCGTCCACCACCTCGATCTCGCTGATGCGGTGCTTGTCGCCGCTGTACAGGTAAAACCGGTCCTCCAGCAGGTGATAGACGCCCTTGAAGTCGCGGCCCATGCCCACCGGCCAGGTGATCGGCGCGCACTGGATGCCCAGCACCTTCTCCACCTCGTCCAGCAGCTCCATCGGGCTGCGGCCGTCGCGGTCGAGCTTGTTGATGAAGCTGATGATCGGCGTGTCGCGCAGGCGGCACACTTCCATCAGCTTGATGGTGCGCGGCTCCACGCCCTTGGCGGCGTCGATCACCATCAGCGCCGAGTCCACCGCCGTCAGGGTGCGGTAGGTGTCTTCCGAGAAGTCCTCGTGGCCCGGCGTATCCAGCAGGTTGATGATCTTGCCCCGATAGGGGAACTGCATCACCGAGGTGGTGATGGAAATGCCGCGCTGCTGCTCCAGCGCCATCCAGTCGGAGGTGGCATGGCGGCTGGCCTTGCGCCCCTTCACCGTACCGGCGAGCTGGATCGCGCCGCCGAACAGCAGCAGCTTCTCGGTCAGCGTGGTCTTGCCCGCATCGGGATGCGAGATGATGGCGAAAGTGCGGCGCAGGGCCGCTTGCTCGGCAGGGGTGCTCATCGGAATTCTGGTGGCGCGCCAGACGCGTAATGCCGCGTAGGGGCGCGATTCTACCCGCCGGCGGCGCTTCACGCACCCGGCGGCGCTTTTTTATACTGCCGCTTCACAAGCGCACCAGCCTTCAGATCAGTTGGCTCGCGCCCCCCCGATGTGGACACATCCATTATTCCGGCAGATTCGCGACTTTTCTTGTATTTTATATACGAACGCATATAATTTATGCCTGAAAAACGTCGGCCGCTTTACTGGGAAGGTTCCGCGAAGAAAGGCTTCAAGGAATTTCCGATCCCGGTTCAGAAGGACATGGGCGTGGCATTGTTTATTGTCCAATTAGGCCGGACTCCCGATTCCGCCAAGCCTTGGAAGGGCCTTGGCTCCGGTGTATATGAACTGGTGGTGGATCGTCGGGGCGACACCTTCCGCGCCGTCTACATGGTGCAGGTTGGCGACGCGGTCCATGTACTGCATGCGTTTCAAAAGAAGTCCAAGTCGGGCATCAGTACGCCGCAGCCCGAGGTGGACCTGGTAGAAAAGCGTTTAAGGGCAGTGCTCGTTCGTTACGGCTTGAACCGAGGTTAAACCATGACGCAGAAAAGGACTCGCAAGGGCACGGACAACGTCCTAGCCGATCTGGGCTTCGACGACGCCGAGGAACTGTCGGCGAAGGCCGTCCTCGCTGTGAAGCTCAACGACGTGATCGACCAGCGCAGTTTGAATCAGACTGCTGTTGCTGCGATCACAGGCATGACCCAGCCGAAAGTGTCCCAGGTCCGTCGCTACAAGTTGCAGAACATCTCTCTCGAGCGCCTGATGCAGGCGCTGGTGTCGCTCGACCAGGACATTGAGATCGTCGTCAAACCCGCTCGGCGCTCGCATGCGGCCGAGATCAGGGTGGCGGCGTAAAGGGGCGAAGATACCGCTTACCGCCCCATCACGCACCGGGCACCGCTTCTTTTATACTGCCGGTTCGCAAGCGCGCGGGCCTTTAGCTCAATTGGTTAGAGCAGAGGACTCATAATCCTTTGGTTGTCGGTTCAAGTCCGACAGGGCCCACCACTCAGTCTTTTTCCGTCTGCCAATGTGCTGAGCACTGAAGTTTGAAACATTGCGGTGGCTGCAGCCGACGCATTGTCAAGTTAGTCAAAAGAGGTGCCTCAAAGAGGCTCCATTGGCTCGCTGGGCACATTTCCCCTTGTTTTCTTAAGTCCGGCCTCATCGGACGGGCTCAACGTCATTCGATGGCGCCGGGGCTCTCAAAAAAATCAGTTTGGTCAAGGCCTTGGGTCCCCCGACCCGTCGTTGAGGGATGGGTCGTCTTGAGCTGGCTGCGTCAAAGTTGGCCAGTATTGGTAATTTTCGGCCATCCTGCGATCATCTGAGAATGGAGGAATCCCCAAAATTGTTGCTGCTTGCACTGGATTGACCACCCTACTCAGTGAACGATTGATCAGAACTTTATGAGTCAATCTGATTTTGGTCAGCGCTTTACACCCATAATGGCTGGTCAGCCGCGCCTGAGCAGAATGGCACAAGAATGGTCAATACCGCACGAGCGCCAACACTTGCTGATCGCTTGGCATTGAACGAACCCCTTTGCCCCATTTTGCACCGTTTTTTGATGCGCCGCCTCAGCGAACACCCACCTGCAAATACATCGCCAACAGCCCTAGATCGATCTCCCCCAGGGACCTGCGCAGCGCGATCTCGTCTTTGCCGTCGCGCCGCGCTTCGATCAGACGAGCCATCACAACAGTCTCAGGCCGCTCCAGCGGTGCCACGGTGCCCAGGTAATGAACCAGCCCGGGACGCCGCAACAGAACGAACCCTGGAAATGCGGATTCAGGCAATTCGATCCGAAGCCTGTCTTGCAAGGTCAAGAATTCGCTGAATAACTTGCTCAGGACCGGATCGTCGCACCGCTCCAGCGCCGATGTGGTGTCGGACAGATGCCGGTCCATAGACACCAGCCACCAAAGCAATCCTGCCTCCGGCTTGCCCGTTGCTCGGCAGGCTCTGGCAAGACACTGCAGCCATCGCGGCCGCTGCAACAGTCGGGGCTCGGACTCCAGGCACTGGCGCACGGCCTCCCACTCCGGGATTTGGGCGAGTGCATAACTCGGATGCAGCCGATCATTCAGGTCTTCCTGTGCGGGAAGCTCCTTGAGTGCCTTGGTCAAGCGCTGCCAGGCCGGGGTCAGGTAGTCGCGCGCGTTGGACCCCAGCAGCGTCCGCGCCAGCGGCTGGACCTCCTGCTCCAGACCATCCAGCTCTGCAAGTATGCCCTGCGCGTCCGTTGGAGCCGGGGTCTGCAAATGACGGCCGTAATTGATCAGATCCTGGTACTGGCCCAGCGATTTGTTTGTGGGGTCGAGTCGCGAAAGAGCGTTCAGGTCCCGAGTGGCCTCATCAAAACGTCGAACACTGAGCGACCCGCATAGCCGGCTTTCAGCCACCGACGCCGCGTTGTCCATAAACAGGTCGAACTGCGGTGCCGGACTGGCCCGTCGCCATTGCTGAACCAGCCGACGATCTGCATCCGCGCGCTTGCTGGCCTTCAACGGCTGGGGATTCGATGTCGACCAGGTGAAAATCTCCCTGGGCTCGGCAGCGAGGTGCAAGGCTTGGCCATGGCGGTCAATCTCGGCCAACAGGTGATCGACATCCGCGGGCGCCAGCGGCAGGGCATCGTCCAATGTTTCGCGGTTGCCGTCGCGCCATGCGGCATAGTCGGCGTACGCCAGCATTCCTTCGGCAAGCAGCCAGTCCAGCACGGTAAAAGAACCGTGTTCGACCAGGAATCGGTCCACTGCGCCAATGTCGATGAAGCCGCCACTGGTGGCCGCCCGTTTATTCATCCCTGATTCCTTCATCGTCGGCTGGACGGCACAACGCAATCAATTCCTCAAACTTCACCGCAAACCACTCGCCGCTGGCCTGGGCACTTTGATTCACATGCTCGCCGAGCAGCGCCTTGCGCTTCTGCAAGTCGGCAATACGTTCTTCCACGCTATCTTCGGTGATGAGTTGGTAGACGAAGACGGGTTTATCCTGGCCGATACGATGCGCGCGGTCCGAAGCCTGTCGTTCGGCTGCGTCGTTCCACCATGGGTCGTAGTGGATCACCGTGTCCGCACGGGTCAGGTTCAGTCCCACGCCGCCCGCCTTGAGGCTGATGAGGAATACCGCGGCTTCGCCGGCCTGAAAGGCGGCCACCCTACGGCTACGCTCGTCGGCCGGGGTTTGCCCGGTCAACTCCAGATAGGCGACACCTTGTTCGCGCAGGTCCTGTCCCAGCAGGGCCAACATCGCCGTGAATTGCGAAAACAGCAGCACGGCCCGGCCTTCCTGGACCAGCTCCGTGATCATTTCCAGACAGTGCTGGCGCTTACCGGATGCGATTTCAGGACGTCCCAGCAATGAAGGATCACAGCAGGCCTGGCGCAACCGCAGCAATGCACTGAGCACCAGCATGCGCTGCTCGCCGGAATGTTCGGTTGCGGCCAGGCGCGAGTCCAGGTCGGACCAGGTGTCTGACCGGAGTTCCGCGTAGAAATCCTTTTGCCCATCTGCGAATGGGACCTTGCGCTGGATGACCGTTTTCGGTGGCAGCTCCGCTGCCACCTGATCCTTGGTGCGCCGCAGCATCCAGGGGGAGATGCGCTGCAGCAGCACCTGCAGGCGCGAGGCATCGCCCTGCTCTTCGATCGGCTCACGGAAGTAGCGCCGGAAGTTGCGCTCCGAGCCTAAACACTGGGGATTCAGGAAATCCATGATCGACCACAGTTCGCCAAGGTGGTTTTCCACCGGCGTGCCGGTCAGGGCCAGCCGATGCTCCGCGGCGATCTGCCGGACAGCCTGGCTGGCGCGGGTTCCCGGATTCTTGATCCACTGGGCCTCGTCGAGCACCAGCCAGCTCAAGGGCTGCTGCTGCCACCGCTCGAGGTCATTGACCAGCAGCGTGTAGCTGGTGATGAGGACGTCATAGTCCCCCAGGGCGGTCCAGAGACGATGTCGCGCGGCACCGTGAACCACACAGCAGCGCAGCGACGGAGCGAAGCGGCCCAACTCCTCGCGCCAGTTGTGCAGGAGGCTGGTCGGTGCCACGACCAGCGCCGGCGAGGTGAGACGGCCCTGGCTGCGTTCGAGGCTCAGATGGGCGATGGTCTGCAGAGTTTTACCCAAGCCCATGTCATCCGCGAGCAAGCCGTTGACGCCCAGTGCGCGCAGATGTTGCAGCCAGCAGGCGCCATGCCATTGGTAGTCGCGCAGGGTAGCGCGCAGGGCAATGTTTGCCTGCGGCGGCGTCTGCGCAGGTTCGAGGAGTCGGCGTGCCCGATCGAGCAGGCCGGTGTCGTCCACCCAGCCAGTCTCTTCCGGCAATATTTGCGCCACCCCCGCCAGTCGGCTGAGCTGGCTGTAGGGCAAGCGGCCGGGGCCGCTCTGGCCCGACAGGTCGCCAAGTTCCGCGGCAAGGCTCCGAGCCTGTTTGATCGGCAGCAGCAGCAGCCGGCCATCCGGGAGGGGGATACGCCCCTGCTCCAGGTAGTCAGGCGGAAGTTGCGCGAGCAGTTGCATCAGATCGATGGACCGGCCCTGCATGGAGATCCGGATCTGTAGGTCCCAGTGGCTGTCATCCTGGGGCGAGACGCTGACCTGCCAGCCTTCGGCCCAGGCGAAGTGCTGAACAAAGGCGGGCGTGAATCTCCATTGATACCCCTTCTGTTCCAGTTCGGGGAGTGCTTCGGTCAGTAACTGCTGCCAGGCCTCGGGGTCAGCGGTCCATCCGCCGTCGCTTGCGGCCGTAAACCCGCGCAGACGGTCCACAAGCCCGGCGGCCGAGGCGGCTTCGGCGTCCGGATTGCGGACGATTTCGATGAGTTGCTCACCGTTCCAGTAGCGGAATTCGTCCTCCTCCGTCCAATCGGCGAAGCTAACGCAGCACGCATCGCTCGAATATTGAAACAGGAGCCTGAGTCGGGGCGGCATGCCCCCCGCGGGCAAGTCGCAATGCAATACGACGCGAGGGTGCAGGGGCATGCTGCGTACGTTCAGCCGTTGCGGCAAGGGTAGTCCCAGCTCTTTCCAGCGTTCGGCGTTTGCCAGCAGTGTGTCGACGGTCTCGGGCGTTTGTGGGCGAAAAAAGGGGTCTGCAGCCGCCAATGCTGCGTCACCGAGATCATGTTTCAGCAGTGCCAGGCCGTTGGTCGCGGGCAGATAGACGATCAGATCGCGCGATCCGGCGAGTGCGAGCACCTGCCCATCCACCGCCCAATTAAGGCGCTGGCGGCCATCTGGATCCATGATCCAGTGGAGCTCGGCGGGCAGCGGCGCCAACATCCGCAGGCGATGGGGGAATTGTCCCGGCCTGTCGAAAAAGCAGCGCTGTGTGGCCAGCAGCGCGCTGAGAAATGCCCAACTGCCCGGCGCATCGCCGGCGCTTTGACTCAGCCAAGCTTTGTTGACGTCCACCAGGCCAGCCAGCACGCCGGCGTCGTCCGCGCTCACAAAAGGGGGAGGCGAACGCAGGTGCGTCGGCTGAATCACATAGGCCGTGCCCTGACCCTCCATGCGCTCGCCGCGAACATCGGCCAAGCGCAACGACAGGCGCGCAAATGGCGGCTCTCCGTCACGCTGCAGCAGGTAGCAAAGCGAGGCGCCGTCGTGTCCAGGTTGTGACCGCTGACGGAGTTGCGCAAGGAAGCTCATGGGATCAAAAAGAACGGTTGTGAGCTAGCGCGTCACAAGCCATCCGCGGCGGCGACGCAATTGCGAGCCAGAGTCATTCTGCAAAATATTTCGCAGTGTAAGTATCAGGGACGGCCACTATTTTATGCCCTACCAATGTGACTAGAACTCATCTCATAAACACCTGCGCAGCAGGATCATGACACAAGCCAGATGAATGAAAGCCCGGAAATTTTCGGCGTGGCGTTCCCAGCGCACGATGGTGCGGCGGAATTTGTTG
>CAJCJI010000117.1 GCA_903970595.1 Verrucomicrobiota bacterium
TAAGTTGTTGATTTTGGTGGCTAGAGGCGGGATCGAACCGCCGACCTCAGCATTATGAGTGCCGCGCTCTAACCGTCTGAGCTACCTAGCCACTGAGGGGCCGCAAAGTTTATAGAAAGTGGGGGATTGAGTCGAGCCTTGGGGTGGTTTTCCCGGCCGCCGTGGCAGGGTTTGGCCGGCTTGGCGCGGGTCCGGGTAGGCCGGCGCCTCTCCTGGCCTGAAGGAACCAGGCGCCGGCGAACGCTCAGCCGTGCCTGCGGATCGGCATCGAGGTCACGGTCTTGTGCCGCCGGTCCGCCCCATATAAGTAGTCCCGGGTCAGCGGCAAACGGCTCCGGTTGCGTACCATCTGGGCGTGGAACACCACCAGATCGCCCCAGCGGAAGCTTGCTTCGCAGGAGATGAGGTAGAACTCCCACATGCGGCAGAAGCGTTCGCCCAGCTTTTCCGCAAAACGGCGGCGATTGGCCTGGAAACGCCGGTTCCACTCGGCCAGGGTGCGGGCGTAATGCAGGCGCCAGACCTCGAAGTCCGTAAGAATCAGGCCCTTGGGTTCCATTGCCGTCATGATTTCCGAGGCGGAAGGAATGTAGCCGCCGGGAAAGATGTATTTCCTGATCCAGGGGCTGCAGCCGCCGGGCGGCGAGTAGCGGCCGATGGTGTGCAGCAGGGCGGTGCCGTCGCCCGCCAGCAGGTCGTGCACCTGCTGGAAGAAACTCCGGTACTGCGGCCGGCCCACATGCTCGAACATGCCGACGCTGACGACGGCGTCGAACTCGCCGCGGGTGTTGCGATAGTCCTCCAGGCGAAACTCCACCTGCTGATCCAGGCCGCGCTGCTGCGCGCGGCGCCGGGCGACCTTGAGCTGCTCCTCGGACAAGGTGATGCCGGTCACCCTTGCGTCGAAGCGCTCCGCCAGGTCCAGCGCCAGGCTGCCCCAGCCGCAGCCGATGTCCAGCACCCGGGCGCCGGGTTTCAAATCCAGCTTGGCGGCAATGTGGGCGCACTTGGCTTGCTGCGCCGCCTCCAGGCTCATGGGTTCGTCGCGGCCTTCGTCGTCGAAGTACGCGCAGGAGTAGTACATTTCCTGGTCGAGGAATGAAGAGTAAAGCGCGTAGTCCAGGTCGTAGTGATGGTGGACATTGCGGCGGCTGCGCAGCGGGTTATTGAATTCGCCGAGCCAGGCAAAGGCCTTGCGCAGCAGGAAATCCAGGCGGGTGGTCTGCATCGTGGCGACCATGCCGATTCCCACCTCGAGCACGCGCAGCAGGTCGCCGTCCGCCGGGTCCCAGGCGCCGTCCATGTAGGTTTCGCCGAATTGCAGCTCGGGATTCCGCAGGATCCGGAACAGCGCGGCAGGATCGTGGAGGCGCAGCACGGCGCGGGGCTCATGCCGGCCGAGGGTCCAGACGCGCCCATCGGCTGCCTGGAACTCCAGGCATCCTTGCCCGAATTTGCCGCTTACCCTGTTGAGCAGGGACTCCATGGCAAAATTCTAGCCAGTTTTTTTTTCCGGTTGCAAGAGGGCATCCGGGGTTCCGCCGCGGCGCGGCGACAGGCTTACACGTTGAAGCGGAAGTGCATCACGTCGCCTTCCTGCACGATGTAGTCCTTGCCTTCCAGCCGCCAGCGTCCGGCTTCCTTGGCGCCGGGTTCGCCCTGATACTGGATGTAATCCGCGTAGGCGATGACTTCGGCGCGGATGAATCCGCGTTCGAAATCGGTGTGGATGACGCCGGCCGCCTGCGGGGCGGTGGCGCCTACTTTCACGGTCCAGGCACGCACTTCCTGCACGCCGGCGGTGAAATAGGTCTGCAGGCCCAGCAGCTTGTAGGCGGTGCGGATCACCCGGTTCAGGCCGGGTTCTTCCAGGCCCAGGTCGGCCAGGAAGGGGATCTTGTCGGCGTCGTCGAGTTGGGCGATCTCTGCTTCGATGGCGGCGCAGACCATCACCACTTCGGCGTTTTCCCGCGCGGCGAAGCCCTTGACCCGCTCCACGAGTTCGTTTCCGGCGAGCCCCTGCTCGTCGACGTTGGCGATGTACAGCGCCGGCTTGGCGGTGATCAGATGCAACTCGCGCAGGGCAAGCCGCTCCTCGGCGTCGAGCGCCAGGCTGCGGATGGCCTGGCCCTGGTTCAGGTGCTCCTGCACGCGCTGCAGCAGGCCCTGGCGGGCGATGGCCGACTTGTCCCCGGCCCGGGCCAGCTTGGCCGCGCGCTCCTGCGCCTTGGTGACGGATTCCAGGTCGGCCAGGGCCAGTTCGGTGTTGATCACCTCGATATCGCGCAGGGGATCGACCCCGCCGGCGACGTGGATGATGTCGTCGTCCACGAAGCAGCGCACCACGTGGGCAATGGCGTCGGTTTCGCGGATATGCGCCAGGAACTTGTTGCCCAGCCCTTCACCCTGGCTGGCGCCGGCCACCAGGCCGGCGATGTCGACGAACTCCACCGCCGCGCCGAGGATGCGCTGCGGCTTGACGATCGCCGCCAGCGCGTCCAGCCGCGGATCGGGCACCGCCACCACGCCGACATTGGGATCGATGGTGCAGAACGGGTAGTTCTCCGCCGCGATCTGCGCCTTGGTCAGCGCGTTGAACAGGGTGGATTTGCCGACGTTGGGGAGTCCGACGATGCCGCACTTGATGCCCATGACGCTCTACTATCCTGAAAAAGGCGCTTAGCTTAGCCGAGTAGGGGGCAAAAAGCCCCCAAAGCGGGCCGGCTCGGCCGCGATTGAGCAAGTGGCCGCGGCTGGGGCATGATGCGGCATTCTTGATTATCCGGTTGCCAATGAATCCGATCGTTCGGGGCTTGTCGGTGTCCATGCTCGTCGCGGCATCCGCCGCCTGTGTCGAAACGGCGCCGCAGCCGGATGCCGCGGCCGGAGCGCCGCCGCAGGATCAGGCGGTGCTGGGTGAAATCGCGGCGGCCATCAATGCCGGGCAGCTGCATTCCACCATCCAGACCCTGGTCGGCTTCGGCACCCGCCACACCCTGTCCGAGACACAGTCCGACAGCCGCGGCATCGGCGCGGCGCGGCGCTGGGCCCAATCCCGCTTTGCCGCGATCAGCCAGGACTGCGGCGGCTGCGTGAGCATCGTCACGCCGTCGCAGAGCGTCACCGGCGCGCGCATCCCGACGCCGACCGAGGTGATGGACGTGGTGGCGATCCAGAAGGGCGTCAGCGATCCCAACCGTGTCATCATCCTGACCGCGCACATCGATTCCCGCGTCACCGACGTGATGAATGCCACTGCCGACGCCCCCGGCGCGGACGACAACGGCTCCGGCGTGGCCTTGGTGCTGGAAGCGGCGCGGGTGCTGAGTCGCTACAAGTTCCCGGCCACCATCGTCTACGGCGTGCTCTCGGGCGAAGAGCAGGGACTATACGGCGGCAAGGTGCTCGCTCAGTACGCGCAGGATCAGGGCTGGCGCGTCGAGACCGATCTCAATGACGATATCGTCGGCAGTGCGCGCGGCCAGAGCGGCGCAGGCGACAACAGCCGTATCCGCCTGTTCTCGGAGAGCACGCGCGAAACCGAAACACCCAAGGAAACCCGGCAACGCCGCCTGGAGGGTGGCGAGTTGGATGGGCCTTCGCGCAGCGTGGCGCGCAGCATCAAGCGCCTGGCCGAGCGCTGGATTCCGAACTGGCGGGTGGATCTGATCTACCGCGTCGACCGCTTCGGCCGCGGCAGCGATCATGAGGCTTTCAACGCCCTGGGATACCCAGCGGTCTGCTTCCGCGAAAGCGCCGAAGACTACCGGCACCAGCACCAGGACGTGCGCATCGAAAACGGCGTCAGCTACGGCGACACCATCGATCACGTCGACTTCGACTACCTGGCCAGGGTCACCGCCACCAATGCCATCGCCGCCGCCGCGCTGGCCTGGGCGCCCCCGCCGCCCGATGGGCTCAAGGTCTCCGGTGCGGTGACGCCCGATACGACACTGAGCTGGCAGGCCCTTGCGGGCCCGCAGGCCGCCGATCTGGCCGGCTACCGCGTGTATTGGCGCGATACCAAGGAATCCGCCTGGAGCCATAGCCGCTGGGTCGGTGCCGTGGCCGAGGCCAAGCTGCCGGACGTGGTCATCGACGACTGGGCCTTTGGCGTGGCCAGCGTATCCAAGGACGGCTTCGAGAGCCCGGTGGAATATCCGGGGCCGCTGGGGGCGTTCTGGCGGCCGGTCGAAGTGGAGGTTTCCAAGTAGCCAAGTAGGGCGGCCCGTGGCCGCCATGACGCTTAGCGCAAAGACCGCGGCGGCCACGGGCCGCCCTACGGAGGCGGCGGAGCCTTGTTCTCCTTCTTCACCACCTTGGCCGGATCGGTATGCAGCTGCTGCGAAGCCTTGCTCCAGCCTTGCGCGACCAGGGTTTCCAACGCCGCCTGCGAGCGCGCCAGGGCATCCTCGATCGCGCGCAGATCGGGCTGGCTGGGGCGGCTGAGCACATAGTCGAGCACCAGGTCCTTGTTCCCCGGATGGCCGATGCCGATGCGCAGCCGCGCGTACTGTTCGCCGAGATGCTGGTGCACGCTGCGCAAGCCATTGTGGCCACCGTGACCGCCGCCGAGCTTGAGGCGCGCCGCGCCGGCCGGCAGGTCCAGCTCGTCGTGCGCCACCAGGATCTGTTCCGGGGCGAATTTGTAGAAGGCGGCGAGGGCCTGAATCGCCCGGCCGCTGTGGTTCATGAAGGTGCCGGGTTTGAGCAGCAGCAGATCGGTGCTGCCAATGCGGATGCGGGCCAGCACACCGAAGAATTTCGACTCGACCCTGAAATCCGCACGGTAGGCTTCGGCCAACTGGTCGACGAACCAGAAGCCGGCGTTATGGCGCGTGTACTCGTACTCCGCGCCCGGATTGCCCAGGCCAACGATCGCGCGCACGCTGCTGTCCGTCATGCGTATCCCTACTCGATGACTCAAACGAAAAAGCCCCACCCGGTGATTTTTGACCGGGCAGGGCTTGTGTAACAAGAAGCGCGGAGCCGCAGGCTCCGTGCTTTACTTCTTCTTCTCGTCCTTCTTGGCCTCGCTGCCCTCGGCTTTGGCTTCGACCTTCTGCGCCGTTGCCGGCACTTCGGCGGTAGCGGCTTCGGCCACGGGCTCCGGCTCCACCGCGGCGCGGGGCAGATGCACCGCTGCGACGGAAGCGTCGTTGCCGTGCTTCAGCTCGACCAGTGCCACGTGCTCCGGCAGCTTGATCTGCGACAGGTGCACCGCTTCGTTGACGTTCAGCGCCGACAGGTCCACTTCCAGGAATTCCGGCAGATCCTTGGGCAGGCATTCGACTTCCACCTGGATCAGGTGGTGCTCGATGATGCCGCCGCCGGTCTTGATGCCGGGAGCGATTTCGGCGCCCTTGAAGTGCAGCGGCACATGCATGCGCAGCAGTTGGTCGGCGAGCACGCGCTGCAGATCCATGTGCATGATCTCGTCGCGCACCGGGTGGCGGTGCAGGTCCTTGAGCACGGCCTGCTCGCTGACGCCGTCGATCTTGACGGTGAGGATGTGCGAGTAAAACGCCTCGATCTTGAGGTGTTTGCTCAGCTCATTATGGTTGACGGTGATGGACCGCGGCTGACCTTTGCCACCGTAGATGATGGCGGGTATCTTGCCTTCGTGACGCAGGCGGCGGCTCGCACCTTTGCCTTGCGTCGTCCGGACTTCAGCTTCGACGACGAATGCTTCTCTCATGGGGATCTCTCGAATACGTTGGAAAAAACGGAATACGCCGCACCCGCGACCAGGTGCAGCGAGCCGCGCATTCTAGCGGAAACGCCCCAAAAAAGCAGGAAAAGCCGGTTCGCGCAAATGCGCAAAGCCGCAAAGAACAACAGCTTGATTCGAGATATCGTTCTTAATTAACTGTTTTTAATAATAAAATCTATGTTCTTGTTTGCTTTTCTTGGCGGCTTTGCGTCTTTGCGCGAACCGCTGTTCCTATCTGCAAGCTAATCGATATACAAAGAACTGACCGATTCCTCGGCGCTGACGCGGCGGATCGTTTCCGCCAGCAGCCCGGCGATCGAGAGCTGACGGATCTTCGGACAGGCGGCGGCTTCCGGGCGCAGCGGGATGGTGTCGGTGACCACCAGTCCGTCGAGCTTGGAGTTGGTGATGTTGCTGATCGCGGCGCCGGACAGCACCGGATGGGTGACGTAGGCCACCACCTTGACCGCGCCGCGCTCCTTCAGCGCCGCGGCCGCCTTGCCCAGCGTGCCGGCGGTATCGACCAGGTCGTCGACCATGATGCAGGTACGGCCGTCGACGTCGCCGATGATGTTCATCACCTGGGCTTCGTTGGTGCGCGGACGGCGCTTGTCGATGATGGCGAGGTCGGCTTCGTCGAGTTGCTTGGCCAGGGCGCGGGCGCGCACCACGCCGCCCACATCGGGCGAAACCACGATCAGGTTCTGGTAAGTCTGGCGCCAGATATCGCCCAGCAGCACCGGGCTGGCGTAGACGTTATCCACCGGAATATCGAAAAAGCCCTGGATCTGGTCGGCGTGCAGGTCCACCGTCAGCACGCGGTTGGCGCCGCATTCGCCGATCATGTCCGCCACCACCTTGGCCGAAATCGGCACGCGGGCCGAGCGCGGGCGGCGATCCTGGCGGGCGTAGCCGAAGTAGGGCACCACGGCGGTGATGCGGCCGGCACTGGCGCGCTTGAGCGCGTCCAGCATCATCAGCAGTTCCATCACGCTCTCGTTGGTCGGCGCGCAGGTGGGCTGGATGATGAACACGTCCTTGCCGCGGACATTTTCGAGAATCTCGATCTGCACCTCGCCATCCGAAAAGCGGCCGACGACAGCCTTGCCCAGTGGCACCTTCAGGTAGTTCGCAATGTCCTGCGCCAGCGAGCGGTTGGCGTTGCCGGTGAACAGCACCAGCTGGGAGGTGCTGTCCGTCATCAGGTGGACGGGGTTGGAGCGGGTATCCATGGCCATAGGTGGTGACGTCCCGATTGGCGATCAGAAAATGTGCCGCAAACAGCGGCGTGCGCGGGCACTATTGTACGCGGGTCTGGGAACGGGTTACGGCAAAGGGCAGCGCCTGCAAATTGTTGGGAGTGGGGCGGATCTGCGACCCGCCGTTTACCGCGTTGCGCTGCCTCCGCGACAGGCGCGTCGGAGACCCGCCTTACATTTGTTGAGGGGTTTTGCGGTAAGGCGGAGGTGGGCCCCCGCTTTCGCGGGGGCACCTGATTTTCTAAGCGCCTGCGGCGCTAAGAAAATCTAGGTGGCTGGGGCGGATGGATTCGAACCACCGAATGGCGGGATCAAAACCCGCTGCCTTACCACTTGGCGACGCCCCAATCCGCATCCAATTGGCCGACACCGGCAATTGGCGTGTACCGAACAGCAATTATATCGCAGGCGGTACCCATCAGGCATCGGCTATTGCACGTTCACCCAGGCGTCGATGAACACGCGGAAGCCGCGCTGCGGATCGCTGATCGCGAATTTTTTGGGCAGGTCAAGCCCGGCGACATCCTGGTATTCGCTGTAGACCAGTTCCCATCCGCTTTGCTGCATCGACAGGATGCGTCCGGCATCGTCCAGCTTCATTGCGGCATCGCTCCCCGGGGTGGGCAGGCCCAGCACCCAGTAGCGCAGACCCTCCACCGGCAGGCTCCATCCGAACTGCTCCTGCATCAGGGCTTCCGGATCGCGGGTCTGGTAGGTGCCGTTCTTGTTCTGGATCTGCATCTCGCCCGGACTGCCGCTGATGGCCACGGCGCCGACGCCGAGCGGTCCGTAAAAGCGCGCCTGAAAGCTGTCCCCGCTCTGGGTCCAGCTCAGGTCGCCGCCGAAACTGACCAGACCGGTCTGGGCCAGGCGGCCTTGCAGCGAGAAACTCCGCACCTGTTGCAGGGCGCCGCGCCGCGCTTCCCAGTGGGTCTGCGCCTGCTCGCTGTTGCCGGCGCCGGGTTCGGACTCGGGCTTGACCGAACTCAAACAGCCCGCCAGCAGAAGGCTCGCCGCGCCGGCCAGGACTGCGGCGCGGAGCATGCGCCACCGGCTCATAGGCCGAGGCGCTTGAGCGTGTCGCGCAGCTGGCTGTTGTCCGGATCGGTCTTGGAAGCCTGTACCAGCAGCTGGTGCGCCTGCTCCTTGCTGCCGAGCACCCACAGCACCTCACCCAGGTGCGCCGCGACCTCGCCATCCGGGAACTGGGAATAGGCCTTCTGCAGCAAGGGCAGGGCGTCCTGCGGCCGGCCCTGGCGGAAGCGCAGCCAGCCCATGCTGTCGATCACCGCCGGGTCATCCGGAGTCAGCTGCAGCGCCTTGCTGACCAGCTTGTCCGCTTCGTCGAGCCGGTCGGTGTGCACGATCAGGGTATAGCCGAGCGCGTTGAGCGCGCGCGCATCGTCCGGCATCTTGCTCAGGATTTTGCGCAGGTCGGCTTCGGAATCGCCGACCCGGTTCATGCGCTCGTAGACCAGCGAGCGGGAATACAGCAGGTCGGTGTCTTCCGGTTCGTCTTTCAGGGCGTCGCCGTACAGCTCCAGCGCCTCGTCGTAAGCGCCGGCGTCCAGCAAAATTTCACCCTCGGCCATGAGGAAGCGGTCGGCCAGGGGCGGGAATTGCTCGCGCAATGCCTCCAGCACGGCGCGCGCGTCTTCCAGCTTGCCCAGCTTGGCCAGCATCGCCGCCCTGCGGATGGCGGCATCCAGGCCCTGTTGGCCGTTGGTGACCTTTTCATAGTGCGCCAGCGCCTGCTTCGGCTGGTGGCGCAGCTCGGCCACACGGCCCAGGAAGTATTCGGCGTCGCCGACCCGTTCGGGCGTCTTCGCCACGATCTGGAAGTGGGCCTCGGCCTCGTCCAGCTTGCGGTCGTCGACGGCCAGCAAGCCGAGGTTGAAGTGCGCATCGACATTGCCCGGCTCGTCCTTGAGCAGCTTTTCGAGCTGCTCGCGGCCGTGTTCGCGCTGGTCGGACTCGATCAGCAGGCGGGCATAGCCAAGACGCGCTTCGCCGCTGTCCGGGTTGTTTTTCAGCACGCCGTCCATGATCTGGTCGGCGCCGCCGATGTCGCCCTTCTTGACCAGGACGCCGACCAGCAGCAGCGAGGCTTCCTTGGAAGGCTTGAGGCTGATCGCCTCACGGGCGGCGTGTTCGGCCAGATCGAGCTTGCCGTAGCGCAGCGCCAGCAGCCCCTGGGCCTGGTAGGCGCCGGCCTGCTTGGGATACTGCGCGACCAGCCGGTCCATCAGCGCCAGCGCGGCGGCCGCCTCGGCAGGTTCCTGCTGCAGCAGGAGGGCGACGTGGTGGAAGCCGTCGTCGATGCCGCCCGGGTGATCGCGCACGATGGACGCGCACTCGGTATAGGCTTCGTCGTTCAGGCCGGAGCGCAGCGCAAGGCGGGTGATGACTTCGCGCGCGTCCAGGCTGTTCGGTTCGACCGCCTGCCATTTGCGTGCCGCCTGCAGCGCCAGTTCCTCGTCGTTGGCCAGCAGGGCCTGCTTGGTCGCTTGCGCCGCAACCTGCGGGTCGGCCGCGAAGTCCAGGGCCCGGAGCAGTTCCTTGGCGGCGAGCGCCGGCTGCTGCCGCCCGGCAGCCATTTCGCCGGCCATGACGTGGAATTGCGCTTCCTCCTGCGGGGTGCCGGTTGGGGCTTGCGCGGGCGGAGCCGCCGCTTCGGGCGGCGCCTGGTCGTCAGCCGTAGCCGGGCTGGAGGGAGTCAGGGCGCAGCCGCACAACAAAACCAGCATCAGGCCCAGGGACAGTCGCAACGGGGTGCGAGACGGATACACGAAATGGGAGCCAAAGGAAGGTAAAGGACTCTTATTGTACCCGTTGGCCCGGTCCTAAGCTTGTGTCCCACCTCGCATTACCGGAAAATTATAGACTGCCATGACCTTACTCACTCTCGGACTCAGCCACCACAGCGCGCCGCTGGATGCGCGCGAACGGCTGGCGTTTACCGAGGCCGAGTTGCCGGCGGCCTTGACGCGCCTGCGCGCCCTGCCGGGAGTGGAGGAGGCAGCCATCCTGTCCACCTGCAATCGCACCGAGATCCTGGCGGTGTCGGGCCCCGCAAGCGAGAACCTGCTGGTGGAATGGTGGCGGCGGGAGCGGCAGGCAGCTGCCGGCCTGATCGAG
>CAJCJI010000118.1 GCA_903970595.1 Verrucomicrobiota bacterium
CGACCCCTCCCCTCAATCCCCTCCCGCAAGGGGAGGGGGAGAACAGCGGAACGCGCCGCCGCAAGATGCGGCAAAAATCATCCAGACACCAAGCTCACCGCCCCCGCCACCCTCCGCGCCTTCGCCCGAGCCTCATCAATAGAGTCCGCCAACGCCAGCGCCACCCCCATCCGCCGCTTTCCCACAATCTCCGGCTTGCCGAACAAGCGCAGCTGCGTATCCGGCTCCGCCAGGGCCTCGGCAAGCCCGCCGAACACCGGCGCCTTGCGATTGCCTTCAAACAGGATGGCGCAAGACGCCGCCG
The DNA here is from genome assembly GCA_903970595.1 of Verrucomicrobiota bacterium. GTDB lineage: Bacteria > Pseudomonadota > Gammaproteobacteria > Nevskiales > Nevskiaceae > Nevskia. The sequence continues at coordinate 305 of CAJCJI010000118.1, forward strand.
CCCCGCGCTGGCGAATATTCGGCACCGGCAGGCCGAGAATGGCCCGCGCATGCAGCGCGAACTGCGGCAGATCCTGCGAGATCAGGGTCACCATCCCGGTATCGTGCGGCCTGGGCGAGACCTCGCTGAACATCACCTCTTCGCCGCGCACGAACAGTTCGACGCCGAAAATGCCGCGGCCGCCGAGCGCGGCGGTGATCCTGCCGGCGATGTCGCGCGCCTTTTCCAGGGCCGCGGCGGGCATCGGGTGCGGCTGCCAGGATTCGCGGTAGTCGCCGTCGATCTGCAGGTGTCCGATCGGCTCGCAGAAACTCGTGCCATCGGCGTGCCGCACGGTCAGCAGGGTGATCTCGTAGTCGAACGGCACAAAGCCCTCGACGATGACGCGCCCGGCGCCGGCGCGGCCGCCGGCCTGCGCATAGGCCCAGGCCTTGGCCGCATCGGCCTGGCTCTTCACCGTGCTCTGGCCCTTGCCGGAGGAAGACATCACCGGCTTGACCACGCAGGGAATGCCGATGTCGCGGATGGCGGCGTGGTACTCGTCCTCGCTGCCGGCGAAGCGGTAGGGCGAGGTGGGCAGCCGCAGCTCCTCGGCGGCGAGGCGGCGGATGCCCTCGCGGTCCATGGTCAGGCGCGCGGCCAGCGCGGTGGGAATGACGGTGTAGCCTTCGCGCTCCAGCTCCTGCAGCGTGGGGGTATGGATCGCCTCGATCTCGGGCACGATCAGCTGCGGCCGCTCCAGCTCCACCACGCGGCGGATGGCCGCGCCGTCGAGCATGTTGATGACGTGGCTGCGGTGCGCCACCTGCATCGCCGGCGCATCCGGGTAGCGGTCCACGGCAATGGTTTCCACGCCGAGCCGCTGCAGTTCGATCACCACTTCCTTGCCCAGCTCGCCGGAGCCCAGCAGAAGGACGCGGGTGGCGTGGGCCGAAAGCGGGGTGCCGAGGGTGGTCATATGTAGGGCGCAGGAGGAGAATAAGACCCGATATTGTGCTGCGCGCGCCTGCCGGCGCGCAAAGCCGGCTTCTTCTTCCGCACCAATGCGACCCATCCCGATCCCATGACCCGCCGCACCAAAATCCTCGCCACCCTCGGCCCCGCCACCGACGACCCGGCGGTGCTCAAGCGCATCCTGCTGGCCGGCGTGGACGTGGTCCGCCTCAACTACTCCCACGGCAAGGCCGAAGACCAGGCCCGCCGCGTTGCCATGGTGCGCAAGACGGCGCTGGAGATGGGCCTGGACATCGGCATCCTGGCCGATCTGCAGGGTCCGAAAATCCGCATCGAGAGCTTCGCCGGCGGCCCGGTGGAGCTGGTCGAAGGCCAGCCCTTTGCGCTGGATACGGCCCTCGGCGCCAATGCCGGCGACCAGCATGTGGTCGGCTGCGCCTATGCCGAACTGCCCCGCGACGTGCACACCGGCGACGTGCTGCTGCTCAACGACGGCGCCATTTCCCTGCGGGTGGAGCGCTCCGAGGGCAGCCGCGTCGATACGGTGGTGCTGATCGGCGGCACCTTGTCCAACCGCAAGGGCATCAACAAGCAGGGCGGCGGCCTCTCCGCCGCCGCCCTGACCGACAAGGACCGCGAGGACCTGCGCCACGCGGTGGGGCTGGAAGCCGATTTCCTCGCCATCTCCTTCCCGCGCAGCGCGGCGGACATGGAGGAAGCGCGCCAGCTGGTCCAGGCCGCCGGCGGCAGCGCCGCGCTGGTGGCCAAGATCGAGCGGGCCGAGGCGCTGCCCAAACTGGACGAGATCGTGGCCGCCTCGGACGCGGTGATGGTGGCGCGCGGCGACCTGGGCGTGGAGATCGGCGATGCCGAGCTGCCGGGCTGGCAGAAGCGCATCATCGCCGTCTCGCGCGAGATGAACCGCATGGTGATCACCGCGACGCAGATGATGGAGTCGATGATCACCAGTCCGCTGCCGACCCGCGCCGAGGTCTCCGACGTCGCCAACGCGGTGATCGACGGCACCGACGCCGTGATGCTGTCGGCCGAGACCGCCACCGGCCGCTGGCCGGTAAAGGTGGTCGAGGCAATGGCCCGGGTCTGCATCGCGGCGGAAAGCGCCATGCCGCCGCGCGAGCGCGCCGCCGAATGGCTGGAGCGGCATTTCGAGCGGGTGGACGAGGCGGTGGCGATGGCCACGGCCTGGACCGCCCGGCACATGCACGCCAAGGCCATCGTCGCGCTGACCGAATCGGGCAGCACGGCGCTGATGATGTCGCGCGCCGAAACGCAGATTCCGATCTACGCGCTGACCCAGCACGAAGGCACCCGCCGGCGCATGTCGCTGTGCCGCGGCGTCTACCCGGTGGCGTTCCAGCCGAGCATGCTGGAGACCCTCAAGCCGGTGGCCGAGGCGATCGAGTGCCTGCGTTACCGCAAGGTGCTCGGCAGCGGCGACCGCGTGCTGGTCACCAAGGGCGATTTCACCGGTCCGGGCGGGACCAATTCGATGAAGATTGTTACGGTGTAGCGGGCGCGCTGCGCGCCCGCTGAATTGAAAAGCGCGTTTGTAGGGCGGGTCGTGCCCCGCCCTTGTAATCCCCATGGAAGGGGGCATTGGAGGAGGACAAAATGAGCGCAAACGACCACCCGGACTTCCTCGTCATCGGCCATCGCGGCGCGCGCGGGCATGCGCCGGAGAATACCTTGCTCGCGCTGGATACCGGCATCCGCCTGGGCGCGCACTGGGTCGAGTTCGACGTGCAGCTGCACCCCGCGGGCGCCCTGCTGGTGTTCCACGACCTGAGCCTGGACCGGACCACCAACGGCAAGGGCCGGCTGGGCGATTGCGAGCTTGGCGCGCTACGCCGGCTGGACGCCGGCCAGGGCCAGCAGATCCCGACCCTGGAGGAAGCGCTGGACCTGATCGAGCAGCGGGCCGGCGCCAATATCGAGCTGAAAACCGCCGAAGGCACCGGCGAGGCCGTGGCCGCGGTGCTGCGCCAGTACCTCGACGCCGGCTGGCCGGCGGAGCGCTTCCTGGTGTCGTCCTTCCACCTGCCGGAACTGTGGGAGTTCCACCAGGCGGCGCCGGAGATCCCGGTGGCAGTGCTACTCGGCGGGGTGCCGCTGGACTGGGCCGGCTGCGCCACCGAATTGCAGGCGGCGGCGGTCAACATCTCCTCGGAATTCGTCGATCCGCGGCTGGTGGCGGACGCCAAGGCGCATGGGCGCCGCGTCTATGTCTACACCGTCAACGATCCGGCCGAGATGCGCGCCTTGAAGGCCCTGGGGGTGGATGGGGTGTTCACCGACTACCCCGACCGGGCCTTGCGTGTATGAAGAGGGTAAACAGCAATCTCGCGCAAAGACGCAAAG
>CAJCJI010000119.1 GCA_903970595.1 Verrucomicrobiota bacterium
ATCGACAGCAGTTCTTCCGGGTAGGCCTTGGTAATATCCCCGGTATCGGCAATGACGTCCCACAGCGGCGCCAGCACGCCCGCCGCCGCTCCTCCCGCCAGACCGCCCAGGAAGTGCCGGCGGCTGTAGCCGCGGTCGTATCGGATGACGCGCATTGCGAACCTCCTCGTGAGCGCGGGTCCTTTGGCCCGCCGCTGCGTTGAACACTTACGGCCCAGGGTATGCCGGTGTACTCGCCGGCGTCCAGCGCGAAGACCACACACCCGGCTTGCGCCGGGGCAAGGATTCAACCAGCGGCCTTGCGGCCGGCGCCGACCGCGAGCCGGCTCAGGCGCTGCATCTCCGCGTTCGTCACCACCGAAGCATCGGCCAGAAAGGCCTTGGCGAAGTCGAAACCGTCCGCGCCCCAGAACAGCTCGCCGTCCACCAACAGGGTGGGCACGCCAAAAACACCGCTCGCCGCCGCCTGCTCGGTGTTCTGGCGCAGCGTGCTCTTGACTTCCGGCGCCGCGACCGCCGCCTCGTCCACGCCGAGGGACAAGGCCAGGGCCTCGAACACGGCCGGGTCGGCCGGGTCCGCGGCGGTGGTCCATAGCGCCTGGAAGATACGCTGAATGGCGGGCACGCCGTTGCCGGCCGCGATGGACAGGCGCAGGTACGACAGGGGATTGAACGGATGCGCCGCCGGAAAGCGGAACGGGATGCCCTGTTGCGCCGCACACCAGGTGCACCAGCGGTAGGTCCATATGCGCTTGGGCGCGATCTCCGCCGGTCCCTTCTGCCCCCAGTGATCCAGCAGGCCGGCGAACAGCACCGGGCGGCAGGTGACTTGCAGGTCTGCGGGCAGTTCGTGCAGGCGCTGCAGCGCGAAATACGCGAAGGGTGAGACGAAATCGAAATACCAGTCGGCCTGGCGCATGGGGTTCTCCGTGGGCCGCAATGTACGGCCAGTAACATTGTATTTCCCGAGGGCCATAGAATCCTCCGGAACCGGCCGGCGCGCTACCGGCTTTCGCCACCGGCGGCGAACTGCGATGATCGGCGCCGGATCACCACAGCGGCACCACGCCATGCGCGACATCCCCAGGATTGAACCGATGTTCCCCACTCCCGCGGAGGCGCGCGCACTGGGTGTGATGTTCGACAGCGGCGGCGACGCGGCAGCCCTGGAGCGCATGCTGCTGCAACTGCGCAGCGCGGGACTGCGGCTGGTGGATACCCGCGCCGAACTGCCCTGCCGCTGGGTGGATGTGCGCGAACAGCCGGTGCCGCCGGACGCCGACACCATCATCCGCACCCTGACCCGCAGCATCGGCGAGCAGTCCTGGTCCGCGACCTACTGGCTGGACGGGCTGCGCGCGCCTGCGATGCCGGGGCCCTGTTGATCCTGCGTGTCAGCGGCCGCCGCCGCGGCCGGCAGTGATGGCGCGCCGCACGGCGGCCAGCGGAGCGGTCTCGTCGAAACGCACGCCGTCGCCGTCCGGGTACACCCCCAGGCGCCGCCACAGATTTTCCAGGTCATCGCCGGCGGGCATCGGCGCATCGCCCATTTCGCGGTAAAGCACCTGCAGCACCGGCACGCCGGTGCCCTGGTCGCCGATGGCGAACAACCGATCGACGGACAAGTCCGTGCGGATGCTGTCGCCGGCCGCGAGCACGGCGCGCAGGGCGTCCTGCAAGCCCTTGCGGTTGCCGCTGCGCTCGCGGATGGCGACGTCCGCCATCAGGCAGAACAGTGCGCCGCCCCAGTAGGTGCGGCCCCAGGTGGGCGTGTGGTCCAGGCCCTGGTCACCGTCGGCGGGCAGGCCCTTGCGCATGCCGTGCAGCATGTCGGCCCAGATGCGCGCCGCGGGCAATTCGCCGGTCTGCACGCGGGCGACGGGTTCGACATAGGTGGCGATGCCCTCTTCCAGCCAGTGGCTTTGCTCCGGCACCGAGGGCACGGACAGGTGCACCATCTCGTGCGTGAGGGTCCAGTCGTCGTCCAGCTGCGCCGCTTGCGCCATGCGGCCAAGCCGGATCTGGATCAGCGGCTGGCCGTCATCGGCATCGCCCCAGGTGGTGCCGCCGCGCACGCCCTCGCCGTCCTGCGGCTTGAGCACGATGCGCACCCGGCTCACGGGAAAGCGGCCGTAGTAGGTGCTCACCGCCAGGGCGGCGCGGCCGGTCCAGGCGCAGATCCGGGCGCGCGTCAGCGCAAAGGCCGCGGCGTCGTAAGACAGCGTGATGGTGCCGCCGCCGACGCGAAGGTCCGATCCGGAGAGACAGCTGGCCTGGATCATCGAACGCGGAGCGGGCGGCGCGGCATCGGCGGACGGCATCAGGCAGGCTGCCGCGGCGAGCCAAGCACAAGAGAAAGTACGCATGCGCGCGATGGCGGGTCAGCCGGAACCGGCGGCCACGGGCCGCCCTACACCGGGCGCAACAGTGCGTGCAGCGCCCGCGCGTGGTCTTCGGGGCGGTCGATGTCCAGCGCCGCTTCCGGCAGTTCCTCGGTGAGCACTTCGTCGCGATGCCGCTGCAGCACCGTGCGCGCGCCCTTGGGACCGGAGAGCTGCGCCAGCTCGGCATAGAACTCCGCCGGGAACAGGCAGGGCGGGCCCACGGTTTCGCCGTGGTCGCTGACGATGATGTGCCGCGGCGCAGCCAGGTGGCGCCGGATCAGGCGCTGCAGCTGCTCGGTGCCGACCAGGGGCTGATCCACCAGGCACAACAGGCTCGCCACCGGCGGCGTGTGCTGGCGTGAAAACTCACGGAAGCCGCGGGCGATGGACTCGCCCATGCCCAGGTCCCAGAACGGGTTGTGCGCCAGGCGCACCGGCAGGCCGCGCAGGGCACCGGCTACCAGATCGGCATGGGCGCCGGTGACCACCACCAGCTCGGCGCGGCAGGCCAGGATCGCCTGCGCGGCGCGCCGCACCAGCGGCTCGCCGTCGAACTCGGCCAGCTGCTTGGGGCTGCCGAAGCGGCTGGCGGAGCCGGCGGC
>CAJCJI010000120.1 GCA_903970595.1 Verrucomicrobiota bacterium
TCGGCGCCGCCGTAGATCAGCAGCAGCGGCACGCCCAGTTGCTCAACTTCGTTGATCGGCGGCGTGCGGCCCAGGCGATCCTTGTCGCCCTCCGGGAAGATCGAGCCGCCATAGAACGAAACCACCGCCCCCAGACGCGGGGCCAGGCGGCAGCCGGCGAGAAAGGCCAGGCGCCCGCCCATGCAGAAGCCCTCCACCGCCAGCCGCGTCGAGCCGCTGCGCACCAGCCAGTCCAGGCTCGCCGCCACATCGTCCATCACCTGCGCGTCGCTCAGGCCGCGCAGCTTGGCGATCACCTGGTCCATGTCGCCATAGGAGTACTTCTCGCCGCGGTACAGGTCCGGCGCCAGCGCATTGAAGCCGGCATCCGCCAGCCGCCGGCACAGCCCTTCCACATGCGCGGTGAGGCCGAACGCCTCCATCAGTACCACCACCCCCGGAGCCTGCCCGGCGGCCGCTGGTACGTAGTAGCCGGGCAGTTTGTCGCTGATCTGGATGTGTGCCTGATTGCTCATCGGAAGCCTTTGTTTTTACTTTGAAAAATTGATTTTTGCCAAGTGCCGGAAGAGGGCCGTGGCAGCGCGTGGTAAAGCTTATAACCCGGTCTGGCGGCCCTGGTTCCCTTATAATGCCCCCGGCCGCTTCCATGCGGCCTTTATTTTCAGTTTCTTTGAGGAATTTGCGATGACGACGATGGCCGACCGCGACGGCTTCATCTGGTACGACGGCGAACTGGTGCCCTGGCGCGATGCCAGCACCCATGTCCTGACTTACTCCCTGCACTACGGGGTCGGCGTCTTCGAAGGTGTCCGCGCCTACGCCACGCCCAAGGGCACGGCCGTGTTCCGCATGGAAGAGCACACCAAGCGCCTGTTCAACTCGGCCAAGATCCTCGGCATGAAGATCCCGTTCTCGCCCGAGCAGATCAACGAGGCCACCCTTGAGGTGCTGCGCGCCAACAAGCTCAAGGAAGCCTACATCCGCCCGATGGTGTTCTACGGCGCCGAGGGCATGGGCCTGCGCGCCGACAACCTCAAGGTGCACGTCATCATCGCCGCCTGGACCTGGGGCGCGTACCTGGGCGCCGACAACGTCGAGCGCGGCATCCGCGTCAAGACCAGCTCCTACTCGCGCCACCACGTCAACGCCGCGCTGTGCCGTGCCAAGGCCAACGCCAACTACCTCAATTCGATGCTGGCCCTGAACGAGGCGCTGCGCGACGGCTACGACGAGGCGGTGATGCTCGACCCGCACGGCTACATCGCCGAGGGCTCCGCCGAGAACATCTTCCTGGTGCAGGATGGCGCGCTGCACACGCCGGACGTCACCTCCGCGCTGGACGGCATCACCCGCCGCACCGTGATGCAGCTGGCCCACGACGCCGGCATCAAGGTCCACGAGCGCCGCCTGACCCGCGACGAACTGTACATCTCGGACGAGGCTTTCTTCACCGGCACCGCCGCCGAGGTGATGCCGATCCGCGAAGCCGACAACCGCAGCGTCGGCAGCGGCAAGCGCGGCCCGGTCACCGAGAAGCTGCAGCAGCTTTACGCCGCCCAGGTCAAAGGCGAGCGCAGCGAATACCCGGAGTGGCTGAGCCTGGTCAACGAGCCGGCGGCGCAGAAGAAAACCGCCGTTGCCTGAGGCAGGAGTCCGCGAGATGCAGACCGCCATCCCGGAGTTCGATCGGGCGCGACTGCTGGTGGCCGGCGATGTCATGCTGGATCGCTACTGGCAGGGCCCCACCTCGCGCATCTCGCCGGAAGCGCCGGTGCCGGTGGTGCGCATCCAGAAGGACGAAACGCGCCCCGGCGGCGCCGCCAACGTGGCGCTCAATATCGCCGCGCTGGGCGGGCATGCGCGGTTGCTGGGTGTAGTTGGCCGCGACGAAGCGGCGGAAAAGCTGCGCGCTGAATCCTGCCGCCACGGCGTCGATCCGATCTTCGTCTATGCGAAAGGCCATCCGACAATCACCAAGCTCCGGGTGCTGTCTCGAAACCAGCAACTGATCCGGCTCGATTTCGAGGAGTCGCTGTCGCAACTCGGAGCTTTTGACAGACAGGATTATCTGGAGCGTTTCCGGTCCTGTCTGGGTGATCTGCAGGTTGTCATCCTTTCCGACTACGGCAAAGGCACTCTGATCGATGCCGCCGAATTGATCGGCGCGGCCCGCGCAGCGGGCCGCGCCGTGCTGGTCGATCCCAAGGGCAGCGACTGGCGGCCCTACCGCGGCGCCACCCTGATCACGCCCAACCTGACCGAGCTGGAAGCGGTGGTGGGCGCCTGCCCGGACGAGGCCAGCATCGTCGCCAAGGGCGGCAGGCTGCGCGACGAACTGGGGCTGGACGCGCTGCTGGTGACGCGCAGCGAGCACGGCATGACCCTGCTGGTGCCGGGCCATCCACCGCTGCACCTGCCGACCGAGGCGCGCGAGGTGTTCGACGTCACCGGCGCCGGCGACACCGTGATCGCCACCTTCGGCGCGGCCCTGGCGGCCGGGCATGACTTCGCCCACGCCGCGCGCATCGCCAACCTCGCCGCCGGCATCGTCGTGGGCAAGCTCGGCACCGCCACCGTCAGCACCGCGGAACTGGCGCGCGCCATCAGCCGTACCCATGAGGACGATAGCGCCGTGCTGTCCGAGGAGGCGCTGCTCGAGCGGGTCGCCGCCGCGCGCGCGCAGGGGCAGGTGGTGGTGATGACCAACGGCTGTTTCGACCTGCTGCACGTCGGCCATGTGCGTTACCTGGAAGCCGCGCGCAGGCTCGGCGACGTGCTGATCGTGGCCGTCAACGACGACGACTCGGTCAAGCGCCTGAAGGGGCCGACGCGGCCGCTGAACCAGGTGGCGGACCGCATGCGCATGCTGGCCGCGCTGAAATGCGTCGACTGGGTGGTGCCCTTCGCCGAAGATACGCCGCAGCGGCTGGTCGGACGGGTGCTGCCGGATCTGCTGGTCAAGGGCGGCGACTACCGGCCGGAGCAGGTGGCGGGCTATGCGGAAGTCACCGCCAACGGCGGCCAGGTGGTGATCCTCGATTTCTACGCCGGCTACTCGACCACCGGCATCATCGAGCGGGCCCGCTCCTGACGTCGGCGTCAGCGGCAGTACCTTACCTTGCAGTACGCGGGGCCGCCGCAGGCCCTCGCTGTGTGATGTACTGCGCAGTCCGCGCGCAAGACTTCACTTAATGTAGCTCCGACACCGGGCCTGTTGCGGCATTCGCCGCCGTCCGGGTCTCGCCCCGCTCCGGGGCGGCCATCGGGTGGGGGCGGAGGCTGTGGCAAACCAAACGGATGGATGGGACGGGACGCATCGCAGGGGAAATCACTGCGTGCTGGCCGCATGCCGCGCGCGGATCGCAGCGGTGCCGACGCCATGAAACAGCTGCGCGATGCCCTCATCGCCGGCGCCACCATCGCCCTGTTGCTATACGTGGCGATGACCGCGGCGAAGAGCATGGCCGACGTGCTGCAGCCCTCGGTGGAAGCAAACGCGCCGGTCAATTGTGCCGCCGCCGCCGCGACCGAACCCTGCAGGCACGCGCTGCAAGTAGCCCAGGGCAATAATTAGTTTGGTGGAGGGAACCGCGGCGTGCCCGGCTGGTGTTCGATGCGCGTCGCCTTCACCACGCAGGACACCATCAGGTAGAAACCGGCCAGCATCAGCAGCTCGATCAGCTGTGCCGGGCTGAAAACCGCGCTCAGCTCCGCCCACAGCGCATCATCGACCTCCTGCCGTTGCTGCAGCGTGTCGCACAAGCCGATCAGCAGCCGCTCCTCGCCGCTCCATACCGGCGCTGCGGCATCGCCGTGCACCGTGGCGGCAACCTGCTCCGGCGTGAACTGGGCCTTGGCGCCGTAGGCCGCGACGTGCACGCCCCACTCGTACTCGGCGCGGCACCGCGCGCAGATGCGCAGGATCACCAGTTCGCGCTGGCGCAGGCTGATGCTGCCCTTGTCCAGCAGGCCGCCCGCCACCATACGCGACAGCACGCGCGGGTTGTGTGCCACGGTGCGGAAGATGTTGAGCGGCGGCAGGCCGCGCATGACGCGGTCGAAATCCTGCTGCATGGATTCGAGGTAGGGCGGCTCCACTGGAGCAATGCGCGGCGGCGTCATGGCGATGTCCTGTGCTACGATTATCGAAGCATAGTGCTTCGGATTTCATAGCGCAATTATGAGTGCCAGGAAGAATCCCGTCGCGCTGGGCTCCGCCGCGCCGCGCCCGGGCGCGCGGGTGCGCGGCTCCAGCAGCGGCCGCCCGATCATGGCCCTGCTCGACCTGCTCGGGCGGCGCTGGGCGCTGCGCGTGGTGTG
>CAJCJI010000121.1 GCA_903970595.1 Verrucomicrobiota bacterium
CGGCGGCCGGCTGCAGGAAGCCGGCCGCGACGTCAGCTTCCTGGTCCGCACCCGCCGCGCGGCGGAGCTCGAGGAGACCGGGCTGGTCATCCGCAGTCCCGTGGGAAATGTACGGCTAAAGCCCCAGCTGATTGCGCCGGGCGAGCTGAACGAGACCTTCGACCTGATCATCCTGGCCTGCAAGGCCTACGACCTGGATAGCGCCGTCGAGGCCATCGCCCCCGCCGTCAGCCGCAGAACCGCCATCCTGCCGCTGCTCAACGGCTTCAAGCATTTCGACCTGCTCGACGCGCGCTTCGGCGCCGAGCGGGTGCTGGGCGGCCTGTGCTCGATCGCGGTCACCCTGGGCGACAAGGGCGTGATCCAGCACCTGGGCCCGATGCACGTGCTGCGCTTCGGCGAGCGCTCGGGCGAGAAAAGCGAGCGCGTCGCGGCGATCGAAGCGCTGGTCAAGGGCTCCAGCATCGACGCCAAGTCCAGCCGCGACATCATGCAGGCCCTGTGGGAAAAATGGGTCATGCTGGCCAGCCTTGCCGGCATGACCTGCCTGATGCGCGCCAGCATCGGCGATATCGTCGCCGCCTCGCCCGCCGGCCAGAAGCTGATGCTGCAACTGCTCGACGAATGCAGCGCCGTCGCCGCCGCATACGGCCGCCGGCCGCGTCCGGCGGTGCTGGAGGACACCCGGGGCCTGCTGACCAAGCCCGGCTCGACCTTCACCGCCTCGATGCTGCGCGACATCGAAAACGGCAACCGGGTGGAGGCCGACCACATCCTGGGCGATCTCATCGCACGCGGCACACGCGCCGGCGTGTTCACCTTGCTGCTGGAAATCGCGCATTGCCACCTCAAGGCCTACGAAGTGCGCAAGAAGCGCGAAGCCTGACCTGGCCGCGCTTCAATTTGTCATCTTGACCATGTAGCCCGCGTAGCCCGGGAAGCGCGCAGCGCTACCCGGGAGCACTAGCCAGCCGCCGCGCACCCCCGGCCAAGGCTCCGCGTTCGCCAGGCTACGAGAACGCCCGATCGATCAGCTCCTGCAAAGGCGCATGCGCCGGCAGGGTGCCGAAAGCCAGCCCGTGGCTGCCGCCAAGCCGCGACTCGCAGAAGGCGTCCGCTACCTGGCGATTGCCGGCGCGCACCAGCAGCGAGGCCTGCAAGGCCAGGGCCATGCGCTCCACCAGGAAGCGCGAACGCAGTTCCAATGTGTCGCTGTCGGCTAGATCGCGCACCAGGCGCGCCGCTTCGGCATCCAGCGCCGGATGGCCGCCCTTGGCGGCGGCGAATTCCCCGAACAGCGCCTCGCGCGTGGCCGGCTCGCGCGCCAGAGCACGCAGCACGTCCAGGCACTGGATGTTGCCGCTGCCCTCCCAGATCGAGTTCAGCGGCGCCTGCCGGTACAGCCGCGGCAGGATCGACTCCTCGACATAGCCGGCTCCCCCCAGGCATTCCTGTGCCTCGTTGACGAACGGCGGGCAGCGCTTGCACACCCAGTATTTGCCGATGGCGGTGGCGATGCGCGCGAACGCCGCTTCCCGCGGGTCGCGCGCGGAGGCGTCCACCGCCCGCGCTACGCGCAGCGTCAGCGCCACCGCGGCCTCCGACTCCAGCGCCAGGTCGGCCAGCACGTTGCGCATCAGAGGCTGCTCCACCAAGTACTTGCCGAAGGCCTTGCGGTGGCGCGCATGGTGCACCGCCTGCACCAGCGCCTGGCGCATAATGCCGCTGGAGCCGATCAGGCAGTCCTGGCGGGTCAGCGCCACCATTTCCAGGATGGTGGCCACGCCGCGCCCCTCCTCGCCCATCATCCAGGCCAGGGCCCCCTGGAACTCCACTTCGGAACTGGCGTTGGACCAGTCGCCCAGCTTTTCCTTCAGGCGCTGGATGCGGATGGGGTTATGCGTCCCGTCCGGGCGGAACCGCGGCATCAGGAAACAGGAAATGCCGGCATCGGCCTGGGCCAGCACCAGGAAGGCGTCGCACATCGGCGCGGAAAAAAACCACTTGTGTCCCACCAGTTCGTACAACTGCCCGGGGCCGCGTCCGCCGAGCGGGTAGGCACGCGTGGTGTTGGAGCGCACGTCGGAACCACCCTGCTTTTCCGTCATGCCCATGCCGATAGTGTTGCCCCGCTTGTCCCAGGCCGGGATGAAGCGCTGGTCGTACTCGGTCGAGGTAATCCGCGGCAGCCAGGCCTGGGCCAGTTCCGGCTGGTGGCGCAGCGCCGGCACGCAGGCATAGGTCATTGTCAGCGGACAGCCATTGCCCTGTTCCGGCTCGGCGTGCAGATAGGCCAGGGCGGCGCGGGCGACGTGCGCGCCGGCTTTGTCGGCATGACGCCAGGCAAAGCTGGGAACGCCGTGGGCCATCCCCAGCTGCATGATGCGGTGATACGCCGGATGGAACTCGACCTCGTCGATGCGGTTGCCATAACGATCGAAGGGCTTGAACCTGGGCTTGTTCTCGTTGGCGACAAATCCAAGTTGCATCAACTCGCCGCCGGCCACCGGCCCGAAGGCCGCGACATCCGCCTCGGCCCAGCCGCCGCCCTCGCGCAACAGCGCTTCGCGCAGCGGCAGGTCGGTGGCATAGGCATCGTAGGGCGCCAGCGGCGGCGCCTGGTTGCTGACGCTGTGGGTGATGAAGGCCTGGCTGATCGGCTGGCTTGCGGCTTCATGCAAGGTTTCATTCATGGGAACGCTCCTTGGCGCCGACGGCGCGCAGGCAAAGGTTGATAATCGAATCGGCGGAGGATTCGCCGGAAGCAGGCGCGGCGTGCAGCAGCGGCCCGAGCAGGGCTTCACCCAGCACGCCCACCAGGGCGGCGGCGGTAATGTCCGCTTCCTGTGATACGAACTCGCCGCCGGCGATCCCCTCCAGCACCAGCAGCTCCAGCACCTTGGCATAGGCGCGCCGATAGCGCAGGCGCTCGGCCTCGATTTGCGCATCCACCGGCTCGGCGATGAGGGCATAGGCGAGGCGGCGGTTGCGCAGGGCGCGGCTGATGAACATGCGCAGAGCGCGGCGCAGCCGCGACGCGCTGCCGCCGAGGCCCGCCGCGGCCTGCAGCATCGCCTCCACCTCCCGCTGCGAATTGCTGCGGAACACCTCGGCAAACAGCTCGGTCTGCGTCGGGAAATAACGGTAAATGGTGCCGGTTGCGATACCGGCTGTGGCGGCCACCGCGTTCATCTGCGCCGCGCGGAAACCGCCTTGCCCTAGGAGCAAGCGCGCGGCCTCCAATATCGCAATCCTCACGCTATCCTTGCGCGCGCGTACCTGGGGAGTTTCGCGGTAAGCCATATCTTGAACCAAAGTTCATTTCTTAAAGGATTGAACTCCGATTCATTACTTTAGTCAAGTGGATGAGCACCGTGCGCCAGCGTGCCAAAGCCTTGAATCGGGCTGGCGGCCGGCCAAGCGCGGCGCGATAATCCGCGCCCCCCGTCCGCACCCCAACCGTGTCCGACCCCGTCCCCGCAGTTCTCAGCGCCCTGCCCCTGCCCATGGCGGCGGGCGCGCGCG
>CAJCJI010000122.1 GCA_903970595.1 Verrucomicrobiota bacterium
ATTGGGTCCAGCCGATCCCTGCGGCATTACACCTTAGCGGTAGCGGTAACCGTAGTGGTAGTAATGCGGACCATAGTAGCCGTGATAGCCGTAGTAGCCGGGGTACTCGACGGTCGGCCCGTAGACGTAGCCGGGCTGGCCATAGACGTAAACCGGCGCCGGCTGATCGTACACAACGGCCGGCGGCGCATACACCGGGCCGCCCACGCCGAACACCACGACCGGGTGTGCAAAAGCCGCTGCCGGCAGGGCAGCCGCCGCAACAATGCCTAAGCTGATCAATGTCTTGTTCATGACGTGCTCCTGTTTGCTGGTGACCTGGGAGCCAATCTACTCGGCCGCCATGAACTGGACCTGAACGCACATTCGTCGCATGCTCGGCAGCGGCCGTCATGAGCGGCGAAGGCGCAGGCCCACTGCCGGCGGGCTTGCGTCCAAATCGCGCTTGATCGCGTATGATGGCTGACAGGTATGTTGCGATTGGCCGACGACGCCCATTCGCACTCGACGATGACGTCCACGCTGCCGCCCGCAAGGCGCTGCGTGGATTTTTTTGGGCGCCGTAAAAGGGCTTTGCCGCCTCGGATGGAGGTCATGATGATCAGCAGTCGATCCGATGGGCCATTCCGACTTTCGAAGAGCGGATCGGCGACTTATCCCTTGCGCAGCCTTCCATTCCTGCTGGCGGCGGCGGTCTTTTCCCTGCCGGCGTTGGCAGACGAGGCCGCGCCGGCCGGCGGCGGTCAGCAGGTCTACGAAAAGAATTGCGCCAAATGCCACAGTTCGGCCATGGGCGGATTTTTCACCGGGGCTCCGAAGTTTGGCACGGAGGTGTGGCGGGCGCGCCTGGACGCGGCCGGCTCGGCCGATGCCCTGGTGAAGTCCACCGCTGCCGGCAAGGGCAAGATGCCGCCGCAAGCCGGGGCCGCGACCGGCCTGTCCGAGGCCGATGTGAAGGCCGCCGTCGAATACATCTTGAAGTACAGCGTCCATTGAATCCAATGTCCGTTTCGGGGCCCGATTTTTGCTTGTTTTGTAGTGAAACACGCACCGCGAGGCATACCTCCGGCGCGGCTCAGGGCGGACCTTCGACATGCCGCGAATTCAGTCCGATCAGTCGTTTAAATACAGAGGGTTTCCGATGAGAGCTTTTTATCTTGCTTGCATACTGGCCGCGACAGCGGTCAGTACCCATTGCCTGGCCGATGACCTCACCGCCGCCAAAGCGGAGGAGTTGCTGACACCCTTGATGTCTACCGACTGCGGTTACTACTACACCGAACAGGGCGAGCCCGACTTCGCGGACATTGAAGGCAAGTCCATGTGCGTTTACAAGCCCAGGGTCATCCGCATTTCGATGGGCGGCAACAGCGCGACCGTCGACTACAACAAGGATCGTCATTTCGACGACGCGATGTCCCTGGCCTGGCTCAGCGACTACGCCAAGATGACGGCGAAGGAGCCGCCCTCCCTGCTCTTCAAGACGCTCAAGGCCCACCTGGACAAGTGGAGAGCCGAAAGCGGCGGCGTCGACAATGCCGAGCGGATGGCGAAGGCCACGTTTACGTTTGACGGCACCAGCTGGAAGGTGAGCTCGGCGCCGCAGTAGGAACTTTGGCGTAGAAGGCCGCTTGCGACAAGCGACAAACGCCTCATCCGTCGCATAGCGACGATCAAGCCGTCAATCGCGGCAAAGAAAAAGGGCCGGAATATCCGGCCTTTTTTGTGTCCGCTCGTCCTGCCAGACATTCCCATATGGGAATGTGCCCGCCCGACCGTCTGTGTGATCTTAGCCGGCAAAGGCTGTCCGACCACGGCGGCCAGACCAATAAACCGGAGGAAAGCCATGGATCTGAAACTCAAAGGCCGACGCGCGCTCGTCACCGGGAGCAGCAGCGGGATCGGCGAGGCCATCGCCCGCATGCTGGCGCAGGAGGGCTGCGCGGTGGTGGTCCATGGGCGCAACCGCGAACGCGCCGGGAAGATCGCGGCGGAGATCAAGGCCGCGGGGGTCGCCATCGGCGACCTGTCCACCGACGATGGCGCGGCGTCCGTCCATGCCGAGGCGCGGGCGGCGCTCGGCGGCAACATCGAGATCCTCATCAATAACGCGGGCGGCAGCGCAACCGGCAACAGTTCGCGGGCGCCGGTCGAGATCAGCGCGGACGACTGGATCAAGAACTACCATGCCAACGCGCTCGCGGCGGTGCGGCTGTGCCGGCTCGCCGTGCCGGACATGGTGGCCGCGAAGTTCGGGCGCGTCATCCAGGTATCCAGTGCCGTCGCCGTGCAGCCGAACAACATGGGTGCGGACTATTCGGGAGCGAAAGCCGCACTGAATAATTTCACGGTGAGCCTGGCCGGCTCGCTGAAGGGCGTGGGCGTAACGGTCAACACGCTCTCGCCCGGCGTGATCATGGTGGACGGCATGATCCGCTGGGGCCGCCACCGCTATGGCGACGACCAGCTGAGCATCGAGGAAATCACCAGGAGGATGGCCGCAGACAAGATCTTCGACCTGCCGCCGGCCGGCCGGCTCGGCACTCCTGAGGACCTGGCGCTGGTGGCCTGCATGCTCGCCAGTCCGCTGTCGGGCTTCATCACGGGCGCGAACTATCGCGTCGATGGCGGGCAGATCCGTTCGCTCAACTGATCCGGCTGCGCGAAAACCGTCTTACCCGAAACTCCTCTCCAGGCAGGGCATACCATGTCGCAGAAAAAATATCGCGTCATCCAATGGGCCACCGGCACCGTGGGCAAGGCGGCGCTGAAGCATTTCATCGAGAACCCGTTCATCGAACTGGTGGGCGTGTATGTCACCAATCCGCAAAAGGTCGGCAAGGATGCGGGTGACCTCGTCGGCCTGCCGAAGACCGGCGTGATCGCGACCAACGACGCCGAAAAGCTCATCGCCCTGGAAGCGGACTGCGTGTTCTTCGCGGCGCTGGTGCAGGACCTGCCCCTGTATTGCCGCTTCCTGCGCTCCGGCAAGAATGTCGTCTCGCCGGCTGGGCCGTTTACCCCGACGGAGCGCTATCGAAATCAATTCGAGCAGATCGAAGCGGCCTGCCGCGACGGCGGCACCTCGTATCACGGCTGCGGCATCCATCCCGGCTTCTCCGGCGACCTGTTGCCGCTCACCCTGTCGCGGTTGATGAACCGGATCGAGCGCATCGAGGTGACCGAGGTCATCGACAAGCTCAGGAATCCCATGATCTACACCGAGGTCATGGGCTTTGGCCGCGACCCGGAAGCGCTGCTGGCCAAGCCGAGCCGTTCGCCGGAAGCACCCTATGCCTTCGCCGGCTCGATGAACATGGTGGTGGAGGGCCTGGGGAAACAGGTCGAGAAGCTGACGACCCGGCTGGAAGTCGCCGCGGCGACCAGGGACATCCCTTACACGCTGGGCGAGGGCATCCCCGGCGGCGGCATCATCCGCAAGGGGACTGTGGCCGGGCAGCACTTCGAGTGGACCGCCTGGGTCGATGGCGCTCCCTTTCTGATCTACCACTTCTACTGGGCGATGGGCGAAGACATCGAGCCCAAGTGGGACAACGGCGACAGCTGCTACCGCGTGGTGATGCATGGCGATCCGCCGCTGGAAGTGCGGCTGATGGGCGGGGTGGCCGCCGACGGGCGCAGGCCCTTCCTCGGGCTGCCCTGGACCGCGCTGGTCGGCGCCACCGCCGTGCCGGCGGTCTGCGACGCCCGGCCCGGCGTGCTCACCCATCTGGACCTCGGGCTGATGCAGCCCCGCGGGCTGGTGCGGCCGTAGCGGAAGGCCTCGTCCCGCGGGCGCGGTCCTCGATGAACTGGATCGCGCGGGCGCGGCGGCGCTAATATTCCCATATGGGAAGTCGAAACAGCGCGGTGGATTCCGGCAAGTCCGGCGATCTGCTGCTTGCTCTGATGAATGGGGCGTTCGAAACGCCGCTGTGGTCGAGCTTCCTCGATCAGCTGCGCCAGCGCACACGGGCGGACTATGCGAGCCTAGTGTTTCGACCGCCGGGGATGCCGCTGAACACGGTGTTCCACCTGTTCACCGGCGACCGCTGCCCGCCGGTCATTCAGCAGCTCTATCGCGACAGCTTGTACAAGCGCGACCCGATGCCGTACCACGGCATGAGCGAGGGGCGCGTCTACGCCCTCGGCGAATTGCTGCGCAGCGACAACCCCGCGCACGCGGCCTACATGAAGGCGGTCATGGTTCCGAGCGGCATGAATGCGGCGCGGATGATGCGGGTGGTCGAACCCAGCGGCGTCAACGCCTGGCTCACCATCACGCGGCGCAAGCCGGACTTCGCGCTTGGGGACGACGCCCTGCTGGTCTCGCTCGCTCCCTTCCTGCGCAGCGTGCTGCGCGGCTTTGTGGCGCTGGAGCGGGAGAGGACCAATGCCGTGCTCGCCGAGGATGCGATCCAGCGCCTCAGCTTCGGCTGGATCACGCTCGACGCGGGCGGCCACGTGCTGGAAGCCGATGCGCAAGGGCAAGCCATACTCGACAAGTCCGGCGCCCTGCGCCGTGACGCGCGCGGTGTGCTCAGGCTGGCCGAGCAAAAGAAGGGGCGCGGCATTCTGGAGGTGATCAAGACCCTGGCCAGCGATCAAGGTGCGCGGCCGCGCGCGATGATCCTGAGCCGCGATCCCTGGCTGGACATGCTGCTGGTCCCGGCCAACCGCAACTCGATATCCGCCAAATCCGTCCCGGCCGTGGTCGCCTATGTGCACAGGGACAGCTCGCTTGCGGCGGACCGCTGCGAGCAGCTCGCCCAGCTGTTCGACCTGCTGCCGAGCGAGGCCCGGCTGGCGCTGGCCCTGGGCCGGGGACTGAGCATCGCCGAGGCGGCGGAGGTACTGAACCTCACCGAAGGGTCGGCGCGCACCTATTCCAAGAAAATCTACGCCAAGATGGGCGCGCGCGGGCATGCGGACCTGATCCTGAATATTCACCGCAGCGTGCTTCGCATCGCCTGAGCCCTGGGAGATGCGCGGTCAATCGTCATCGCGGTTTTGTAGACTGGCAGTCCCGATCTATCCTGGGAACTCGCGATGAAGCAGGTCCTCTTCCTGTGCACCGGCAACTACTACCGGAGCCGCTACGCGGAGATTCTTTTCAACAACCTCGCCCCCGCGGCCGGGCTTTCGTGGAAAGCCGATTCACCCGGGCTGGACCTTAACGCCGGGGCCGGCAACCTGGGGCCGATCTCGCGCTTTGCCGTGCAGCGTTTGGAGCGGCGCGGCATCGCTCTGCCAAGCCCGTTGCGCTTTCCGCAACAAGCGATCGGGACGGAACTGGCCGCGGCCGACCTGGTGATCGCGCTCAAGGAAGCCGAGCACCGCCCGATGGTCGCCGCCCGTTTCGCGCCCTGGGCGGAGCGGGTGAACTATTGGCACGTACACGATGTGGACCAGGCGCTGCCGGACGAGGCGCTGGCGCTCATCGATACCCATATTGAAGAGCTGCTGGAGAGGCTGGCGGCGGGTGGCCGATAGCGCTGCGCGGGAAGTCCTGCATCGCGCTCAGGGAAGCCGTCCGCCGACCGCCGGCGCGGCTGCCTCTTTTGTTTCAGGCTTGGCCTTATCACCCGGCGGACCATTGCCATTGCCGAGCGGTTTGACCTCCACCGGCCCCACGCCGTGAGGATCGAAATCCAGGTTTGAGGCGGTGTGCGGCGACAGGTCGATGATACGCCCCGGTACGTAGGGACCGCGATCCTTGATCTCCACCACCGCGCTCTTGCCGTTGCGCAAATTGGTGACCTGCGCCTTGCTGCCCAGGGGCAATTGTTTGCTGGCGGCGGCATCGGAATCCAGGTCCAGCGGCGTGCCATCGGCCATGGGCTTGTGCGCCAGTTTGCGGCTGTAAACGGAAGCCTTGCCCTTTTGCTTGAGCGGCCCGTGGGGGGACACTCGCTTCTTATGGCCCTGCGGTGCAGGCTGGGCCTGCGTTTCAGGCTGAGGCTGTGCCGGAACCCCCGCGGCTACCGCGGAGCAATAGAAAATGCAGGCCAGCAAAGCGGCCCATCGGCTGTCCATGGCGTTCGTCATCCTTGACATTGCGCATTGGTACTAAAGGAAAAATAGGGCTTCCGGGGCGGATTTCAATAAAGCCGTCGCCGCTGTGGTTTGAATCCACTGGAGCAGGCTGGCTCGTAGCGCCGGGAGGTGGGCTGAAAGCCCCTCTCCCCCAACCCCTCTCCCGCAAGCGGGAGAGGGGAGTTGAGTGGGACTATAGTAAATTTGCGCTAGCCCTCCGCTGCGGCAGCCGCTTCACCCGCCTGCTCCGCCGACGCCGACCGCTTGGGGCGCAGCAGCAGGCCGCCGGCCAAGGCTGCCGCACCGGTGAAGCAGGCGCCGAGGATGAAGGCCAGGCGGTAGCCGCCGTTGAGCGCGGCTACCACCTCTGCGCCGCCGGCCGCCAGATGCGCGGTGCGGGCATCCGCCAGGCTCGCCAGCACGGCGAGGCCCAGCGCGCCGCCCATCATGAACGAGGTGTTGACCACGCCGGAGGCCAGGCCCGATTCATCCGTCCCCACGTCGTTCATCGCCGCCAGCAGCAGCGGGTTGAAGGCCAGGCCCGCGCCCAGGCCCAGCAGCAGCATGCCCGGCATCACGTCCAGCAGCAGGCTGCCATGCACCGGCGCCCGCGCGAACAGCGCCAGCCCCGCAGTGGCCAGGGCCAGGCCGATCCACAGCGGACGGCGAACGCCGAAGCGCGTCACCACGCGCGCCGACAGGCCGAGCGAGAACGCCGCCATGACCACATCCGTGGGCACGAAGGCCAGGCCCACCCACAGCGGCGCGCAGCCCAGCACCTTCTGCAGGTACAGCGCCGAGAGCACGAACCAGGCGAACATGCCCGCCGCCCAGGCCACGCCAATGAGGTTGGCGATAGCGAGGTTGCGCTGGCGGAACAGGCGCAGCGGCATCAGCGGATCGCGCACGCGCGACTCGATGCGCAGGAACGCGGCGATGAGCAGCGCGGCCGCGCCGAACAGGGACAGTGTCCGCAGTGAAGTCCAGCCGGCGCGGTTGCCATCCACCACGGCATACACCGCGAGCAGCAGGCCGCTGGTGACGGTGATGGCCCCGGCCAGGTCCAGCCGCTGGCCCTGCGCGGCGCCGCTGTCGCGCGGCAGCAGCCGCAGGGACAGCGCGTACACCGCCGCGCCGATCGGCAGGTTGACCAGGAAGATCCAGTGCCAGCTCAGTCCCCCGGTGAGCACGCCGCCGAGCAGCGAGCCGAGGCTGCCGCCGGCCGAGCAGATGAAGCCGTAGACGCCCATGGCCTTGGCCCGGTCTCCCTCCTCCGGGAACAGGTTCATGATCAGCGCCAGCGCCACTGCGGTGACCACGGCGCCGCCCAGCCCCTGCGCCGCCCGCGCCGCCACCAGCAGCAGCGGCGTGGTGGAAAGCCCGCAGGCCAGCGAGGCCACGGTGAACACGCACAGGCCGAGCAGGAACAGCCGGCGGTTGCCGTACAGATCGCCCAGGCGCCCGCCTAGCAGCAGGAAACCGCCGTAGCTGAGCATGTAGGCATTGAGCACCCACACCAGGGTGGAGCCGGAGAAGCCCAGGTCCGCCTGGATGGTGGGCAGGGCGACGGTGACGATGGTGCTGTCCAGCACGATCATCAGCACACCCAAGCACAGCAGGTACAACGCGAGCCAGCGATTGGTGAGCTTGGTGGACATTTGTGTTTCCAATGTATTCCGGGCGGAATGCGCCGTTCGGATGATCCCGCCGCGGGCTGCGGCTGTCACGCTGCGGCCACCTACACGACAAGGCTGCCGCCATGCCCGACACGGCCCTACTCCTCTCCAACCGCCACGCCCTGGTGACCGGTGCCGCCGCCGGGCTGGGCTACTGCACCGCCCTGGGCCTGGCGCGGTTGGGCGCGCAGGTGCTGATCGTGGACCGCAACGCGGCCGGAGGCGAAGCGGCGGCACACAGCATCCGCGCGGCGGTGCCCGGCTCTGCAGTGGAATTCCAGGCGCTGGACCTGGGCAGCCTCACCGCCATCCGCAAGGTGGCCGCCACCCTGTGCGCCGATCCCCGCCCGCTCGACCTGCTGGTGAACAACGCCGGCTTGCTGCCGCCGCAGCGGCGCGCCACCACCGCGGACGGCTTCGAGCTCGGCTTTGGCGTAAGCGTGATCGGCCACTACGCGCTGACCGGCCTGCTGCTGCCGCGCCTGCTGCGCAGCACGGCGCCGCGGGTGGTAGGCGCATCGAGCATCGTCCACGGCAACGGCAAGCTCGACTTCGACGACCTGCGCCTGGAGCGCAACTACGAGCCGAACCGCGCCTACGCCACCGCCAAGCTGGCCAGCCTGATGTTCGCCCTGGAACTACAACGCCGCGCCGCGGCCGCGGGCTCGAACCTGATCAGCATCGCCGCCCACCCCGGCATCGCCCGCACCGGCATCGGCGCGGTCTGGAACCAGGTGCCCTTGCAAGGCCTGCGCGACCGCGCCGGCCGCGCCGCCCTTGCCTTCACCATGCGCTGGCTCGGGCAAAGCCCGGAGGATGGCGCGCTTCCCCTTATTTACGCGGCTTCGCAGCCGGGGCTGGAGGGCGGGACGTTCTATGGGCCGGATGGGGTGATGCAGTTTCGCGGGAAGCCGCGGCGGGTGGAGCCGAAGGCGACTGCGAGGGATGAAGCGGGGGGGAGGCGGTTGTGGAACAGCTTGGAGGGGGCGACGGGAGTTAGTTATAGGTGGGACACGAGAAAGAATTAGGGCGCGACGGGGGGGCACGCATGGTCAGTTCCGCTCCTCCCTCAACCAGCTACGCCTTCCGCTCTTCGAACCTGGTGTGCTTCTTCAAGCTTCCTGGATTCCGGCCCTTCGGCAAAGCTCATGACTGGCTTTCGCCAGAACGACAATTGCCAGGCTATTCCTCACGATGACTGGCGTTCCATCGACAGTCATGGCCAAGTGCCGCGCTGGACTCAGCCCGCAGACAAGGATTTCCCGCCCGCTTTTCCCCTTGCCAGCTTCAGCCCCGTGCCCTTCAGCGGCCAGCGCTGGTCCAGGGCGGCGAGTCCGGTGTCCAGGCGCTCGCGCCAGCCGGGGCCGCGGTCGCGGGCTTCCTGCCAGGCCAGTAGCAGGCTGCGCGGATCGTTGGCCGCGAAATACTGAAACAGGGCGGCGGCCTGCTCAAGATCCTTGCGCGCCTTGGTGCGGTAGCGCACATTCCGCTCGCCATGCACGATCAGCTTGTGGACGGCGTAGCGTGCGGGCGCTGGCACGCTGACCACGGCGTAGTGCCCGGCCGGGTCGAGCAGCACGGTCTGCGTGGGAGCCTGCACCAGGTAGTCGAGGAACTTGAGCGGCTGTGCCGATATGGACAGGAGTTCGATCCTCTGCGGCTGGCTGCCGGCCCGGCCCAGGGTGGTGAGGAAATCGATCTGGAAATCCGGATCGCCCTTAAGGGTATAAGTGGGTCCAGCGCCGCCAGCAAAGGTTTGCGTGGGGATGAAGCCGGCTTCAAAAGCGGTCAAGGCATCGTGCAGGTCGACGGCGGGTGCGTCGGGTACCGCGATGGAGACGTTCTTGCCCGGAACCGCCACGTCTACATCCATGGTGCGGTCGCCGCCGGCCCACCTCAGACCCAGCATGTTGGCATAGCCGGCGAAGGCATGGGTGCCCACCAGCACGCCGCCGATGCGGAAGAAGCCGAAGTCCGTCAGGCGCGCAATCACCCGCAGATGCTTGGGCAGCAGGGCCGAAGCCCGGTGCGCCAGGCAGGCCCGCGCCAGGGTTTCCACCTGGTCGCGGTCGGTGGCCTGGTTTTTCTTTTCCACCAGGGTGCGCACGCGCGCGTCGTCGGGGCCGACATAGATTTGCCGAACCCGGGTGCCTTCGCGGAAGACGAAATACCAGTAGCCGCTGCCCTTCACCGTCTTGCGCGCGAAGCTGCCGCGGAGTTGGGACACGCTGCGCGACAGGTACTCGGACAGGGCGGCGTCCTGCAACTGCGCATAGGCGGTTTGGGCGGTGGTGGAGAGTTCGGTATAGAGCATAGGCCAGTTATACAACAAATGTTGCTTTTGTTGTATAACTGGCGACTGCCAGAATGCGGTGCACCAGCAGCTAGTTGCTGGACTTAGGCGATCCAGGCTGAATCTCCAAAACTGCAATCGGGGGCGGGCAGTCTTGCGCAACGTATGACATATGAGTAGGATTTAATCCTACTCATATTAGGGGCGACTCATGCGCTCGACCCAGCAGCTCAGCATTACCCTGCCAAACGAGATGGCGGATGCCGTGAAGGCCAAGGTTGCCGCGGGCGAATACGCTACAGAGAGCGAGGTCATTCGCGATGGCCTGCGCACTCTGCTGGCTCGCGACCGCGCGGTGGAATGGTGGCTCCGGGAGCAGATTGGTCCTGCCTATGATGCCTTGAAGAAAGATCCTTCCCGTGCCATCTCGGTGAGCGATGTGCGCGCCGCACTGGCTGCCGAGCACGCCAAACTTACGTCCAAGGGGTGAGTCGTTACACCGTTGTTTACACGCCTGAGGTGCGGGAGCAGCTTGCTGAGATTTATCGGTTCATCGAGGCGGACGCCATGGCGGGGCCTATAACCGAACCGGACATCGCAACTGCATGTCAGACTCGTACACCGGCCGCAGCCGGCTTGATCCTTGGCCGCGGGTTGCGCCCCGCCTGTCAGAGATCATACGCGGCCTGCATTCGCAGCCAGCTTTCGGCGCTCGGCGGCAGCCAGTCGGCCAGGCGCAAGGCCAGGTCGGCGCTGATAGCGGCGCGTCCATTCAGCACGCGCGATAGCGCCACGCGAGACATGCCCAGGTGCGCGGCAGCAGCCGTGACGCTGAGCCCAAGGTCGGGAAGTACATCCTGCTTGAGAATTTCGCCGGGGTGCGGCGGATTGTGCATACGGCTCATGAGAGCTTCCTAGTGATAGTGCGCAGCCGCGACACGACGAGCCTGTGTTCGGCAAAACTATCGGCGAGCGGATTACTGACCGGGCAGACCCCTTCCTCGCCGGCTTGTTTCGCACCGCGGCGAAACGCTGCATCGCTCGCAAGATCACGGAACAGGGCCCGGATCTCGCCGGTTCAGTATCGTGTAGTCAGTTCACTCAGCCAATCCGGCGACGCCGACACAAGCATCTTCTCCAGCGTGCGATCATAGCCGGTAAGGATTCCCAGGCCGATCAACAGCAACAACACGCCCAGCACCTTTTTGCCGCCCACCGCCGCACCCAACAGGCGCCCTCGAATACGGTTGAGCGTCTGCCGGGAGATCGTTCCGAGCAACACCAGCGGAAGTGCGGCGCCAATCCCGAAGACAAACATGACTAATGCCGCACGGTCCAGTTGCTGGCCGGAGCTTGCCAACGTGGCCGCGGCGCCAAGAGTCGGGCCAACGCAAGGTGTCCAGATTACGCCGAGCAGCAGGCCAACAAGGAATTGGCCCCACAGACCGTCACCGTGGATACGCCCGGACAGTTCACCGCCGCGGGCAGCAAATGCACCGGCGGCGGCCATGAACCGCTCTTGCAGGGGCGGAATCAGCAACACTGCGCCAAACAGAAGTAGCATGCAGCCGGCGCCGAAGCGGAATAGGGCCTGATCCAGGCCAAGGGCAATGCCAATGGTGGCAATGAACAAGCCCAAGACGGTGAATGACAATGTTAGTCCGATGCCCAGCGCCACCCCGCCCCAGCGATGCGCCAGCACCGCCGATGCGATAACGATGGGCAGCAGCGGCAATACGCACGGCGACAAGGTCGACAACATGCCCGAAAGCAGTGCCAGCAGGAGACCGGAAGCGGCCACTGTTGTCGCTCAAAGTCCCTGATCGAGCAGCGCACCGATCTGCTGCGGCGTGGTAATGCCGGTGGCACGCCCTTTCTCCTGCGTACCGTGATATACGATCAGGGTGCTCTGGCTGGAAACTCGGAACTGCTTCAGCGCATCGGTCTGCTTGTCGAAATCGACCACCAGGATGGTATAGCCCTTGTATTTGTCCTCCTTCACGAGAGCCTCCAGCACCGGCTGCTGGCGGCGGCAGGTCGGGCACCAGTCGGCATGGACATCGACCACGACCTCTTGGCCCGCTTTGCTTAGCTGGGCGAACGCCTCCGCCGTAAACGGGCGTTCGTCCGAGGCACTTGCCGCGGTGGCCATCATCACAAGTCCGGCTACAAACCACTGCTTCTTGATCGAGCTCATCGTTGTTACTCCAAACATCATCGGTTGCATCATTTCGTCACAGACCCTTGGGCCAGGAAAGCTCTGGTTGATTCCATGCCCCGCGGTGGAATGAATCAGGGGTTTCCCGGATGCACAATTACTTCGAAAAGCTGTTCAGTGCACGATCGACAATAATCGATCCTGCTTCCTGCACGAAATGCCCCGCATCCGCCAATTCCATTGGCGGCGGGCAGTTGCGGATCACGCGATGCAGCGCTTTCATCGCCGGAGGCCCCAACACCGGGTCCTGCATACCGATCGCCATGAAACTCTTTCCAAGCCACTCTGCCTTCCACCAGCTGCGGGCGCGCCGCGAAAGTTCGGTGCCATCGGCATCAGGCCGATCGGGCACCAGGTTCGGAAACCGGCGCACGCCTGCTTTGTAGCGTACATCCGGGAAGGGCGCCGCATATGCCTGCGCCTCGGCATCGCCGATGCCTGGAACCGAGCGCCTCATCAACGCTGCGATGTCCATATCCGGGCTGCGGTTGTTGAATGCGCGCCAGGCGAGAAATCCCTCTCCGAGCGGCTGGTCGCCAGTGCCCAGGCCCGTGTTCATCACGATCAGCCGTGTAAAGCGCCCCGGCATGTCCATCGGCATGGTCAGACCCAGCAGACCACCCCAATCCTGGCAAACCAGCGTGATGTCGCGCAGATTCAACTCTTCGACCAGGCGCATCAAGGCATTTCGATGGAAGCCTATGGTATACACGGCCTCGTCAATAGGTTTGTCGGAGCGGCCAAATCCGAACAGGTCCGGGGCGATGACGCGCATGCCCCCGGCGACGAAACTCGGGATCATCTTGCGGTAGAGATAACTCCAGGTGGGCTGCCCGTGCAAACACAATGCGACAGGCGCATCGAGCGCTCCTTCATCGATGTAGTGCATGCGCAGGCCTTCATAGCCGTGCAGCGTCTCCACGTAGCGGGGGGCGAAGCTGTATCCAGGAAGATCCGAAAAATGTTGGTCCGGTGTTCTCAGCTTGTCCATGACAATGTTCCTTTTGCGGGTGCTCTGGAAGTGAATAGCGCTGTGCTTCGGTCACGCGCCAGCGTGCCAGATACTGCATCGGCGGCAATCCCATCAACTCGCTGAACCTGCCGGCGAAGCTGGTGCGCGACATCATGGCGATACTGGCCAGCGCGTGCAGACTCCAGTTGTGCCCGGGATTTGAATGGATCGCCGATAGAGCCAATGCGATCCTGCGGTCCGCGAGCGCCGCAAAGATTCCCTTGGCATCCCCTGCGTGGCGGGCGTAGTCGAGCACCGCCATGGTGAACAGGCTATCGGCCAGCTTGTTGCGGACCACCTGATACCCGAAGGACCCCGAAGAGGAGATCGATGTCAGGCTCCTGGCCAAGGAGCGGAATATCCCGCCGCCCGTGACATCCTGGACTACAAAATAGTCCGGCAATGCGGCAAATATGGGATTTCTTTGCCCTGATATGAACTGGAGTTCACCACAGAGGATCGTGGTCACATCGCCTGCTCGCCGCGCCTCCTCGGTGGTGTGGGGACATGCAGAAAGCGCGTGCGCCGATCCCCTGGGAAAGACGATGAAGTCGCCAGCGTGGGTTTCACCAACCGCGGCGTAGCGGATCGGGTT
>CAJCJI010000123.1 GCA_903970595.1 Verrucomicrobiota bacterium
GGCGCTTCCAGCGCCGGGGTGCGAAACGCAGGCGAAACCTGGATTCAAGGTCGGGACCGCCCGGTCAGGCCAATTATTTGAAATCAAGCATTCAAGGGATATTGAGGGATATTGTATGAATACCAAGATGAAGCTGATCGCGGCCGCCGCTGCGATGTTCGCCTGTGACCAGGCCCTGGCGGTCGGCCCCGGCACCACCCCGGATTACACCTTCTACCTCGGAGGTGGATCGGTGGAAGCGGCGCAGGTGCGGGCCTACGCCGAGTCGATGTTCTCGTCCTATGACGTGTACACCGACCAGGCCTGCAACGGCGCCAGCACCAAGCAGGGCAGCAACTACACGGCCGTTTACGGAGTAGGCCAGACCGTCAACGGCGACAGCACCTTCAACGGCAAGAACGTACTGATCGTTTACGGCAACAACGGTGGCACCTTTGTCAACGGCATCGCCCCCGTGGTGAACGCCACGAGCGTCAATTACCCGAACTTTCTGCTCGCCACCGCCTGCAGCGGTTCGACCATTCCCAACCCCACCTATTCCTACACCGGAACCAGCACCGTTGCGGCCATTCCGGTGATCGGCCTGTCCGACGAGGAAATCGGCCTGTTTACCGGTGTGAATCTGCCGTTCGCTTACGGTACCGGAGCCGCCCAGGTTGCCCCGACCTCGAAGCAATTGGCCAATATCACTGCCGTCGCACTGTACGATGACGTTTACGGCATTGCGGAAGACGCTGTCTTGGCGACGCAGAAGCAGAACTTCAGCACCGCTGAAGTGGCAGCCATCTTCTCCGGAAATTACACCGACTGGAGCCAGCTCAAAGGCGACCAGGGTACTTATGCCGGAGTGAAACTGCCGGCCGGCGCCATCACCATTATCGACCGCGCAGCCGGTGCCGGTGCCAAGGCTGCTTTCAATAGCTATTTCCTGCACAATCCGGGCGCGTCCGGGGCGGGCGGTGCGGTTCCTCCGGCCAATGCTTCGGGAGGGTACGGCGACTGCGGCGCGCCAACTGCCGATAACTACACCACGCCGATGCCCGGCGCTACCCTGAGCGGCACCGTGGCGGGCTATGACGAGACCAACGGCGGCGACTGCTCGCAGAGCAGCAGCGGCAACGTCAAGACAGCCCTGGACAACGCAAATACTGATGGCGCCCGGGCGATCGGCATCCTCGGCCTTTCGTCTCCGCCGGGCACCTCGGACCATTATGTCTTTGCTTCCCTCAACAGCGTCCTGGTGAGCGGCTCGACCACCAAGACCTGCGGCAATTCCTCGGCCTATGCCTTCGAACCGGCCAACGTCCAGAGCGGCGCCTACGACCTGTTCTATACGGACTCGCTGCAATACCGCAAGGCTTCGGTCAACGGCGCCCCTTACAAAGGCGATGGCACCTTCTACACGAATTTCATCACGGACTTCGTGGCGCTGGCCTCCAACCCGGTGACCCAGGTATCGGTTTCCGGCGTAATGCTCGATCCGCTGGTGATTGGAGCCGGTCCCGGCTCGCAGGCCTACGCGGCCTGTGTCGCCCAAGGCACCCACAACAAGAATTCGACTGCACCGCTACAGCTCATTTACTGATCGCCGGTAAGAAAGGACCGGCTGCGCTGTTGCCCGCCGGTCTGAATAAGCCTGACGTAACCCTATGGACCCTGCCTTCGGCAGGGTCTTTTTTGTGCGTGGGATTCTCCAACGATGTAACAATCCCGAAGTCAAAATCCCACATGATGACGTCATATTAAGTCGTCCCCGAAACGCCGCCGGATAGTGACAGGAGGGGCCGGGGAAATGGGGGATACTGTGCTTGCAGGCGCAGCTGCCGAGTTCCTGGAAATCCGCATGAGGCGGCATGGGGTCATTCAAGTCGCATGAACACCTGCCTGAAGCTGTTTGCCGCCGCTGCCGCATTGCTTGCGGCCGGGAAAGTCTTGGCCGTAGGGCCGGGCACCACGCCTGATTACACCTTTTACCTGGGCGGCGGTTCCGAGCAGGCCCCGGCGGTGCGCCAGTTCGCCGAAACCCTGCTGGGCGCCAACGCCGACGTGTACACGGACCAGAGTTGCGACAGCGGCCTGCAAGGCAGCAATTACACCGCCGTCTATGGCGTGGGCCAGGTTGTCGATGGCGACGCCAGCTTCGCCGGCAAGAACGTGTTGATCGTCTACGCCGGCAACGGCGGCGGCTTCCCCAACGGCATCGCCGCCCTGGTCAACGCCACCGCCATCAGCTATCCCAATTTCCTGGGCGCCAACTCCAGTGCATGCCTCGGTGCGGCCTACCCCAACCCGACTTACGCCTACACCGGCACCGCCACGGTGAACGCCGTCCCGGTGCTCGGCTTTGCGGACGAGGAGATCTCGCTATACACCGGCGTCAATCTGCCGTTTGCCTACAACAACGGCAAGGGTTCCTCCGGGCCGGCGCAGACCCCGCCATCCAAGGCCGCACTGAACAATGTGACGGCCGTGCCGCTCTATGACCTGGTATACGGCGTCGCCATCGACAGTCTGCTGGCCGCGCAGAAGCGGAATTTCAGCACCGCGGAACTGACGGCGATACTGGCCGGCAGCTATTCCGACTGGAATCAGTTGACCGGCGACCAGGGCGGCTACGCCGGCGCGGCGCTGCCGGGCGGCGCCATCACCATCATCGACCGCGCTGCCGGCTCGGGCGTCAAGGCGGCCTTCAACAGCTACTTCCTGCACAATCCCGGCGCCGCCCTGGCGGGCGGTGCCATCCCGCCGGCAAACGCTTCGGGCGGCTATGGCGACTGCGGCGCGCCGACCGCGGACAGCTACGCCACGCCCATGCCCGGCGCCAATCTGCCGGGGACGGTCCAGGGCTATGACGAGTCCAACGGCGGCGATTGCGCGCAGAGCAGCGACGGCAACGTCCAGATCGGCTTGGATAACGCCAATACGGACGGTGCCCGCGCCATCGGCATTCTCAGCCTGTCCTATCCGCCGGGCAGCGCGGATACCTACCAGTTCGCCACGCTCAACGGCGCCGCCGCCATGGGCTCGATCGATGTCTTTACGCCGGCCCTGGTGCAGAGCGGCGCTTATGACCTGTTCTATACCGCCCTGCTGCTGTACCGCAAAGCATCCGTCGGCGGCGCCCCCTACGAGGGCGACGGCAGCGCGTACTCCCAGTTCATTACGGATTTCGCTTACCTGGCCCGGCAGCCGGTCAACCAGCTGGCCACGCCGGGGATCATGCTCGACCCGATCATCGGCGGCTCCCCTTTCACCCAGCCCTATGGGCAGTGCATCGCCAAGGGCACCCACAACCAGAACTCCACGTCGCCCTTGCAGCTGGTTTATTAATGCGCCGGGCACACCGCACTGAACGTCAACTGCGTCACCGAAAACTGGGACTCCACCCTCGAGTAATTGCCCTGGCCGTCGGTGGTGAACGCAACGAAGGCCACGCTGCCGTTGGCGGAGGGCACATAGTTGTAGACCGGCTCGATATCGGTGCCGTTCGAGGTATACAGCAGCTTGGCCCTGGAGGCGGTGATGTCGGCCGTGGTGTATTCGTTCTTCACCGGCCAGTTGTAGCTCGGGCTGACCGAGTAGATCAGTTCCTGCTTGCGGCGCGTGGTGCGGTTGGGATACAGGATCAGCTGCGCCTGGGTGCCCTGGTTGATCACGGCCAGGCCCGGCGGCTGCAGGCAGATCGAGGCCGGGGTGCCGGTGGCGGCGCAGGCGCCGGAGGAGCTGGCGATGGCCGTGGCGGCCGTATAGTTGATCGCGCCATAGCCGTAGTTGGCCTGGGCATAGCCGGTGGCCCAGTTCGCCGCGGTTTCGCGGAACGCGCCGATAAGATCGAAGTTGTTCCAGGCCGGATGCTGGTACGCCACCACGGCCATCAGCTGGGCGAAGCAGTTGGTGGTGTCGGAAGGGCTGCCGGTGTAGCACTGGTCGGCTTGCAGGTAGCCCGGGGTGATGCAGAACTCGTCCCCCCAGCCGGCGGTGGTGTCGGTGCAATAGTCCACCACGGTCATCGCCGTCGGCGGCCCCGTGCCGGCCGGAAAGGTTTGCCCCGGATAAAACGCAAAGTTGGAGATCACGTTGCCGGCCACTGCCGCGGCGTAATTCTGCAGGTCGAAGGCCGGGCTGTAGCCGGAGGCCGAGGTGGTGACGATCCGGTAGGGCGCGTGGTTGTCCGGGGTGTTGTTGCCGGTGCCGTAGTAGATATTGCTGGTGTTGGTGGCGTCGGCGAGGATCGCGCCGGGGTAGAGAAATGCTGGCGTCGCCGTGGACGGCTGCGTCATGTCCAGGTAGATCGAACTCCCGACCACGCCACTGCCGAGCAGCGCATTGATCTCCCCGCCGCTGTAAGCGGAGTGGTTCGAGTTGTTGAGGACGTTCGGCCCGGCTGCCAGGCAGGCAAAGGAGCACAGCAGCACGAACAGGGCGCCGATAATCTTGTTCACGGACAAATCCTAAGCGGCATCTGTGTCAGTCTGGCGTCACAGATTCCTGCACACTTCCCGGGCCCTCTACATCCTCTCCCGATGTGGCCGGGGATTCATCGTGCGCGGGCACTTCGCCCCGCTGAAGTCGCTGCCACATCCGCAGATAGGCCGCCTCAAGCTGGCGCCGCGTGCGGTCGGTATCGAACAAGGGGCAGGACTCCCGGTTGCGCATCAGTTTGGCACGCAGTTCGTGCAACAGTTCAGGTGTCGTGGCCAGCTTCAAGGCCAGTTGCTCGTAGTCTTCCAGGTTTTCGGTGACCAGTTCGGGCAGTCCGGCGGCGCGCAGCAGGCTCGCGGCCACGCGTCCCGCAAAGCCGCCGCCGATGCAGGTGAGCACCGGCACACCCATCCACAGCGCGTCGCTGCTGGTGGTGTGCGCGTTGCAGGGAAGCGTGTCCAGGAACAGGGATGCCAAGGGGTACCGGGCCAGGTGCCCGGCCTGGTCCAGCCTGGGCGCGAACACCAGCCGTTCGGGCGCGACTCCGCAGCGTGCCGCTTCCGCACGCAGGTTGCGGGCTGCAGTGAAATTGGCTTGGTACAGCCACAACACGCTGCCCGGCACGCGGCTGAGCAGGCGCATCCAGGTTGCAAAGACCTCGGCGGTGATCTTGTAATTGTTGTTGAAGCAGCAGAACACAAAGCCCTGTTCCGGGAGCCCGTTTTCGGCGCGGCCTGGGCAGGGGGCCATGGCCTTGCGGCGGTAGTCGTTGACTTGGTAGCAGTCCGGCAGGTAGACGACTTTTTCGACGTAGCAGTGGCGGTCTTCCGCGGGAATGACAGTCCGGTCGGCGAGGATGTAGTCGATGTAGCCGGCGCCGATGGTGCCGGGATAGCCGAGGTAGTTGACCTGGATCGGGGCGGGGCGGTGGGCCAGGATGCCGGTGCGCGCGTCGGTGGTGTGGCCCTTGAGGTCCACCGCGATATCGATTTCCAGTTCGCGCAGCTTCCGCGCCACGTCCAGGTCGCCGAGTTCGCGCACGTCCAGGAAGCGGTCGAAAGAAGCCTCCAGTTCCCGGCGCATGGCGCTGCCGTCATCCGGGCCGAACGACAGCGCCGTGATCTCGAAGCTGCTCCGGTCGTGCAGCTTGAACAGGCCGCCCATCAGGTGGGCGGTGGCGTGCTGATGAAAATCCGCCGACAGATAGGCCAGCCGGATGCGCTCATGCCGGTAGATCTTGCCCTGCCACAAAGCCTCCGGGGCGGGCGGATGATGGTCCCGGATGTAGTTGCTGGCGCACAATTGCTGGATGGACGGCGATTCATCGGCCAGGAACATGCAAAAAGGGACAATGGCCCGTTTGCCGGCAAGCGTGTTGCCGACGATCCGGGTGCGAAGGCTGTCGATGCCGTGCCAGTCGCAGCAATGCAGCTGCGCGTAAAGCAGGTGCCCCAATGCATAATCGGTATCCGGCGCCAGTTCGATCAGGGGTTTGAGGTAGCGTGCGGCTTCCGCGAAGCGCTTCAGGTTGAGCATCTTGACGCCGTAGACATCGAGCATCGTTGCTTCGTCGTAAGCCTGCCCCTGGGATCGTTTATAGCTGTCCAGTGCCTCGTCGTGACGTCCCAGTTTGAGCAGGGCGATGCCGCGGCCGCGCAGCGCATCCGCATCCCCGGGCTTGAGCTTCAGGGCGCGGTCATAGCTCGCCACGGCCTCGTCGAAACGCTCCAGATCGGCCAGGGCGTTGCCGCGATTGATGTGGGCGAGGGCGAAAGCCGGGTCTTTTTGCAGCGCGGCGTCGATGCTGAGCAGGGCTTCCGCAAAGCGCTTGAGGTCCAGCAGGGCCTTGCCCCGGCTGTTCAGTCCGGGCGCGAAATCCGGCTGCAGCCGCAGTGCCTTTTCGATGCTCTCCAGCGCTTCTGACGGGCGCTTCAGGTCCAGCAGGGCATTGCCGCGGTTGTTGAGGGCCAGCGCATAGTCGGGCCGGAGCCGCAGGGCCTTGGCGTAGCTGGCCAGGGCCTCCTCGGGACGCTTGAGCTCCAGCAGGGCATTGCCGCGGTTGTTTTGCGCATCGGCATAGCGCGGGTCGAGTTCGATGGCGCGCTCGGCGTGTTGCAGGGCTTCGGCCGGGCGCTCCGATTCCAGCAGCGCGGTGCAGAGGTTGGAATGGGCGATCGGTTGACGCGGGTTGATGCCGAGCGAGCGCCTGATCAGATCGATGCCGGTCTGGCCATGGCCGTTCTGGATCGCAATCAGGCCCAGCATGTGCAAGGCGTCGTAGTGGGCCGGCTGCTGCTTCAGGATCTCGATGCACAGGGCGGAAGCCGGACCCGTCTGGCCCTGCTGGAACAGGGCAAACGCGCGCTGGTACATCGCGGCGACCTGATTTGAGGGAAGGCTCATGGCGGGCATCGCGCAGCGGAAGTTTTAATCTGGGCGCTCGGGATTGCAGTCGGCTCCCGCGAAGCCGAAATTTTAACATCAAGGCCGGTGCGCATCGGCGGCCGCAAGGCCGCGGTGGGTACGGGAGCGCGGCGTTTCCGGGGCAGGCCCGCGCCCGGCGGCATGGACGCGTTTATGATCCCGGATTCGTGAAATTGTATTTATTGGTTCTAAGTTAATGACTTTTTTTCCTTGTAGTCGCATCCCCGTACGTCACATATCTGTCACTAGTACAATCTATTCTTCCAATCCGATCCGATAGCAGGTAAATCTGGTCGGAGTCCGCAAGGCAGCGGGCAACTGCTTCGCGTGGTGAGCCGGAATCGATCAAGGGGCGTCCGTCTCTATTGGGCCGTGCTCAACGAAGGTCTTGGTTGTCGCGAGCGGTTCAGCAAACTTTAGGGGGTATTTTCGGGTGAAGTTCGGGTGGATTGTGCACGCCCGGCGGACTTGGCGCGCTTAATCAATCGGCGGATCTTTCACGACATGATGTGCAAAGGGGCGATGTTCGGGGGAGGCTGGAGACTGGTGATCGCGCTTTCGCTGCCTCTATCGGTCACAGCCCTGGCACAGAATTCCGCACCCGGGGCGGCGGCGCCTGCTGCGGCAGCATCTGGCGCTCCGGCCGGCGCGGCTGCCCAGGCCGGCAGCAAGGCCCCCGCCAATACGTTCGACATCCTGGAATACGATGTCGAAGGCAACACCCGGCTGACGCAGCTTGAAATCGAGCGGGCGGTTTACCCCCATCTGGGCGAGAAAAAGACCGTCAAGGACGTCGAGGCGGCGCGCAAAGCGCTCGAAACGAAGTATCACGACCGCGGCTACCTGACCGTGCTGGTCAATATCCCGGAGCAAAAGGTGGCGGGCGGACACGTCCGGCTCAAGGTGATCGAAGCCCCGGTCGGCAAGCTCAACATCGTCGGCGCCCACTATTATTCGGAGGGCGTGCTGCGCGCCAACGTGCCCGAGCTGGCTGTCGATAAAGTCCCGGATTTCAACGAGGTGCAGAGCGAACTGACGGTCATCAACCGCAGCGCCGATCACCACGTCACCCCCATCCTCAAGGCCTCGGACACCCCCGGACGGGTGGATGTGGACCTGCAGGTGCAGGACGACCTGCCGCTGCACGGCAGCGTGGAAGTCAACGACTACTACGCCATCAACACCACACATCTGCGGACCATCGGCCAGCTGCATTACGACAACCTGTTCCAGCGCGACCAGAGCATCAGCATTCAGTACCAGACCGCGCCGCAGGACCAGGACAACGCGATCGTCTATTCGCTTTCTTATGTGATTCCCTTTCCTTCGGGGCGCGTGCTGGCGCTATACGGCGTCCACTCGAACAGCAATGTTGCGGCAGTGGGCGGCATCAACGTGATCGGCAACGGCGACATCGTCGGCGCGCGCTACATCGTTCCGCTTCCCGGCAACGGCCCGACGTTCTATCACAACCTGACCGCGGGCATCGATTACAAGAACTTCAAGCAGGACGTGACCCTGGCGGGTGCCGATACCAGTATCGACACCCCGATCGAATACATGCCGCTGACCCTGGACTACAGCGTCACCTGGCTGGGCCAGTCCACCCCGGCCGCACCGGGGGCTGCCGCGAAGCCGGTCAGCAATACCACGTTGGATACGACCGTAACCTTCACCTTTTCGGGCATCGGCTCGTCCAACGAGACTTTCGATCAGAAGCGCTATTCGTCGAATTCGACCTTCCTGATCGTGCATCCCAGCCTGTCGCGCCTGCAGCCACTGCTGTGGGGCTGGAGCATCGACGGCAAGCTGGAAGGCCAATGGGCCAGCGAGGCATTGATCAGCAACGAACAATTCGGCGCCGGCGGCATCGACAGCGTGCGCGGCTACGACGAGTCGGAGCGCCTGGGCGACGAGGGCATGCGCGAATCGCTGGAACTGCGCACGCCGCCCCTGCTGGCGGGCCTGAGCCCGCGCATCGAAAAATCCTACCTGCTGTGCTTCGGCGAAGCTGCGCAACTGCGCATCACCAACGCCGAGCCCGGCAATCCCGACTTCTACCACCTGCTCAGCACCGGAGTGGGCTGGCGCTTCAAGGCGCGGGGGCTGAGCGTCGATCTCGACGCCGCCCATGTCTTCGACGAAGGCGCGGCCACCGGGGCGGGTGCCAATCGCGGTCTGTTCAGGGTGAATTATGGCTTCTGAACCGTTTTCCAATCGCCTGCGTCGCGGCAAAGCCGCCTCATTCGATCCGCGCCTGAACTGTTACGCCCGCGCGTTCGAGGGCAGCCACCCCGCGCGCCGCGGCTGGAATGGCCTGCCGGAGCTGTTCGGCGCCGCGGCCATCATCCTCGGTGCCGCCTGCTCCGTGGCGCAGGCCGCGTCCCCCACGGCCCTGCCCTCGACCTGCTCCATGGCGCCGGCCGCCTGCGGCGTGAACAAGAGCAATATCCAGTTCCTGCAATCCGGCGCGGCCACCCAGGCGGTCAACGCCGCCGGCAACACCATGACGGTGACGCAGAGCAGCAACGCGGCCATCCTCAACTGGGCCAGCTTCAACGTCGCCAAGGGCAACACGGTCAACTTCATCCTGCCCAGCAACACCGCCGAAACCCTGAACCGTATCTGGGACGGCAATCCCAGCACCATCGCCGGCGCCATCAACAGCTATTACGGCAGCCTCAATTCCAAGACCGGGCTGCCCTCGAACATCGGCGGCCAGATCTACCTGATCAACCAGAGCGGCATCATCTTCGCCAACGGCGCGCAGATCGATGTCGGCAGCCTCACCGCCTCGACGCTGGACATCACCAACTCGCTGTTCACCAACGGCCTGCTGTCGCAGAACACGCTGACGCAGGAAACCTCGGGGCAGCTGCTGCCGGTGTTCAGCGCGGCGAACAATCTCACGCTGCCGGGGACCACCACGCTCAACGCCGGCGCCGTGACGGTCAATGCTGGCGCGCAGCTCACCGCGGCGGACGGCGGGCGCATCATGCTGCTCGGCAGCGCCGTCACCAACAACGGCTCGATCACCACGCCCGACGGCCAGACCATCCTCGGCGCCGGCAAGACCGTGTACCTGGCGGCGACCACCGACCCGACCATGCGCGGACTGTTGATCGAGGTCGACCAGTACGCGCTGGACGGCAACAACAACCAGGTGACGGACACCGCGCCGGCCAGCAGCACGGTCACCAACGGCGCCACCGGCAGTATCTCTTCGCCGCGCGGCAACGTGACGCTGGCCGGTCTCGTCGTCAATCAGAACGGGCTGGTCAGCGCCACTTCCTCGGTCAACGACAACGGATCGATCTCGCTGATCGCCGGGGACGTATCCTCGACCGGCGATCCAAGCT
>CAJCJI010000124.1 GCA_903970595.1 Verrucomicrobiota bacterium
GCGGCTTATACAACGGCCACTCCCAGTTGCGGCTTCCGGCTCTGCTGATCAAACAGTCCGCATCCCTGCATTCACGTTGCGCCTGATCGAGCAGGGCTTGCTGTTCGCGATCGAACTGCTCCATGACGATGGCGGGACGCCAGCCATCATTAATTATTAATTCGCGCAGTACTTCGTAGCGGGCCCGGTGGCCGTCAGGATTATCGTGCACCTCACCGAGCATCAGTACCTTGGGTTGGTCTTTAGGAGGCAAGACGGGATTCGTGGCCGAACAGGCGGCACACAGCAATGCCAATCCGGTCGAGATGACGAGCCATGAGCGATCAAGCTCCACTGAACACTCCTCAATTACGTACCTGGAGTCGTGTAAAAACAGGCCTCAGCGAGGCACTGCTTCACCGCACCAGGCGGTCGATCAGCAGCCGCAGCGGCTTGCCGGCCTGGTCGCGGTTCACATGCAAGCTGCCCTCGAGGTCGCTGAGGATCTGGCCGTAGGGATTGCCATGCTGACCGAGCCAGCCGCGCAGATCCGACTCGGCATCCTTGTAGTCGATGCCGAGCAGCTTGACCTGATGGTCCTGCGCCAGCTGCATCAGGTAGGGATGCTCTTCCTGGCAGCCGGCGCACCAGCTGGCGAAGAAATTGACCAGCACCGGAGCGCCGCGCAGATCGGCCTGGCTCATGTGCGGCGGCGTGCCATCGAGCGTGGGCAGATCGAACGCCGGCGCCGCCTTGCCGATCAGCGGACTCGGCACCAGTCGCGGATCGCGCTGCAGGCCGAAGATGAACAGACCCAGCAGGGCCAGCAGCACGACGAGGGGAATGGCGTAGCGCATGGATAAGCTCTTAAGCCGCCGCCGCCTCGACCGCTTCGACCGACCGCCGTTCCGCGGCGCGCGCCAGACGATAGCGCCGGTCGCTGGCAGCCAGCAGGCCGCCGAAGAACATGAACACCCCGCCCAGCCAGATCAGGCGGATCACCGGCTTGTAGTAGACGCGCAGGCTCCAGCTGCCGTCGTCGTAGCCCTGGCCGAGGGAGACGTACAGATCGCGCAGCAGGCCGGCGTCGATGGAGGACTGGGTCAGCACCGTGCCCTGCGAGGGGTAGAGGCGCTTCTGCGGATACAGCGTGGCGATGAGCTTGTTGTCGCGCTCCACCGTCACGGTGCCCTGCTGCGCGGTGTAGTTCGGCCCGGCGGTTTCACCGGCCTGCTCGAAGCGGAAGCTGTAGCCGCCCAACTCGGTCTCGGCGCCGCGCGCCAGGCGCACGTCCTTCTCGTCGCCGAAGCTGATCACGCCGCTGACGCCCAGCGCCCATAGGCCCAGGCCGATGTGGGCCAGGGTCATGCCCCAGACGGCGCGCGGCACCGCCGTCACACCGCTGCGCCAGTGCGGCTTGGCGCGAATGCGGCGCAATACGTCCTGCGCCGCGGCGACGATGGCCCAGCTGCCGAACAGGGCGCCGCTCGCCGCCAGCAGCGTGGTGCGGCCATGCAGAGCAAACGGCAGCACCACCGCCAGCACCAGCGCGGCGAGCGCCGGCCGCTTCAAGCGGCGCACGGTTTCGCGCCAGTTGCCGCGCTTCCACGGCACCACCGCGGCCAGGCCAACCAGCAGGAAAAGCGGCGCGATCATCGGCAGGAACACGGCGTTGAAGTACGGCGGCCCGACCGAGATCTTGCCCAGTCCCAGCGCATCCAACGCCAGCGGATACAAGGTGCCGAGCAGCACCGCGGCGCAGGCCGCGACCAGGAACACGTTGTTGAACAGCAGCAGGCCCTCGCGCGAAAACAGCTGCAGCTCGCCGCCGCCGCTCAACCTGGGCGCGCGCCAGGCGTAGAGCGTCAGCGCACCGCCCACCACCACCGCCATGAAGCCCAGGATGAACCTGCCGCGCGAGGGGTCGCTGGCGAAGGCGTGCACCGAAACCAGCACGCCCGAACGAACCAGAAAGGTGCCGAGCAGGGACAGCGAGAAGGCCAGGATGGCGAGCAGCACGGTCCAGCTCTTCAGCAAGCCGCGCTTTTCCGTGACCGCCAGGGAATGGATCAGCGCGGTGCCGGCGAGCCAGGGCATGAAGGAGGCGTTTTCCACCGGATCCCAGAACCACCAGCCGCCCCAGCCCAGTTCTTTGTAAGCCCACCAGGAGCCCAGGGTGATGCCCAGGGTCAGAAACATCCAGGCAGCGGTGGTCCAGGGCCGCGTCCAGCGCGCCCAGGCGGCGTCGAGCCGGCCGGTGATGAGCGCGGCGATGGCGAAGGAGAACGCCACCGAGAAGCCGACATAACCCATGTAGAGCATCGGCGGATGAATCGCCAGACCGGGGTCCTGCAGGATCGGATTGAGATCGCGCCCTTCCGCCGGCGCCGGCACTTGCCGAATGAAGGGATTCGAGGTGAGCAGGATGAACAGGTAAAAGCCGCTGCTGATCATGCCCAGCACCGACAGCACCAGGGCGCTCAGGTCCAGCGGCAGGCGCCGGTTGAAAATCGAGACGGCCAGGGTCCAGCCGGACAGGATCAGCACCCACAGCAGCAGCGAGCCTTCGTGCGCGCCCCACACCGCGGTGATGCGGTAGATCAGCGGCAGCTGGCTATGGTCGTTTTCGGCAACATAGGCGACCGAGAAATCTTTTGTCACGAACGCGTAAGTGAGGCAGGCATAAGCCGCCGCCAC
>CAJCJI010000125.1 GCA_903970595.1 Verrucomicrobiota bacterium
CCTGCGCCTGGTCGATCCGGGCAACTACGTCACCGCGTCGAGTTCGCCCGGCATCGTCGTCATCACCACCATGAAGCCGACGACGGTGGAATTCACCGTGGCTCAGAACGATCTGGAAAAAGTGATGGCGCGGGTCAACGGCGGCGCCAAGCTGCCGGTCACGGCATTCTCGAGCGACAACAGCAAGCAGATCGCAACCGGCACGCTGTATGCGCTGAGCAATCAGATGACGACCAGCACCGGCACGGTCACCTTGCGCGCCACCTTCCCCAACGATGACGAGGCTTTGTTCCCCAGCGAGTTCGTCAACATCAAGATGCTGGTCGATACGCTGCACAATGCGGTGCTGGTACCGACGCCGGCGGTTCTGAACGGCGCGCCGGGCGACTACGTCTACCTGGTCAACTCCAATCAGACGGTCTCTGTACGCAAGATCAGCCTGGGCCCGAGCGACGGCAAGAACACCGCCATCCTGTCCGGCCTGGCGGTTGGCGACACCGTCGTCACCGACGGTACCGACCGGCTCAACGACTGCGCCAAGATCAGCTTCGCCAGGGACAACCCCGCTGAGGCAGCGCCGGGGTCCAAGCCTGCCGGAAAGCATAAGAAGTCTCAGGACTCTTCCGCATCAGACAGCAGCGAGTCGTCCTCCTCGGGCGGCAGCGGCTCGTCCTCCGGCAGCTGCACCTCCTCCTCGGGCGGCAGCGGGTCCTCTTCAGGCAGCGATGCATCCTCCTCGGGCAGCAGCGGGTCCTCCTCCGGCGGATGAACGATTATCAGCGGATGCGCGCCCGATGAATATCTCCCGCCTGTTCGTATTAAGGCCGGTTGCCACCTCCCTGCTGATGATCGCGGTGGTGCTGGTCGGCCTGGTGGCGGTGAGGTTCCTGCCGGTGTCCTCGCTGCCGGACGTCGACTATCCGACCATCCAGGTGCAGACCTTCTATCCCGGCGCCAGTCCGCAGGTGATGGCCACCACGGTGACCGCGCCGCTGGAAGTGCAGCTGGGTGAGATTCCCAGCCTGACGCAGATGCCCTCCGCCAGCTCCGCCGGCGCCTCGGTCATCACCCTGCAGTTCAACCTGGCGCTCAACCTGGATATCGCCGAGCAGAGCGTGCAGGCCGCGCTCAACGCCTCCAACAGCCTGCTGCCCAGCGGCATCCCGGCGCCGCCGATCTATGCCAAGGTCAATCCCGCCGACCAGCCGATCCTGACGCTGGCGGTCACCTCCGACTCGATGTCGCTGACCCAGCTGCAGGACGCCGCCAACAACCGCCTCGCCTCGAAGATTTCCGAAGTGCCGGGGGTCGGCCTGGTCAGTCCCTCCGGCGGCAATGTGCCGGCGGTACGGGTCGAGGCCGACCCGCACAAGCTGGCCGCCTACGGGCTCAACATCGACGATCTGCGCACCATCCTCGGCAACATCAACACCAGCCAGCCCAAGGGCAATTTCGACGGGCCGGACCAGGACTACACGATCAATGCCAACGACCAGATCCAGGACCCGAACGACTACCTGAGCACCGTGATCGCCTACCAGAACGGCTCGCCGGTGCTGATGGGCGACGTCGCCAAGGTGACCCAGGCGGCGCAGGACATCGAGCTGGGCGCCTGGTCCAACCGCACGCCGGCGATCGTGCTCAACGTACTGCGCCAGCCCGGCGCCAACGTGATCGCCACCGTCGACCAGATCAAGAAGCAGCTGCCGCAGCTGCTGGCGAGCCTGCCGCAGGCGATGAAGGTGGGCATCGTGGCGGACAGCACCGGCGTGATCCGCGCCTCGGTGTCCGACGCCAGCTTCGAGCTGCTGCTGTCCATCGCGCTGGTGGTGCTGGTGATCTTCGTGTTCCTGCGCAACGTGCCGGCGACCATCATTCCCAGCATCTCGGTGCCGGTGTCGCTGATCGGCACGCTGGCGGTGATGTACGAACTGGGCTACTCGATCGACAACCTCTCGCTGATGGCGCTGATCGTCGCCACCGGCTTCGTGGTCGACGACTCGATCGTGATGATCGAGAACATCGTGCGCTACCTGGAGGAAGGCAAGACGCCGATGGAAGCGGCGCTGGAAGGCGCCGGGCAGATCGGCTTCACCATCCTCTCGCTGACCGTGTCGCTGATCGCGGTGCTGATCCCGCTGCTGTTCATGGGCGGCGTGATCGGCCGCCTGTTCAGCGAATTCGCGGTGACCCTGGCGATCACCATCCTGATTTCCGCCGTGGTCTCGCTGACCCTGGTGCCGATGATGTGTTCGCGCATCCTGCGGCGCAAGGCGGAGCGCCAGCCCAGCCGTTTCGAGCGGATCAGCGAAGGGCTGTTCGACAAGACGCTGGCGGGCTACGAACGCGGCCTGCGCTGGGTGCTGGACCGCCAGGTCCTGACCCTGCTGGTCGGAACCCTGACGGTGGTCCTGACCGGCATCATCTACGTGGTCATTCCCAAGGGCCTGTTCCCGGTGCAGGACGTGGGCGTGGTGCAGGCCATCAGCGTGGCCGACAACTCGGTGTCCTACAAGACCATGGCGGCGCGGCAGATGGCCCTGGCCGACGAGATCCTCAAGGACCCGGACGTCACCTCGCTGACCTCCTACGTCGGCATCGACGGCACCAATACCACGCTCAACGAAGGCCGCTTCCTGATCAACCTCAAGGATCACTCCGACCGTTCGCTCAGCGCCAGCCAGATCGCCAAGCGGCTGCAGAACGAGACGGCCAACGTGACCGGCATCAAGCTGTTCACCCAGCCCGAGCAGAGCCTGACGCTGGACACCGTGGTGTCGCCCAACCAGTACCAGTTCGTGCTGCGCGGGCCGAGCCAGCAGGACTTCCAGAAGTACGTGCCCGAATTGATCGAGCGCATGAAGAAGATCAAGGCGATCAGCGACGTCACCAGCGACCTCAACAATGACGGCCTGAGCGTCGACATCGAGGTCAACCGCCAACTCGCGGCGCGCTACGGCATCACCCCGGCGACCATCGACAACGCGCTCTACGATGCGCTGGGCCAGCGCATCGTCTCCACCATCTTCAACCAGTCCAACCAGTACCGCGTGGTGCTG
The DNA here is from genome assembly GCA_903970595.1 of Verrucomicrobiota bacterium. Lineage (GTDB taxonomy): Bacteria > Pseudomonadota > Gammaproteobacteria > Nevskiales > Nevskiaceae > Nevskia. Next base: position 3,060 of record CAJCJI010000125.1, read on the forward strand.
GTGGCCGCGCCCACCAGCCTGCCCAGCCTGGCCTCGCTCGGCACCCTGTACCTGCCGACCCAGACCGGCAGCACCGGCCAGGTGCCGCTGAGCGGCATCGCCGACATCAAGGTGACCAAGTCGCCGCTGGTGATCAGCCACCTGGCGCAGTTCCCGGCCGTCACCGTCTCGTTCAACCTCGACCAGGGCGCCTCGCTCAGCGCGGCGGTGGAAGAGGTGCAGGCGGCCGAGAAGGCGATCCAGCTGCCGCCGTCCATCACCAGCGCATTCCAGGGCGCCGCGGCGGCGTTCCAGGACTCGCTGTCGAGCGAGGTGTTCCTGCTGCTCGCCGCGCTGGTCACGGTGTACATCGTGCTCGGCGTGCTGTACGAGAGCTTCATCCACCCGGTGACGATCCTGTCGACGCTGCCCTCGGCCGGCATCGGCGCGCTGCTCGCCCTGATGCTGGCCGGCGACGACCTGGACGTGATCGGCATCATCGGCATCGTGCTGCTGATCGGCATCGTCAAGAAAAACGGCATCATGATCGTGGACTTCGCGCTCGAGGCGGAGCGCCACCACGGCAAGTCGCCGCGCGACGCGATCTTCGAAGCCTCGCTGCTGCGCTTCCGGCCGATCCTGATGACCACCCTGGCGGCGATGCTCGGCGCGCTGCCGCTGCTGGTGGGCACCGGCACCGGCTCCGAGCTGCGCCGGCCGCTGGGCCTGGCCATCATCGGCGGCCTGGCCATGAGCCAGGTGCTGACCCTGTTCACCACGCCGGTGATCTACCTGTTCTTCGACCGCCTGTCGCAGCGCTTCGGCGGCAAGCCGCAGCAGACCGCGCCCGACGCCGGGGCCGAGAGCACGGCGTGAACATCTCGGCGCTGTTCATCCAGCGGCCGGTGGCGACGACGCTGCTGGGCGTGGCCATCGCCCTGTCCGGCATCCTGGCGTATTTCCACCTGCCGGTGGCGCCGCTGCCCAATGTCACCTACCCGGTCATCGCGGTGCAGGCCACCATGGCCGGCGCCAGCCCGGACATCATGGCCTCGACCGTGGCCGAGCCGCTGGAGAAGCGGCTGGCAACCATCTCCGGCGTGACCGAGCTGACTTCCAGCAACTCGGTCGGCTCCTCGCAGGTGGTGGTGCAGTTCGCCCTGAACCGCGACATCGACGGCGCCGCGCGCGACGTGGAAGCGGCGATCCAGGCGGCGCGCGCCGACCTGCCGACCACCCTGCGCAGCAACCCCAGCTACCGCAAGTTCAACCCGGCCGACTCGCCCATCATCATCCTGTCGCTGACCTCGGACACGCTGACCCCGGCGCAGCTCTACGATGCGGCCGATACCGTGCTGCAGCAGCAGCTGTCCGCGATCAGCGGCGTGGGCCAGATTCAGCTCGGCGGCGGCGCCCTGCCCTCGGTGCGGGTGGAGCTGGAGCCGGACAAGCTGAGCAGCTACGGCATCGGCCTCGAAGACGTGCGTGCCGCCATCGCCGCGGCCAACGCCAACAGCGCCAAGGGCTACATCGACCAGGGCGACCAGCGCTACGAGGTCATTTCCAACGACCAGGCCAGCAAGGCGGCGGACTACCGCGACCTGGTGGTGGCGTATCGCAAGGGCTCCGCCGTGCTGCTGCGCGACGTGGCCGAGGTGGTGGACTCCAACGAGAACATCCGCAACGCCGGCCTGTGGAACGGCCATCCGACGGTGGGCGTGATCGTCTACCCGCTTCCGGGCGCCAACATCATCCAGACCGTCGCCCAGATCCGGAAGGTGCTGCCCGCGGTCGAGGCGACGCTGCCGCCCAGCATCCAGGTGCATGTGACCATCGACCGCTCGCAGTCGGTCACGGCCGCGGTGGGCGACACGCAGCGCACCCTGTTCATCGCCATCGTGCTGGTGATCGGCGTGGTGTTCGTGTTCCTGCAGTCGCCGCGCGCCACGCTGATCCCGGCGGTGGTGCTGCCGCTGTCGATCCTCGGCACCTTCGGGCCGATGTACCTGATGGGCTACAGCATCGACAACCTGTCGCTGATGGCGCTGACCATCGCCACCGGCTTCGTCGTCGACGACGCCGTGGTGGTGCTGGAAAACATCGTGCGCCATCTGGACGAGGGCATGGCGCCGCGCGAGGCGGCGCTGCTGGGCAGCTCCGAGGTCGGCTTCACCGTGATTTCGATGAGCCTGTCGCTGATCGCCGTGTTCATCCCGATCCTGCTGATGCCGGGCCTGGTCGGCCTGCTGTTCCACGAATTCGCGGTGACGCTGTCGATCTCGATCCTGTTCTCGCTGCTGATTTCGCTCACCATCACGCCGACCATGTGCGCCTACCTGATGAAGAGCGGCCAGAGCCTGCACTCGGACGCCCGCTGGGCGGTGTGGGCCGAGCGGCAGTTCGAGCGCTTCAAGGGCGCGTATTCGCGCTCGCTGCTGGCGGTGCTCGACCACACGCTGCTGGTCGGCCTGGTGCTGATCGGGCTGATCGTGCTCAACGTCTGGCTGTTCAAGCTGGTGCCTTCGACCTTCTTCCCGGAACAGGATACCGGGCTGCTCAACGGCCAGATCATCGCCGACCAGAGCGTGTCCTTTCCGATGATGAAGAAAAAGCTGCAGCAGCTGCAGCAGATCGTGCAGGAAGACCCGGCGGTGCAGTCGGTGGTCGGCTTCACCGGCGGCCGCGCCCTCAACACCGCCAATGTCTATGTCGCGCTCAAGCCGCTGTCGGCGCGGAAGCTGTCGGCGGACCAAGTGGTGCAACGCCTGCGGCCCAAGCTCAACCAGGTCGCCGGCGCGCGGCTGTTCCTGCAGGCAGTGCAGGACCTGCGCATCGGCGGCCGGGCTTCGGCGGCGGAATACCAGTACACCCTGACCGGCGACGACACGGCGGCGCTGTATACCTGGACGCCCAAGCTGTTGGCCGCGCTGAACAAGGACCGCAGCGCGCTGGTGGACGTGAACAGCGACCTGCAGCAGAACGGGCTGCAGACCTATATCACCTACGCGCGCCAGACCGCGCAGCGCTACGGCTTTTCCCCGAACCAGATCGACAGCGTGCTCTACGACGCTTTCGGCCAGCGCACCGTCAGCACCATCTTCAATCCCTTCAACCAGTATTTCGTGGTGATGGAAGTGGCGCCGAAGTACTGGCAGTACCCGGATATGCTCAAGCGCATCTACCTGAGCGCGGCCGCCGGCAACGCCAGCGGCTCTCAGCAGACCCAGGCCCAGGGCGGCACGGTCAGCGGCGTGACGGCTTACTCGGCGGTCAGCGCGGCGGCGGGCGCCTCGTCCGCCACCAACGCGCTCAACGGCAATGCCGAGGCCAATGCCGTCACCAACAGCATCTCCAACAGCAAGGGCGGCGGCTCCACCGGCAGCGCGGACAGCACCGCGTCCGAGACCATGGTGCCGCTGTCGGCCATGACCAGCTACCAGAGCAACCACACCGCGACCCAGGTCAACCACCAGAGCGGCATGGTGGCCTCGACCCTGTCCTTCAACCTGCCCCCCGGCGGCTCGCTGAGCCAGGCCGCGGCGGCGATCGACAAGGCGATGCGCGACCTGGGCATGCCGGCCTCGATCCACGGCGCCTTCGCCGGCGCCGGGCAGGCCTATTCGCAGTCGATGTCGACCATGCCGCTGCTGATCCTGACCGCGTTCGCCGCGGTCTACATCGTGCTCGGCATCCTTTACGAGAATACCGTGCACCCGCTCACCATCCTGTCCACCCTGCCCTCGGCCGGCATCGGCGCGACCCTGGCCCTGCTGATCTTCGACACGCCGTTCTCGGTGATCGCGATGATCGGCATCATCCTGCTGATCGGCATCGTCAAGAAGAACGCCATCATGATGATCGACGTGGCCATCCACACCCAGCGCGAACACCACATCGACGCCAAGCAGGCGATCCACGAGGCCGCGGTGATCCGGCTGCGGCCGATCCTGATGACCACCGCCGCCGCCGTGCTCGGCGCGGTGCCGCTGGCTGTCGGCATCGGCCAGGGCGCCTCGCTGCGCCAGCCGCTGGGCATCACCGTGATGGGCGGCCTGATCCTGAGCCAGGTGTTCACGCTGTACACGACACCGGTGATTTACATCTACCTCGACCGCCTGGGCGTCAAGATGCGCGACGGCCTGGCGGGCTGGTCCGGGCGCAAGAATGTGAGTGCGGACGCATGAACAAGAACAGCGTTGAACCTGGTTTGAAGGGCGCTTCGATGAGAGCACTGCAAGCGAGCCCGGCTGCCGCGCTGGCCGTCCTGCTCGCCGCCTGCGCCGTGGGCCCCGACTACAAGCGCCCGGAGGTGCCGGTGCCGGCCCAGTTCAAGGAACTGCCCGGCTGGATGGCAGCCGCGCCGGCCGACGCCGCGCCCAAGGGCGACTGGTGGACCGCGTTCCACGATCCGCTGCTGGACCAGCTCGAACCCTTGGTGGCGGTGTCCAACCAGACCGTGCGCCAGGACTACGCCAACTACCAGCAGGCCCTGGCCGAGGTGCGCGTGGCCTACGCGCAGCTGTTCCCCAGCCTGGGCGTGACCGGCAGCGCCACCCGCTCCGGCAGCAGAGGCGGGGCCAGCGCCGCCGGAGCGGCCGCGCCCTCGGTGATCAATTCCGGCTCGCTGGAAGGCACGGCGAGCTGGACACCGGACCTGTGGGGCGCGGTGCGCCGCCAGATCGAGCAGAACGCCGCCACCGCGCAGGCCGACCAGGCGACGCTGGCCAATGCCACGCTGTCCGAGCAGACCCTGCTGGCCACCACGGTGATCGAGCTGCGCATCGCCGATGCCGATATCGACCTGCAGCGCAAGACGGTGGACACCTTGCGCGAGTCGCTGCGCGTGGTGCAGGCCCAGGGCAATGCCAGCATCACCGCCACCCCGCCCTCCGCCGTGGTGGAGGCGCAGGTGGGCCTGGAGACGGCGCAGGCCAGCCTGATTGGCCTCGGCGTCGCCCGCGCCCAGTACGCGCATGCCATCGCCGTGCTGGTGGGCAAGAATCCGGAAGAACTCGACATTCCGCCAGGCACGGAGCTGCCGACGCTGCCCACGCTGCCCGCCGGCCTGCCCTCCGCCCTGCTGCAGCGCCGGCCGGACATTGCCGCCGCCGAACGGCAGATGGCGGCGCAAAACGCCGCCGTCGGCGTGGCCGTGGCCGCGTACTACCCGAACATCACCCTGTCCGCCGCCGACGGCTTTTCGCAGTCGCCGCTGGACGGCCTGCTGAAAGCCGCCAACCACGTCTGGTCCATCGGCGCCAGCGGCACCGAGACCTTGTTCGACTTTGGCGAGCGGCATGCGCAGGTGGCCGCCGCCCAGGCCGGCTACGAGGCCGCCGTGGCCAACTACCGCGGCACCGTGCTGAGCGCCTTCCAGAACGTGGAAAACGACCTCTCCGGCCTGCGCATCCTGGCCGACCAGGCGCAGGCGCTGGACGTGGCCGTGCGCGACGCCACCCGCGGCAGCCAGATCGCCCTGGCCGAATTCAAGGCCGGCACCGTGGACTACACCACCGTGGCCTCCGCCGAAGATGCCCAGTTCAGCGACCAGCAGAGCGCCCTGAACGTGCAGCAGAGCCGCCTGCTCGACGCCGTGTCGCTGATCGGCGACCTGGGGGGCGGCTGGTCCGACAGCCAGCTCCCCGACCCGCGGCACCTGCCGGTGCCCTCGCCGACGGATATTCCGCCGGTGGCGGCGGTGGTGGAGGCGGTGACGCCGCCGCCGAGCGACCAGCCGCCGGCGCAGGCGGGCGGGCAATAGCGGGCCGCCCGGCGCCCGCATGGGCGCTCCATGCGTGACGCGGAATCACCATGCGTTACATGCGTGACAGGTTTTTGGTGCTGTTACGCATGGTGGAAAAATAAAAAATGAAGGTTCGGGGATGCCCGTGGGGGACGATGAGCGCCGGCAATGTCCGCAGCGGTTCCGGCCTGTAAAGGGCCGGGTTTGATTGAGTGAATGCACAAGCATCCGGGCCAAGGGCGAATTCGATGCTTCGGGCAAAACCTGGCAATCGACCCTCGCCGTGCACTGTTCTGCCAAGTGCGCATGACGTGAAAATTGATCCGGCGTAACATCCTTCTTCAGGGCAAGAACAAGGGGTCAGGACATGGAATCCGGGATTGAACCGCACCGGGGACGCTGCTTACTGCGGTTCAATCAGCGTTGGGCCTAACGATGCCGCATCCAATTCCAGACGAACAACTGCAGATCATTAAGCAGTCGGCACAGGCTTGCATTGATGCAGCTAAAGCTTCAATGAACTTCTCGCTGACGTATGACGAGGATTCTATCCGGGCAATCGATAAGCTCATTCAGCGCGCGTGGCCTGGGCGCCCTCCGGCCGAAAACGCCCGGATGCGAATTCAGACATGGGGAAGCTTCCTCGGGGAAGCAATGTGCAGAGTGCTTGACGGCCGGTGGGTTTCAAGTGAACTCGGCCCGGGAGTTGCTGTTGGCCAGATGATCGCGCATCCGCTCGCGAAGATCGAGAAGCGCCTCAATAACGGTATGGTGGATTCCGTTAGCTATTTTTACAAAGTATTTAAAGAACGCAGCGCCCCTGGAACACCTGAACATGAGGGTCGGCTGCCGTGACGGCCCAACGAAGTGCTCCAACAGACGGCCGCGGCACGGCCGCTGCTGAGCGACGGCGTTAACCCGAAAATGGAACATTGATGAGAAGGTCATTTGCGATAACACTTGCAGTAGTAGCCTGGGTGGCATCCTTGATGGCCTTGCTTAAGACCCTGGTTTTAGCCGCCTTGCCTTATATGCTTGCCTTGTTGTCTGGCCGGCATAAACCACTGAATATCAGTTTGCTTCGACATCCCGTGATCATCGGCTGGATAGCCATCGACATTCTTGCCCTGGCATATTGGGTTGTGGTGCATGCGTTGATTATTCAGTTCGGAAGGAGGCGGCCTTTCAATCGAGGCGCCGTACTTTTTTGCTTGCTCCTGATGGATATGGTCATTGCTTCTTCGGTTTACAACGAGCTACATCCCAGGGAAGAATTTTGGTTCGGACTGGAGTGTGTGCCGCACGTTGTAGCACTACTGCTGTTGGTTTCGTTATGGCGGCCTACGAAGCCCACACAATCGTTATCGGCCCAAAGCTTCGCTTCATCCGAAAATGCCGCTCTGCGGCATCCCGGCTGAGCCATGCGTGAGGTGCCAATACCTAGACGACCTTATCGGCAATCCGCAACGAGGAAGAAACAGAGTGAATCTCAGTATTAGCGGCCTACCTGCAATTGCCATCGCCGTCGGGTTCATTGTCGTGTTCTCCGTTCCGGTGTGGGTTGCGGCTCGTGTTGTGGGTGCGGCCTCTCCAACATTATTGCGCTCCGCCATATCTTTAATACTGGGGGCCCTTGCTGCTCTGGTAAGCATTGCAGTTGGCGGTGGTTGGGCACTATTGCTGGTTCCACTATCGTTCCTGCTCGCTTTTAAGTTCGTGCTCGGCACATCATTTGTTGGCTCCATCGTACTTGCTGTCGTTGCCGTCATGGGCTATGCCGCAATGGTGCATTTCATTGGCGCAGGGTTTCACGTATCAAATAACGGCACTCCCACATAACCCGGCAGTCGAGCGGGCGGGACTGTCGCCCGGCTCTTCCCGTCGGCGTTCCGATTCGGCGTTCCCGCCGAGTCGCTGGCACAGCCGGGAGGGGGAGAAGGTCAACGGCGGAACGGCAAAAGCCCCGGTTCCGGTCGTATTCTAGGGTGTCTGACCCTATTGATGGTCTCTGACCCAATCGATTTCCGGAGTAGAAGCAATGACCCTCGCCACAGTCAAAGCGGTTGCCCATCACTTCCTTACAAGCAAAGAGCCGGAGATTCTGGCTATCAAAGGTTCCTGGGGAGTTGGAAAAACCTTCGCATGGCACCAAATCGTTCGGGAGCTAAAAAACCAGATCAGTCTTCCGAGTTACTGTTACGTATCGCTATTTGGTATTGCATCATTGTCTGAGCTACGCACGGCCATTTTTGCTAAAGCTCAGCCTGTAAAGCTGATTGGCGAAAAACTTGATGTAGAGACAATTAATACCGAATGGATGTCGCTAGGATGGAACTCATTGAGATCAATCACACACGGCCTTTCAAAATTTAAGGATGCGCCGTATATCAAGAATCTGTCCATTGGATTGGAAACAATCGCTCCTCACCTAATCAAAAATATGATTATTTGCTTGGACGATCTAGAGCGAGTCAATTCCGACCACTTTAAAATAGACGAACTCTTGGGCCTCATCTCTTCCCTAAAGGAAGAGAAGCGCTGCAAGGTCGTTTTGATATTTAATGAAGAAAAGATTACACCTGCAACTGTGTATAAGACCTACCGCGAAAAGGTTATTGATATAGAGCTTCTATTTGCGCCAAGCGCTGAAGAGGCCGCCGACTTAGCTATTCCTTCAAACCTGCCTAATTACGCAGCAATAAAGAAGTTCGCTACGACACTTGGAATAAAAAATATTCGCATCCTGCGGCGGATAATCAGTTTAGTTGAATTAATTCACCCACAGATTAAGCATTTACACCCAAATGTTGCAGAGCAAGCTGCGATGACGGTCGTTGTACTTGCTTGGTGTTACTACGACACGAATGAGAAAACCCCGAGCGTTCAATTTGTTCTAGAGTGGAATCAGATCATGTGGGGGTTCAATGAACACAAAGGAAAGGAGTCTGACGCACGGCGCATCGAGTGGGCAGCCGTGCTTCGAAATTATGGACTGATGCGCATAGACGAATTTGACTTGACGATCTACAAAGTTATCGAACACGGCTATGTTGAAGAATCTGGTTTATCAAAAGCTGCGTCCAATCTTGATGCACAGATCCGTGCAAATGAGTTGGAGAGCTCGTTTTCCTCGGCTTGGGAACTCTTTCACAACAGTTTCGCTGATAATAAGGACGAGTTAATCCGAAACATGACCGACAGCTTCAGAAGGTCTGTCCACCAAATTTCTCCTATGAACCTTAATGGCACAGTGGGATTACTCAGAAAGCTCGTGCCGGGAAATCTTGCCGACGAATTGATCGACTACTACATTGAATCTCGCTCGAAAACCGTGGAGAGGCGATTTTTTAATCTCGAAGAGTACCCCTTCTCCGGCGATGTAACGGATGCAGCAATAAAGGACAAGTTTGCCAAAAGGTACGCGGAGTCCCAACAACTTCCTTCATTGAATGACGCGGTCGCACAGATTGCAAAGGACAAGAGCTGCAGCAAGGCGCAATTACAGACCTTGGAGCTTGCTTCAGAAGATGATTTTTTCAACCTCTTCAAGGGCGACCATGGCGACAACTTAGCGGGGATAGTCAAGGCATGTTTGCAATTCGAAAACTGGCCCGAGAATAAAGCCATAGGAAGGAAAGCTCGCGCAGCGCTTGAGCGCATTGGCCGGGAAAGCGATCTGAATCAGTTGCGAGTTGCGAGATATGGCGTGACCGTCGAACCAATTGTGCGGGATGGGCGCAATTAGCCCGAGTAGAGCGTATTGTCCGTTGGCGTTGCTTGGTATTGGATTTTCACACCTGAGCTATAGCTGTTCGAGAAATCTACCCAGATCAGTTGCAACAACTTCCTCCAACGACATTGCTCCAGCAAGCTTCCAGTTTTGAGCTTTGGTCCAATGTGGTGTGGCGTCCTTCAATTTCTCATAGGGGGCGAGTGCACGATATGAATTTCCAAAGACCTCCTTGATCGCTTTATCTGAAAAATAATTTTCGGTCGCCCGCAGCTCAAGAGCGTGACACATAATATTTTTTCTGCCGCATAGATCAATAAATCCACGCCGTGTGGCTTCGATTTCTTCTCCCGGGGCCGTTCTTTCGCTGTCGATTAATGCAGATATGCTCGGCGAGATTCGTTTGATCTCTTCTATCTCTGCTTCCATGTCTCCTGTAATTCGGCCGTGAAGCGGCAAGAGTAGGACTTTGTGATCCTTCGACATCTTCCGAAGTATTTGTTGGAACGTCTTTACCTCTGTGGGGCCCTCCACAAGTAGTATCTGTTGAAAGCCCAGGTCTTTATAACTTGAATAGTTCATTTCTCCCAGAAATTCAGCGAGTCGTGGAACTGCGTCCATCTCATTCACTACGCTATTGCCATCTTCCACCCGCCGAACGGCGTAGATTTTTTCCGCAGCGGATCGCGCTAAGCCAATGCTGTGTGTGGAAAACCAAATCCCCTCTGAAGAGTAATTGCCCAGTGTTGTTAGGAAGTCCAGTTGCAGCCTGGGATGCAGATTCAATTCCGGTTCATCGATTAGGATGTATTTCGGAGCCTTAATCGACGCATTTACCAATACGAGAATGAACTGGGTTAGGCCCGAACCAAGTTCGTGCTGTTTATAAGGCTTGCCATTTATGGTGATGTGCAGCGACTTATTGTCATCGGAAGGCTCTATGTTGAAGCTGTCAAATTCAAAAATTCTCCGTATATCGGCCGTGAGACGTGTTATTGCTGCGCTATGCCGTTTGTTCGCTCCGGTTTTGAGGGTTCGGAAGCGAGTAATAAATGCTTCGCCAATCTCGATATCCAAGTAGTCGGATTTTGTACCAATATTGATAGTGTTGCGAAAGGGACCGATGTACAGGCTATTAAATAATTTGGAAGTAATCTCAAAGAGCGGAGTGAGATTGACGTCCACTTGTTCATTTATTTTCAGCAAATTTCGTAGAGTAAAGGTTTGCCCTCTACTACCAAGGCTTACACGCGTCTGCTGCGTGATGATGTCTGTACACCACCGAATATCCCTTGACACTAAGAAATGTACCTTGAGCGGCAGATTTGGTGACTTTTCATGAGCCTCGTACGCGAAATCGAACCAGAATTCTATGCCGGATTCATTAAGATTCGAAAATACCTCTTCGGGGTCAAGAACGTGTTGAAGATTAAAATCACGTTGTGGTGCACTAATGCTGGACACGAAGTTTCCGGTGGGGGCGATAAGCGAGATTAGTTGCCTAAATTCAAGCAGAAAGCGCATAAGGGTAGACTTACCCGCATTGTTTACTCCGACAAATGCGCTAAATCCATTTCTAATCTCAACAGTTGCTGGCTGTAAAAAGCAGCGGTAATTCTTTATGGTTAGCGTTACTTTCATATTGAAATCTTAGTAAATCATCGGGGACGCCAATCTCAGGATAGCGCCAGAGAGAGCGGAGCGCATGCATCCATTCGCGGTTTCGCTTTTGATTTTGCTTTGCGCTGTTGCCGTTCCCCCCGTCTGGCTGCGCCGAGCACCACAGCCCGCGGCGACGTGGGCTCGCGGCTTTTGCCGCGAGGCGAGGCAGGGATGCCGAAGCGTTTTTAGACAGGCCAGGGATTGCCTGTCGATGGACCCCGCTCCGGCTGCGGAGCGCAGGGAACCGAATCATCACTTGCGATGATTCGGCGCAGACATTGGGTCGCATTTCTTTTGGTGACTTTTCTTTGGGCGAAAGCCAAAGAAAAGTTACCCGCCATCAGGGCGGAACACATGGGTTCGGCTCGGGGGACAATGGTCGCGCGTCCCACGGGGATTTCCTTCGGTCACAAGCGCGTGCGCAAGGGCTTCCGAGTACAGCCCTGGTCCCTCGATACGCCCGCTCCGCGGGCACTCGGGACGAACGGAGTCCGGTGTTATTGGGGGAGAAAAGCGACCCCTCCCCTCAATCCCCTCTCCCCGTAAAGCAGCGGGGACACGCCGCAAGGGGAGGGGAAGCAAAAGCTGGATTCCCGCGTTCGCGGGAATGACGAAGGGTGAGAGGGCGGTGTTTACGAAGGTTGAGAAGGGGCGCTTACGAAGGTTGAGAGGGTGACATTTGGTTGAAAGTGCGCTACCCCTCACCTCGGCAACCGCTCCATGCGTTGCCCTACCTCGGGCATCCGTGCCCTCGCCTTGCCCTCTCTCCCCGTAAAGCTGCGGGACACGCCCCAAGGGGAGAGAGGGTCAACATCGGCGCATATCACAGGAGGTTTCCCCTCGGTCACTAGGGCGCGCGCAAAAAACTCACAGCAGACCTTCCCCCCCATCCACCGCCAACACCGTCCCCGTCACAAACCCCGCCGCAGGACTCAACAAGTACCGCACTGCCTCGGCAATGGCCTCCGCCCCGCCCAGCCTGCCCATCGGCACCCGCGCCAGGTGCTCCGCCTGCCTCGCCTCTTCGACGCTGTCGTCGATCGGCCACAGGATGCCGCTCGGGGCGACGGCGTTGACCCGCACCTGCGGCGCCAGCTCCAGCGCCAGGACGCGGGTGATGGCTTCCAGGCCGGCCTTGGCGGCGCAGTATGGGGCGCGGCGCGGCAGCGGCTTGCGGGCGTAGAGGTCGCTGACGTTGACGATGGCGCCGCGCGCCTGGCGCAGGGCGGGGGCGCAGGCCTGGGACAGGAACAGGGGGGCTTTCAGGTTGGTGCCGATGAGGTCGTCGAAGGCGCTTTCGCTGATGCTGCCCAGCGGCGTTTCGTAGTACGTGGAGGCGTTGTTGACCAGGGCGTCGAGCCGGCCCCAGTGCTGCTGGGCCTGCGCGGCCAGCAGCGCAAGCTGATCGGCTTTGAGCAGGTTGGCGCCCAGGCTCAGCGCGGAATCCGGGCGCAGCAGGTTCAGCTCGGCCGCCAGGGCCCGCGCGTCGGCGCCGGAGGCGCGGTAGTGGATGACCAGGTTCATGCCGGCCTGGTGCAGGGTGCGGACGATGGCGGCGCCGACGCGGCGCGCGCCGCCGGTGACCAGGGCGGTGCCCTCCAGCGCCGGGGCGCTGCGAACTTCACCGGGCAAATTCATGTCTGCTCCTTTATCCTGTGGCGGCGCGCCAGCAGCGCCCCGAATCTAGCAAACTCCACTCTACGGAAGCGAACGTGATCGACCTGCTCCAAGTCATCCTGCTGGGCCTGATCGAGGGCATCACTGAGTTCCTGCCCATTTCCAGCACCGGCCACCTGCTGATCGCCGAGGACCTGGGCCTGGGCAAGCGCAGCGATGTGTTCAACGTGGTGATCCAGGCCGGCGCCATCCTGGCCGTGACCTTCATCTACTGGCCGCGCATCTGGCAGCTCAGCAGCGAATTCCACAAGCCCGCCAACCGCGACTATGCGCTGAAGCTGCTGACGGCGTTCCTGATCACCGGGGTGCTGGGCCTGATCGTCACCAAGCTCGGCTTCAAGCTGCCGGAAGCGATCAGCCCGGTGGCCTGGGCGCTGCTGATCGGCGGCTTCTGGATGATCGGCGCCGAGTGGCTGGCGGCGAAGAAGACCGACAGCGCGCAGATCACCTGGACGGTGGCCATTGCGGTGGGCCTGGCGCAGATCGTGGCGGGTGTTTTCCCCGGCACCTCGCGCTCGGCGGCGACGATTTTCATCGCCATGCTGCTGGGCACCAGCAACCGCGCCGCCGCCACCGAGTTCGCCTTCCTGGTGGGCATTCCGACCATGTATGCGGCCAGCGGGCTGCTGCTGCTCAAGGCGCTCAAGAACGGCGGCGCGGGCGGCGAGAACTGGGTGGACCTGGGTATCGCCTTCGTGGTGTCCACCGTCACCGCGTTTGTGGCGGTGAAGTGGCTGCTGGGGTATATCCGCAGTCATCGGTTCACCGCCTTTGCGGTCTATCGCATCGCGCTGGGGGGCGGCTTGCTGGTGATGCTGGCGGCGGGGGTGTTGCACGATCAGGGCGGGGCTTGATTCGCGCTCTTTGCGAAAGGCTCGCGGTAAACGGCGGGTCATGACCCGCCCTACGGGG
>CAJCJI010000126.1 GCA_903970595.1 Verrucomicrobiota bacterium
CTGGGCATCATCGGCGATCTCGCCGTTGGCGCGGACGACGGCGGCAGCCATGCCTGGAGCCGCCAGGGCGCGCTGCTGGACGGCATCAGCGTTGGTGCGCCGCCAGACCTGATCAACAGCGTGGGCCAGACCTGGGGGCTCAGCGCCTTTTCGCCGCAGGCCCTGGTCCGGCAAGGCTACGCGCCTTTCATCGAAATGATCCGGGCGGCCCTGCGTCACACTGGCGGCCTGCGCATCGACCACGTGCTGGGCCTGCAACGGCTGTGGCTGGTGCCGAGCGGGGTCAAGGCCACGGAAGGCGCCTATCTGCGCTATCCGATGGAGGACCTGTTGCGCCTGATCGCGCTGGAGTCGCTGCGGCACCGTGCCATCATCCTCGGCGAGGACCTCGGCACCGTACCGGAAGGTTTCCGCGAACGGCTGTCCGCCGCCGGCATCCTCGGCCTGCGCGTGCTGTGGTTCGAGCGCGAATGGGGCCTGTATCTCGCCCCCGGCCGTTGGCAGCGGGATGCCGTGGCCATGACCACCACCCATGACCTGCCGCCGGTGGCCGGCTGGTGGCGCGGCCGGGACATCGAGTGGCGCGCCAAGCTCGATCTGCTGGGGCCGGGGCAGACCCCGGCCGTGGAGCAGGCGCAACGGCAGAACGACCGCACGGCACTGTGGAACGCCTTCGCCTATGCCGGCGTCAGCCGGACCCCGCAGCCGCCGCCGAAGCAAGGCGCAGCGGTGACCGATGCCGCGATCGCCTACATTGCACAGAGCAATTGCCAACTGGCCATGCTTCCGGCCGAAGACCTGCTGGGCCTGGACGAGCAACCCAATCTGCCCGGGACCATCGACCAGCATCCCAACTGGCGGCGCCGCCTGCCTTGTGCGACCGAGGATTTGCTGGAGCAGCCCGAGGCAGCGGCGCGGCTGGATTTGCTGGTCAGAAGTCGCCCGAAGATCTGAGCTTCGCGCAATCCGGCCGGAGCCCCGGCTAACGCTGCGCGTTTGCCGGGCTACCGGGGCCTGAGCTAAATCAATTTGGCAAGCCGATGCCTTCGGCCTCCGCCATGGCCTGGATTGCGGCGTCGAACGAAAGCTGGTCCGCATTCACGGTGGACTGCCGCAGCAGCGCTTCGACCAGCGCGTCTTGCTCCAGCAGCAGCGTGGCGCCGCTGCGGAACTGCGCGTAGGCGGCCCAGGGGACGAACTTGGTGAGCGGAAACGGCATGCCTTCGCGCGGCGATACGTCGACATTAAGGCCCGCGACGAACAGCAGGTTCTTGCCGCGATATTCCGGCGCGCCCTGGATGCTGCGATAGGTGCGGTCGAACTCGACCTGAGTGTGGTAGCGCGCGGCGTCGAGCGCCGGCCGCGGTGAAGTCACCAGCGCCGGCATCACCGGGGCCAGGGCCGCTTCGAGCAGGTCGTCGCCCTCGGGGCCGGCGATGGGGGTGCGCCGGAAAAAAAACATTTCCGCCGCAAGCCGGTCCGCGATCGGCGCGCGCTCGGCGGTCCAGGCCTCCGGCGGGATTCGCGCGATCAAGCCCGATGCGGCGGCAAAGGCCTTGGAGGTGCTCAAGGTTCTGAGCGGTGTGCCGGCATCGCTGCCGTCGATCAGATATTCCAGGCGGAGGAACAGGCCTTCGGCGCGATCGGTTTTGAGCAGAAGATTGTCGATGAACACCGCCGGCCGTCCGCCGAATATGCCGAGCAGGATGTTGTGCCGCGCGTGCTCGTATTCCCTCTGATACGGATGCTGGACCGCGCACAGCTTGCCGCAGTTGTCGCCGAATCCGCGATCCGCGGTGCGCGGTCGCTGGTACACGCCGAAGCGCCGGCCGACCGGGTCGTAACCGACATGGCTGGCCTGGAGGATGATCAGGTCTTCGCCATGGTGGGCGTGCGGCCCGTGCCGGTTGATCGCCACCTTGCCGCCCACCCGGCCGTGATCGAAGGGAAAGGTGCCGAAGTGCTGCATCAGCAGCGTCACCGGGTAGCCCTGGCTTTCGTCCGAGCAGAAGGCCCGTGAAGGCATCATCCGCGCCCGCTGAAAGCCCAGTTCCAGGCACCAGTTGTAGAGCCGGGGCACGAACAGGCTGTAGCGCATGGCGCGCTCGCCGAGTTGAAAGTCGTTGACTACGTGCTGCATGGAGTCACCTTGTCGTCGTCGCCTGGAGTTCTGACATGGCAGGCTGCGAGCGGGGCTCAGGCCACGAGATACACCTGCACCGCCACCCGCCGCTGCCGCAGCACCGCCGCGATCGGCAGGCCGGCACCGTCCTCGCCGCTCAAGGCGCGTTCATAGACCGCGCGCTTGGCCGCCCCCTGGATCTGCAGGTAGATGCCGCGTGTGTCGAGCAGGGCGGCGAGGGTGAGGCTGATGCGCGGGTGTGGCGCGGCGGGCGAGGTGATCGCCGCCAACTGGGGCTGGCCGTCGGGATCGAGCGCTTCCAGGGTGCCGGCCGCTCCGGGAAACAGCGAGGCGGTGTGCCCATCATCGCCCATGCCGAGCACCACGGCGTCGAAGGGGCGGGGCATGGCGGCGAGCGCGGCGCTGCGCCCGGCCAAGGCTTCGGCCGCGGTGGCCTCGGCGCTCTTCAAGGTGATGAAACGGGCCGCTGCGGCCGCCCCGCGCAGCAGGGTTTCGCGCAGCAGGTGTTCGTTGCTGTCGGACGAGCCGGGATCGACCCAGCGTTCGTCCGCCAGCGTGACCTGCACGGCCGGCCAATGCAGCGGCTGCTGCGCCAGGGCGCGCAGGAAGGGCACCGGGCTCTTGCCGCCGGACAGCACCAACGAAGCCTGGCCGCG
>CAJCJI010000127.1 GCA_903970595.1 Verrucomicrobiota bacterium
CCGCGGCCAAGAAGGTCAAGCGCAAGGCCAGCGCGGCCCTGATGAAGGAGATGACGCCGAGCGCGCTGCTGGCGGCGGTGGTGGGGAGCAAGCCGCTGGTGCCGCCCGAAGTCCGGCGACAGGGAGCGGGGGAAGTACAAAGGACATGAAGGCCTTCGGGAGAAGGCTGAGGGGTTCTGCGCCCGCCCGCGGCCCCTCCCGTGATGAAGGGGGTTATCCGGCCAACCGCGTTTTCAAGTGCTCGACCAGCGCGTCGAAGCGGCCGTTGCCGGCCAGGTTCTTGGGCATGCCCACGGTCATCTCCACTTGTTCGCCCACGCACACCATGATCGAGAACACGCTGCCGTAGATAGGCAGTACGAACATGCGCTCCGCCTGGAAGCCCGGACAGCTCAAGGCCGCCGGGTCGAACCGGCCGAGGTTGGAGATGACCGCGGTCTCCACCGCCTTCCTGCTGCGATAGTTCCTGAGCGTGCGCGACAGCAGGCGGTCGATCCAGCTCAGGGGCAGCAGCTTGAACAGGTCGAAGCTGCGCCGATAGAACGTCTCCATACGCTGCGCCAGCATCTCTTTCAATCGCTGTGAGAACTGCTCGGGGCCGTCGCCACGGAACAGCGGAACCCGCAGCATGCTGCTGAAATTGGTGGTGGATATCAGTCCCGGCGCGTGCCGGCGCAGGTTCACCGGCACCCCGATCAGCGCCGGCGATTCGCTGTGCCTGCCGGCGAATTCCGCCAGGGCCGCGGCGGCCCGCGCCAGCAGGTTCTTGCCCGGCGGCCCTAAGGAGATGCGCCGCCACTCGTCGCCGGTCTCTTCTCCGGCGGGCCTGCCGGTCAGCCACTCGACCTTGAAGCGCGGCGAGCTGGTGTGCCTGGCCCCCACGCTGAGCATCAGGTCGGTGTCGCTGAAGCCGGCATTGCTCCCCAGCAGCGGCTCGCCGCGCAAGGCCCGGAACAACTCTTCGTAGATATGCATGCTGCCGATCCCGTCCGTCACCGCGTGATGACAGCGCAGAATCAGCAGGGTGGAGCCGTCGGTGCGGCGCGCGACCAGCAGTTCGATGTTGGGCCCGTGTCTGAGCGACAGCGGCGCGGCATCGATGAACCCGGCTCCCTGCTCCGACAGCATGTCCCAATCGCAGTCATCCACGATCCGCAGACGCGGCGGCGCTCCATCGCTTTTCCAGCGCGCCCACCAGGAATTGCCGGCCAGGCGCAGGTGCAGCCCCGGATTGCACGCAACCACCTGGTCCAGAGCGCGCTGCCACTGTTGCGTGTTCAGGGTGCTGTGGCCGCGGATGACGAAAATCTGCAGGCGTGGGCCATCCAGGGTGTGGCGGCTGGCGCCGACGCTGGCATGGTAATACTCGGGCAAGGATAGGCGCCGCGAAATCGCGGATACCGGCGCCAACGGCGGCAGACTCGCTTTGGGCGCGGCCTCAGCCGGAACGGATGTCATCGGCAGTCTCCAGACGCAAGGCCCTCAAGCAGGCGCAGCGGCAGCCGAGAAGTGCTGCCGGTAAGCGCTGACCAGTTCATCCAGCTGCCCCGTCTGGTTATAGCCCGCAGGGGTGCAGAAGGTAACGGTGACGAAGCCCGGATAATTGAGGAACACCACGTTCATCTTGCCCACCGCGCCCGGAATGCCGTAGATCATGTGGCCCTGGAAGCCGGGGCAGGAATAGGCCTCGGCATTCATGTTGCCCATCGAGACGATGCCGCCCGTGGGCAGCGCGGGCGTGACCTGGTAGAGCACGGTATCGACCTGGGGCCGCAAGCGGCGGACCATGTACCAGACCGGAATCCACAGCAGCGTGCGGATGCCCGGATATTGCCGGCAGTCGGCAAAGGCGCGGATGCGCTGGGTCAACTGCTGCATCAGGTTGCGCGGCGTCGCGCCTTCTGGAACGTTGAGCCGCAGGTAGCCGGTCAGGTTGCCGAGGCCCATCTCCTGTGTGCGCAGCCCGCGGTAATCCACCGGAATGGTGAAGCCGACTTCGCCCTTGGCGTTGCGCCGCGCCCATGCCGCCAGAAACACCGCCGTTTTGGGCAGCAGCTGCGACACGTTGTTGTTGACGATGATCCGGCGCCAGATGAACTGCAGGGCCTCGCCGGCCTTGTGCGCGGGCTGCAGCACCGGCAGGCAGCTGACCGGCGCGGCTTTCGGCTCCTCCGGCAACTGCTCGCGGTACTGGTCCTGGATATCCAGGTCGATCAGAGTAGAGTCCGAACCCAGCAGCGGCTCGCCGCGCAGCGCGCGGAACACCTCCTGCACCCAGTGCAGAAAGCCGCGGCCGTCGATCGCCGCGTGCAGGGTGCGGAATACCAGGCGGGTCTTGCCGTCGCTGCAGGGCACCAGCAGGATGTCGGCCACCGGTCCGCCGCGCATGGGCTCGAGCCGTTCCAGCAAAAATGGCGCCCCGCGTTCGCTGTTGCCGTCCCAGTCCGCCGGCGGCATGGGCCGCACCCGCGGCGCAATGCCGCAGTCGACCCAGCGGCAAAAGCCCAGGAATCCGCGCAAGCGCACGCGGATCGCCGGATTGGCCGCCGCGGCCCGGTCGACCGCGGCCTGCAGGACCGCCGCATCGACAGTGCCGATGCCTTCGACGATGCCGTCGACGTGATAGCGGTACACCTCGTTGAGAACCAGCGAGTAGCGCTCCAGTGCGGAAACGCGGCGGACATAACGGCCGGATTTTTTGAACGGCGGGTTCATGATGGTCAGAGCACTTGCGCTGTGGCAATGCCGGCGGCGGATGCCGGTACCGCACCGGGCGGGTCGATGGATAAAAAGCCCTGCAGCTGCCGCAACAAGGCATCCGGTGCCTCCTCCGGCAGGTAATGCCCCGCGTCGAGCAGCTGCAATTGAGCCTGTGGCAAAATTCCCTGCAGGCGATGGCCGGCCGCCAGGCATGGCGAGCGCCGGCCATAGACCAGCAATACCGGCAGATCCAGCAAGGCCAGCGCCTCATCCGGTTCGGCGCTCATGGCATCGAGGTCGCGGAGTAGCGTGGACTCGAAAAACAGCGCTTCCAGGCGCTGCTGCAGGCGCTGCCGCCGCCGGCCGGTGCCGCCGGCCGCTTGCTGGTCCACGTATGCCGCCAGGGCGGCACGCGAGGTGACTCCGCGCAGGCTGGGCGCTACGAAATCGCAGGCGGGCATGGGGGCATCGGCCAGCACCAGCCGGCGCACCCGCCGCGGGTGGCGCAGCGCAAAGCGCAGCGCGACCAGCGCACCCATGCTATGGCCGACGAGGTCCACGGCCTGGCTGCCGCAGCCGAAATGCTCCAGCACCGCGAGCAGGTCGCGCGTCTGGCTGTCCAGGTCGAAGCCGTCGGCGGGGATCGAACTGCCGCCGTGGCCCCGCTGGTCGTACAGCAGCACCCGGTGCCTTGAGGACAGCGGCGAGGCGATGGCTGAATACCAGCTGGCCATGTTGCCGGACACCAGGCCGTGCAGCATCGCCACCGGCGGGGCGTCTTCCGCGCCCAGCGCCAGCGCCGACAGCTGCGCGTCTTCGACCGCAATCATATCCATCAGGGCCTGGCCATAATGCGTGCTCAGGCCACGCGCCGCTGCGGCAGGTCCGCCGCCGCCAGACCGCCGATCAACGCGGCGGCGCCGGCAGCGCCCGGCGCCGCGCGCAGAGATTGCCCCAGCGCGCGCGCGCGCTCGGCCAGGGCCGGGGTGCCGAGCAGACTTTCGATGGTGCCGC
>CAJCJI010000128.1 GCA_903970595.1 Verrucomicrobiota bacterium
ATTCATCGAGCGTGGTGGCGCCAACGCAGTGCAGTTCGCCCCGCTCGAGCGCGGGCTTCAGCATGTTGCCGGCGTCCATGGCGCCCTCGGCCTTGCCGGCGCCGACCAGGGTGTGGATCTCGTCGATGAACAGGATCACGCTGCCGGCCGTCTTGGAAAGATCGGTCAGCACCGCCTTCAGCCGCTCCTCGAACTCGCCGCGGAACTTGGCGCCGGCGATCAGCGCGCCCAGGTCCAGCGACAGCAGGCGCTTGTTCTTCAGGCCTTCCGGCACCTCGCCGTTGATGATGCGCTGGGCCAGTCCCTCGACGATGGCAGTCTTGCCCACGCCGGGCTCGCCGATCAGCGCCGGATTGTTCTTGGTGCGGCGCGACAGCACCTGGATGATGCGGCGGATTTCCTCGTCGCGGCCGATCACCGGATCGATCTTGCCGGAGCGGGCGCGCTCGGTCAGATCGATGGTGTAGCGCTCCAGCGCCTGGCGCTGCTCTTCGGCCCCGGCGGAGTCCACTTTCTGCCCGCCGCGCACGGCGTCGATGGCCTTCTCCAGCAACTCCTTGCGGCCGCCGGCTTCGCGCAGGGCCTTGCCCAGCGCGCCCTTGTCTTCCAGGGCCGCCAGCACGAACAGCTCGGTGGAGATGAACTGGTCCTTGCGCTGCTGCGCCAGCTTGTCGCTGAGGTTGAGCAGGCGCGCCAGGTCCTGGCCGACCTGCACCTCGCCGGTGGCGTCCTTCAGGCGCGGCAGGCCGTCGAGCAGCACATCCACCCTGCTGCGCAGCACGTCGATGTTCACCCCCGCCTGCTCCAGCAGCGGCGCGGTCGAGCCGCCCACCTGGTCGAGCAGGGCCTGGATGACGTGCGCGGGCTCTATCTGCGGGTTGTCGCGCCCCACGGCAAGGCTCTGCGCCTCGGCGAGCGCCTGCTGGAAACGGCTGGTGAGTTTGTCCATGCGCATAAAGCGCTCCTATCGGAACATCCTGTTCAAAATACCGGCCATCCATGGCCGGACTGTTCAAATGGGAACATCCTGTTTAAGAACCGGTCATCCCTGACCGGACTATTCAAAAAAAGCTGGATGCCGAATAGATGGGGTGTACGACGTCGCTTTCAACCGGCTGCCGGTGAAAGCGGCTCGCACCGAGCGGGCTGGAATGGCGGGTTCCGGACGAACCTGCTTTTAGCCTTTCTTCTTCTTGCCCGGACGGTCGCTGTCGAACAGGTGATCGAAGTCCTCGCCGATCAGCTTCTTCAGTTCGCGCACCTCGCGATAGCGTTCCACGTCGCGCCAATCGCGCGAGCGGCTGCCGGGGATAGGGTTGCCTTTCGCATCCACCGCAGGAACATCTTCCTCGAAACCTTCGGTTTCTTCGCCGAATTCGTCAAAAGCGGGTTTTGCGGGTTGCTGCGGCTTTTTCCCGGGTCTTCCAGCCATGTGCTGCGCGTCTCCGACTCGTTGAGGGCGATTTTGCGCGCCTTGTAACAGGCTTTTGCGCCGAGGGGAAGCCCCCCGCCGCAGGGCCGGGCAGAGAGCCAGCAACCATCGGACCGTGGTCCGCTTTTTGCCGCGCGCCGCGCCGCCAAAAACCGCTGAAGCGCGCAAGACCGCGCAAGACCTGCCGACCCGACAAAATCCCTGTGGCATGCGGGTCTACAAAAAAGCCGGGGAAGCCTGCTAAAATGTCGGACTTGGTTCGTGTGGGGCGGTAGCTCAGCTGGGAGAGCGCTGCGTTCGCAATGCAGAGGTCGGGAGTTCGATCCTCCTCCGCTCCACCAGTTGGTCATTTCACCAAGTGTCAAAAAATTTCTGAAAGCCGCGTCCCACAAGGGTTTGCGGCTTTTTTTATGCTCACAGCATGTCATGTGAAGTCTTGACGTACCGTCACGACTGACGGTATCAATGACGGTATCGCAACCCCGTTGACGGTATCGACATGCCCCTGAATGACCTGAAGGTGAAGGGCGCCAAGGCTGGCGCAAAGCCCTACAAGCTTGCGGATGAGCGTGGGCTATATCTGCTAATCCAGCCCTCCGGTTCGAAGCTTTGGAGGTTCGATTACCGCCACGCGGGCAAGCGCAAGACGCTGGCGCTAGGAACGTACCCGGATACACCCCTTTCCGGTGCCCGCAAGCGGCTAGGCGAGGCTCGCGCACAGTTAGAGGATGGTATCGACCCGTCAGCGGCCCGTCAGGCTGCAAAGGCGGAGCATGTGGCCAAGACCGAGAACAGTTTCGAGGCCATCGCCCGCGAATGGTTTGCCAAATTCTCCCCTGGCTGGAAGCTGAGCCACGCTGAAAAAATCATCCGCCGCCTTGAACGCGACGTATTCCCGTGGATTGGGGCGCAGCCCATCGCCGGTATAACCGCCCCGCAACTCCTGACGGTATTGCGCCGACTAGAGGCGCGGGGGGTGCTTGAAACGGCCCACAGAGCGCACCAGAACTGCGGGCAGGTATTTCGCTATGCCGTGGCAACCGGACGGGCTGAGCGCGATCCTAGCGGCGATCTACGGGGTGCCCTGGCGCCCTGGAAGCCACAGCACATGGCGTCGATCACTGACCCTAAGGAAATTGGTGCGCTGCTCCGGGCGATTGACAGTTATAAGGGTGTATTCGTTACTCGGTGCGCTATGCAAATGGCACCGCTTGTTTTCGTGCGTCCGGGTGAATTGAGGCAGGCTGAATGGTCGGAAATCAATTTCGATACACGCGAATGGCGCATTCCTGCCGAAAAGATGAAGGCTGGAGTCCTTCATATAGTTCCGCTGTCCGATCAGGCAATTGCCATTTTGCGGGAGCTTCACCCGTTGACCGGCGCTGGACGCTACGTGTTTGCCGGAGTGCGGGACCGCCCGATGAGCGAGAACACGGTACTTTACGGCTTGAGAAGGCTTGGCTATGCGGAAATGACCGGTCACGGGTTCAGGTCGATGGCATCCACGCTCCTGAACGAACAAGGCTGGCCGCGCGATGTGATCGAACGCCAGCTTGCGCACGGCGAACGCGACAAGGTGCGCGCCGCATACAACTATGCCGAACACATGCCAGAGCGACGCAAAATGATGCAGGCTTGGGCGGACTATCTGGATGTGCAGCGAGAAGGTCGCAAAGTAGTGGGAGGCAAATTCGGACTTGCGGCTTGATCGGATCACAGCGTTTAGTCTCTTGGATTGAAGGCACCCACACATCTATCGGCAACCGGTAACTATCCAAGTTGCCGGTTGCGAGTGCAAAAAGAGAATGAAGAAATCGCGGCGTCCCTCGATAAAGAAGCTTCCCTCAATGAGGAAGTTGAATAAGTGCAATGCCGATTTCTGGGCACGCGAGTCTGAACATTTTTCCAAACAGGTCGAGAAACGGCCGCAGGAAATTGCGGCGGCTATAGAAATTGTCAGTAAGCAGCAACTGCACATGTTGGCAGATGGCATTGATCCCGTCCAAGCTACTCGAATGCTTCAGAACATTGAGGAAGTCGCTGCCGTATTTCGCCAGTCGAATTCTGCCGGCCAAAAATCCAGGGCGAAGAAGGCGCGGCCTGATCGGTTACAAATTCTAATCTTGAAGATCATGCGCGAGCATCCTCAAATCAAAGGCGCCGAACTCACGAAGGCGCTAGAGGCCAATAGGTTTGCCGCAGAAGAGGAGCGGGTCATTGAAGAGGTGACTGAAACGGCAATCTATTGGATTGATGGGCGGGGGAAGGGTGGTAACGCTGCGAAATTAACAGGGTTGAAGGATCGAATGAGTCGCGCGAGGCAAACTCTTTTGTCGCGCTAACCGGCTAGCGCGAATCGCATCAGGGATAGTCACCACGCCTCGCGGCTGCTTCTGCAATATCGCAGAGGTGCATGAGAATCTATACCGGTGACGCCAAAGACGCAGTGTGACACCTTGCCGGACACCCTCCGGCATTTCGATAACCTCCCTGGCTCCGCAGAAGTTCGCCAGCCAACCGTTCAAGCCTTGTTCGGAATCTCTGCCGCCACAGTATGGCGCTGGGTGCGGGACGGACGGCTACCTACGCCGCGCAAGCGCGGGCCACGGGTAACCACTTGGAGCGTAGCAGCGCTCCGCGCTGTACTCGACACCAAGGCAGCCTAACGTGCGTACTACAAAAAAGGCTGCACGGTCCGGATCGCGGTCGCGGCCCCAAATATCATCCAGTGCTTCGGAACACTGTCACATATCCTCAAAGCATGGACTTAACGCGCTGGCGGCTAATAAATACAAAAGCTCAGGGCTTGGCGACAGTGACGCACGCGCCCTTGGGCTCAAGCCCGTGGTGTCGGCGCGCGAACTCTGTACCTCCTTTCATCCAGTTGCAGCGCTCAAAATTCCGTACTTCGACTTCGCCTGCAAGCCGACACAGTTCTACCGCATTCGCTACCTCGATAAGCTCCCTGGCTTCGCGGGGCAGGCGGCCAAACCACAACGCTACGCGCAAGCCCCTGGCACGCTCAATGAGGTTTATCTGCCCCCGTTGATGGACTGGAAGGCTGTTCGCGATGATCCTGCAAAGTTGATAGTGATAACTGAGGGCGAACTCAAGGCTGCGTGCGCGGTGCAACGAGGATACAACTGCATTGGCTTAGGCGGCGTTGATGTTTGGCGCAGCAAGAAGCAGGGATTCGATCTGCTGCCCCAGCTTGCGCAAATTCAATGGAAGGGTCGCGAGGTTTGGATTGTGTTTGACAGCGACTGCGCAACCAATCCAAGTGTAAAGAAGGCGCGGGATCGCCTTGCGGCCAAGTTGGGCGCACACGGTGCTAATGTGTTCGGGATAAATCTCCCGGCCGGACCAAAAGATGACAAGGTCGGACTTGATGATTTCTTGATCCGTTACAAGACCACTAAATCCGCCGCTAAGGCATTGGACTCCCTTGAGCGCGAACCATTGAGTGAAAACTTTGAACAGTTGCCGCCCATCAGCGAGATGGCAATTGCGGAGCAATTTACTGCTAAGCATGATGATCGCGCACTATATTGTTCGGCCTTCGGCAAATGGTATCTTTGGGACGGACGGCGCTACGCCCAAGATGATACTCGCAGAGTGTTTGATTTGGCCCGTGACGTATGCCGCGAAGCATCGCGCCAAATCCTTGCAGATGCGCCCAATGAAAATGTAGGCAAGCGACTAGTTGCAAATGCCACCAGCGCGCACACAGTAGCTGCTGTTCTCAAGCACGCAAGTGCCGACCGAGCACACGCGGCGAGCCCGGATGATTTTGACGCAGATCATTGGGCCATCAACACGCCGGGTGGAATTGTAAACCTAAGGACAGGAGAACTTTACGACCCCGACCCCGTGAAGCGCTGCACCAAGATTACGGCGGTCGCGCCGGGCGGCACTTGCCCACTTTGGCGGCGTTTTTTGCATGAGGCCACGGGCGGAGACAAGGAGCTTATGGGCTTTCTACAGCGTGTCTCTGGCTACATGCTAACGGGGGAAATCTCGGAACATGCAATGTTCTTTATGCATGGTCCAGGTGGGTCCGGCAAAGGGACTTTTATGAATACCCTTGCTTGGTTGCTCGGTGCCTACGCAACCGTTGCGCCAGCCGACATGTTCACGGTAACTCACGGCACCGAACATCCAACTGGATTGGCGAGCCTGCGCGGCGCGCGCTTGGTCATAGCGAGCGAGGTAGAGGAGGGTTCGCGCTGGGCGGAAGCAAAGATCAAAAGCCTAACTGGTGGAGACAGTATCACCGCCCGGTATATGCGTCAGGACTTTTTTTACTTTTGCGCCCAACTTCAAGCTTTGTATTAGTGGCAACTCTAAGCCGCATCTGAGTAACACGGACGAAGCAATGCGCCGCAGGCTGCGCATTATTGGCTTTGAACACAGACCGAAACAGCCTGACTTATTGTTGCCTGAAAGACTTCGCCGTGAGGGCGGCGGCATTTTAAGGTGGGCTATTGAAGGGTGTCTGGAGTGGCAGCGCGCTGGATTACGTGAACCAAAAGCAGTTAAAGAGGCAACGGATTCATATTTTGAGGCAGAGGATCGCATCGGGCAATGGATGCATGAATGCCTGGAAACCGATGCACAGTCATGGGTTGGAACATTGGAATTATTCAGTTCATGGCAGTCGTGGGCGGTTCGCAACAACGAATATGTCGGCGACACAAAGCGCTTAAAAGACCAGTTAGAGCAACGGGGCTGCAAGCCCAAGCGCAATTCCAAACCTGATCGCCTTGGATTCCGCGGCCTCAAGATTCTTAAAGGTACTAAACCGGCATGGCTGCCGCCAAGAGAATGAACCTGTGCGCCATACATCCTATGTGAGGGTATGGGACGGTCTCCCCATATATTGCCTACTGTATAAGCGCGCGCAGCCGCGCGCCGCAGCATCAACGTAATGACCGTCCCATACCCTCACACTTCTGCTGCTGGCCGAGCCACAAAAAATGACTAGGCGCAAGCGCGTCGGCGCATTCACACGTGGAGCAAAACCCAGCCAACATGTTGAGTGCAAAGCAGATGCTGCTCACCCCACCCCCCATGCGCGCGTTGATCTACGCGACGCCCATGCAGTGAGGCGGGAGTTAGCTTCCCTGTACCGCGATATGCGCGCGCAGGTGATCGACACCCAGCACGGCACGCGCATGGCATATGTATTGGACCTCATTAGAAAAGCACACGAGACAGGTTTATTGCAGGACCGTTTAGAAGCATTGGAACGAATTCTTGACCACCGCTGAGGAACTAGTATGAAGGCTGATCGCGTCACTGGAATGTATAGCAAGCTGACGAACCCCGAGCGCGCCAAACTGGCAATGGGCTACTTGTCCCAGTGCAACGATGCCGAGCTTGATCGGCTCATTGTGTCGGCGCCTGTTGTTCCCGTGCGCAGCACAGCCCCGGACTTTCGCCGGCCCTTTGACGCAATGTTTAACGCGGCTACGTTTTACGCCGTCGAGTACTGGCGCTGCCGGTGCCATGCCGCTGAGGCACGCAGTGCATTTAGTGCCTGCGCTTTGCAGGGTAAACGCGCGGAGGCACTAAAGCTAGTAGAAGTGAGCCATCAATGGGAATCCCGGCTGGCTGCATTGGAGCGAGTCCTGGTCTGGCTGGGCCTCGAACATGCGCAAGTTGCCGACCTCGCCCGCCGGATGACTTCGGGCGATGAACAGCAGACTGCTGTCGGCGACCAAGGGCCTGACACTGAATACGAGATTGCAACCAAGAAGATTCTTTCTGCTATGAGTCAAAGTTAGTATTACTGCAAGCCAAATTGAGCCTTTTGAACTAGCTTGTTGTTCTGAAACACAGCGTTCATATTGGAGCCGCCTGGGTTCACCCACTGATACATTACAGTATCAACGCTTGTCATAACTCCCGGTACGCCCTCAATATGATTGCTGGAAGACTCAGTTCCCGGAGTGCCTATTATTTGCACTACTTGCTGATAGGTCATGCCGCTTTGTATCTGAGAATAGTTGGACATTGTGACTACCGGCTGCAAAAAACTGCCGCCTGGACTGCTACCGCTGTTTTTGGCTTGTTCGTATACAAAAATGCCAAGAACGGCTAACACGACAATAACTAGCCAGGCAGGTACATTTGTGGCGGCACCGTTGGCTTTTTCGAAATTGCCGCCACTTGCGCCCGTGGCCGCTACTGCTGGCTTCAACATGATGGCCATTGGAAGTGCCGCAATGAAAAGCGCTGCGCCGAAAAACCACCACATGCCAAAGCTATGTCCCTTCTTGGATGCGATAACCGCAGGGATCAAACCCAAAAGGCCGGCAATGATCAAAAAAGACTCAGGGCTCAAAGTGCTTTCCTTCAACGCCGTATCGCGCTGGTCAACATCTGTTGGGTGGCGGCTACTCGGTAACTTCCATGTGACAAACATCTTTCCACGTTCTTCGAGGATTGTTGTTGTCCGTGCATGTGTCTCCAAACACAATCGTAAAGTGTTTTTCGATTGTATCGTTGGGCCATACTCGGCCTGAGCATAGCTTTCCGGATGATGCTGACTCTTGTTTTTCATTTACCATTTGTACTTCGAGGCACGCGGTGCCCGGTGTAGTGCCTGTGTTCGTGAACAAGCACGATCCTTCCCCTATCCCCTGTATGGTGCAGTCGCTCGAAATGTGCTGTCCTGGGCCATAAGTGCTGAAAAACCAAATGCCCGAGAACGTAGCCGCACTTAATGT
Source organism: Verrucomicrobiota bacterium (assembly GCA_903970595.1). Lineage (GTDB taxonomy): Bacteria > Pseudomonadota > Gammaproteobacteria > Nevskiales > Nevskiaceae > Nevskia. The sequence goes on from CAJCJI010000128.1 coordinate 8,164, forward strand.
CACCGCAATCGCGAATAGCAACGCCAAAAGGCCGATCCAGTTTGTTTTCACGGGTGGGCTTCACTCCTATTGTGCATCGGGGTTAAGCATCCAACCCCCACTGTCTATTGCGCGGACACAGCGAGCGTAACCCTGCATTGCCGCGCCTCCAAGCTCGTCTCCGCCGACTGCTGGCCGTGGACAGTTTTTAATCGTAAACCTGACGCATTGCGCCCATGCTGTGTAATTTAAGTTTGCCGAAAACGCCACCGCTTGGTTGCATTCTGCCCAATACACAAGATGGCCCCTTGGCTCCTCGCTCAATGCTTGAAGGTCCCTAATACCTGTTGCGATTTGTGCAGCGCATGCGTTCCCAAGCGTATCGCTGCCGGTGGAAAGCGATACATCGCCACATTGCTGCATGGCACGATTGAGCGCAAAGGGCGAGGTCATTTGATTCAATAGGGCCTTAATTGACTTGGTTTCGTCACCTGTGGCCGTCGCATTTGAACTAGTCATGCCGGCATATGGAGGCGTAGTTGTTGAGGCCGCTTGCGCGCCAGCAACTTCAATTAGCTGTTTGCGCCTAAGCGCATACCAGTCAGTAAGGCACTGTCGGTCATGGCAGGAGGCTTCTCTTGCCTTCCATTCTTCTATGGTCTGCCGCTTGAATGCATCCCTGTCAGTCGCTGCGGACTTTGCGGCCCGATATAAGTTTGCCAGTTCGTCATCCTGTCGTGAAAGCTCGGGGTCCGAGCAAATCAGCTTTTCGGAATCGGACTTTGCTTTGGCACAGTCAAAGCTAGCGGCAGAAACCTGTAGGACAGACAAGGATGCGGCAATGTAGAAGAATGTAGGCTGCAACCGTTTCATACGCCGCCCTTTCTCTAACGCCGCAAGTTGCAGCGATCCCCTGCATGAGACTGTAGCACTTCCCGTTAACGGTCTTATTGTAAACCAAGGTTTATCGACCGGGAGCGCCAGACTCTTGATTCTGCCAGTATGGCAGAAAGAAAAAGGACAAAACTTGGCGAAGTTTTTGGGCGCGTGCTCAAGGAAGCGAGGAATGCCCGTGGCGTGACGCAGGAGGAGTTAGCCTCGCTTATCGACTACAGCCGGGTGCAGATTGGCTACCTAGAGACTGGCGCCCGTGAGCCCTCCCTAGAGGCCCTGCTGCGGCTGGAGCCCGCACTGAACCTGGAGCATGGGGAACTGACACGTCGGACGGCCGGGAGACTAAAAGCGGCCAATCGCGGGCGCCAGAGCTAACAATTCTAGATGGTGGCGTACGGGCAGGTAATATGCACTGCCTATTTTGGGCTGCGACTCGATCATCTTTACAGATCAGGTCATAATACAAATTTTTGTTTAAAATCATATGTGTTGGATTGGCCCCACGTTCACAGATCAGCGTCAAGGTGACACATTTAATTGGCGATGATTGTATCGAGCATGAACGAAAATGAAGCATGGAAACATATTGAGTCTGGAGCGGTGTCCGCATTGTGGCGTCGCCAAGCCGACTATGCAGCAGCGAATGCAGTTCACGAGCACGGATCATGCGAATCAGAACGCCCGTTTTTGGGCTGGATACGGTTGCTCTAATTGTGGCGGCGTCACATTCGCAGTCGCACCATTCAACATTCAAACGCAAAAAATCTCGGGCGATATCACTGATTTGTGGCCATCGCCGAAAACTGTAGCTGAAACGGTACCTTTGCGAGCGCGAGAATTTCTTTCTCAAGCAATTGCGAGCATGCACGCGCCGGCCGGAGCGGTGATGCTTACTGCAAGCTCCGTAGATGCCATGCTTAAAGAGAAAGGGTTGAAGGAAGGAGGGTTAAATGCCCGGATAGATGCCGCAGCAAAGGCTCACTTAATCACGACAGAAATGGCCGCATGGGCACACGAAATCCGCCTTGATGCCAATGACCAGCGGCATGCCGATGAGTCCGCATCCCTACCAAGTGAGGCCGACGCGGCCAAGGTAATCGAGTTTGCCACTGCGCTCGCCCAGTTCTTGTTTGTTCTGCCCGCCAGGGTGGAGAGAGGCCGCAAATTGGAGCCACCCAAATCCTCCTAAGCCAATCTGCGGACTAAAATTTGAAACTGCCGGAAATTTCAAGGGACATGCGGCGGTGGATAGTCGTGGGGCTAGATATTCAGAAGGCATTGCGGCAAATTTCGGCGGAGGCGCGGTAAATCGAGGACACTAGAGAGCCCTGCGTGACGGTATTTTTGACGGTATCGGACGTAGCTGGTCGGCTAGAATGCCCGTAAATGCTGCGCCGCAGCGCGCAATTCGAGTGACCTCCGCCCACCAAAAGTCTGTCTCAGTGCGTCTACTAAGGTCTTCTAGCGTCACAGTTTCACGATAAAACCCCGCGAATCGTGGGGTTTTTCATTTCCGGTTGTCTCTCCCTGTCTACCGAAGGCTACTCAAAGCCCCGATATTTTGGGGGTACTTTGAGGATGTAAGTGGGAGGGCAGGTGTCTGGATACATGCCCTTTTCTATCGGTTGATCTGATCGAGTAGCGTCTTCGCTGCTTCCATCTGTTCGTGCTCGAACGCTGGTGCGAAGTCCTCGAGTTCCTGCTGCCTCAACCCAACCTCGTCGCTGATTGCAACGCGGCGCCAGTCCGCCACCGCCCGATGGACCTCGCCGAGAATCGTCAGCGCTTCATCTTCCGAAACCGAAAAGTAGTTGCTGCGAGCCAGCAGGGTCGGGATGTCGACGACCGGACCGTCTTCCTCCGACAGCCAAGTTTTCGATTCGCGGACCTTGTCCGGAAACGGATTGAGGTCGAATGCCGGTGCCAGCCGCCAGAATCCGTTCCCGGCGTGCAGGAAGCCGTGATTCTGCAAATGGTCGTCGACGTTGGTAATCAGCAGGTTGAATACCATGCGGCGCCACAGTTCACGGGTGTCGCGGGTCGGTTCCGCTCCGTGGGCACGGATGGCGTCGGCGATCTCGACATAGGCGCGCTCTTCTTCGCGCGACGCTTGAAGCATCGATGCCGCCGAGAGATAGGGGATCCGGCTGTTCTCGGCCGCCCGGTCGAAACGGCGGATCACCGCCACCGGCGCCCCATCTAGCGTAACCACGCGGGCCGCCGCGACATCAATGCCCGCCGTTTGTGCCAGACGTAGGGCCAGAACCTCGCCGCGCGTCACGCTGCGCGTGTCATTGACGCTTGGAAACTTGCCGATCGCCAGCCAGCCGTTCTCGTCCAGCACGGTGCATTTAGGGCGCATGCCCCCCAGGGAGGTACCCTTGCCCTGGAGATAGCGCAGATCTTCCGTGGTTTCTTGCCCTCGCTCCACCGCGCGGCTGGCTTCGTACATGCGTTGCAACTCAATCAAAGGCGGCGTCGTGCGACGGCCGGGCTCGACGGTTCGGCGATAGACGCCGGCGTCATCGCGCAGGCGCAGGGCGCCGACGCGGCTGAAATCATCGACGGCGAGCAGACAGTCCATCTCGGTCAGGAGCGGCAGGGCAGGGTTGGCCCTGCGTTGCTTGGCATGATCGCGGGCGATAATCCTGCGCCCCCAGGCATCCGGCGCCGTATCGGCGATGGCGAAATGAAACGTCGAATCCGCGGCCGAGGGTGCACGGCGGGATTGGTATCCCGCGACCAGCTCGAGGTCCGGCGAGACCCGAAAGCGATCGAGATCGTGTAGCCACTGCTCGGCGTAGGCGAATGTCGCGTTCTCGCGGCGACCCTGCTGGACGTAGATGAGGCGGCCGACGTGGATTCCAGCCTGGCCGATGCACACGTCCACTTCCTGCCGGATGGCGGCAGCCGCGTTCATAACGCCCCGGAGCGGCCTTTACCAGTCTTGCCGTGCACGCGCTTCGGCAGCTGGCTATCCATCAAAGTCAGGCCTATCTCGTCCTGGGCGGTGTCCAGCAGTTGCGCCAGGGCCTGGATTTCCCCGAATACGTGCAAGGCACGCGCGTAGAAATGGATCGGCACCCGCGTGTCGCCCTTTTCGATGCGGCGCAAAGTCGACAAGGAGGCCCCCATGCGCTCTGCCAAGGAAGCCTGTGACAAACGGCGCCGGCGCCTGGCCAGGGCCACGTCCCGGCCCAATTTCTCGATGGCACGCCGCGCCGGAATTGCCAGGGGCAATTCTGGGATTTTAGTGCTCCTATCGGAGCGTTCAATTGCTTTAGACGTTCCCATAGGAGCTACTATTGCATGAAGGCCTATGTTTGGCAAATAAGAGTTCTGTTGAGAGCTTTTAAACAAAATAATGGTTCTGTAAGGAACCTTATTCTGCTAAGATGCATTATCTGGCGGACCGGACTCCGCAGACCCTCTATATCAACCACGAGCAGAGGCCACATGTCGCCAAGCAGGATCTGGAGCAAGGACGTATCGACACCGCATTCCAGCGCGCGCCTCTCCGAAATACGGTGATCAGCCGTAGTAGATCCCTTGCGCGTGGATGTGCAGCAATTTCCGCGGAGGCGCGCTCAAACTCAGCTTTCTTTGCCCGGACGACTTCCGCGTAGCGGGTTTTGATGCTGGCCATTCTGATGACTTTGTTTCTGCTAGAACGGCATGATACCGCTGACAGGCTCAGCGGAATGGCGATGAGCGTCTTCACGTGTGTGATTCAGTACCCGATATTCCTAGAATAATCTGCGATATAGTCTGGGAATAGACGCAACTCAGGGATGACGGGGCCGGGGGACGGCTTCAGTTGCGTGGTTATTGTCCGTCTGAGGGCTGGAGAGGAGGGGATGAGTGTTGCCGAGTATCACGCCCGGTTTTCGCGACTGCGCCTGGATCATGCCGCCTGGCGCCTGCTGGCGGCAAACAACGCCATCCTGACACTCTCCTTCCTGGCCGACCTGTTCGAGCAAACGGCTGAAGTGCCGTTTCCGCGGGCAAAAGTAGCTCTGGAGACAGAGTTGCCGCGTTGGAAGGAGGCCGGCGCCGACGTCCAGGAGAGCGCTGCCACCTATCTGCGCCAGTGGATACACGCCGGCTGGCTGCGGGAGCACGACGATATTCTGCTGCGGACCGATGCCTGCGAGCTCGCTCTGCGCTTCGTCAAGGGGCTGGATCGGCGTGAGCGCGGTGCAACGGCTTCCCATCTTCGTATTGTCCAGGACGCGGTCAGGGACCTGGCCATCGCCATGAGCCCGAATGCAGATGTACGCATTCGGGCATTGGAGGCGCAGCAGCAGGCTCTGCAGCGCGAGATTGATGACTTGCGGGCCGGCGTGGTGGTCGAATTGCCGGTTCCGCAGCAGTACGAGCGGCTACGCGAGGTCTACCAGCTTGCTTCCGTGCTCACCGGAGACTTCCGGCGGATGGAGGACGATATCCGCCGGCTCGACCAGGACCTGCGCGTCCAGATGATCCAAGCCGACAGCCGCCGCGGGGATGTGCTGGCCAACCTCTTGCACCAGGAAAACATGCTGGCGGACACCGAAGCGGGCAGGGCCTTCGAGGGGTTCTTCCAGCTGCTCAGTGACGATAACCGATCCACCGAATTCCGGGAGCAGCTGCGGGCGATCCTGGACCGGCCCGTCTCCCAGAGCCTGCATGCGGATGAGCGCCAGTTCCTATTGCGTCTGGTGCGGGAGCTGGGCCGGGAGAGTGAGCGGGTCCTTTCCGTGCGCCGCCGCGCGGAGGAGAGCCTGCGCGCCTACGTCGAAAGTAGCGAGTTCAAGGAGAACCGGGCGGTGGCACGGCTGCTGGTGGATCTGGAGCGCATGGCGGTCGAGTTGCGCAATGGCGAGGTATCTCCCAACGCCCGCACCTCCATCACGCTCCCGATTGGCCGGGCCGAGCTTTGGTCGGTGGAAAGCCTGAGGCTGCGCTTGCCGGAGGAGTCGCTGAAGATCGGCACGGTAACCGCGGACCCGGGTTCTGGCATGCCGGGCGACTCGGTGCTGGATCACTTGGAGACGGTAAAGGTTCTGCAAGTCGCTGCCGAGATGATCGATCTTGTTTCAACCCACGGCACGATGACCTTGGGTGAGTTGATCGCCAAGCGGCCCGTCATTGCCGGACTGGAGGAGCTGGTGGCCTGCTTGCGGGTCGCTCAAGCGGTCCAGGCAGCACGCGAAGAGAGCACTGAGTCCATGCTGATCCGCGGCCGGGACGGAGCGATGCTCCGGGCCACGGTACCCACCTATGTGCTGACGCCCGAATTGCTTCCGGATCGGGTGGAGGAGTTGTCGTTATGACCGACTCCAACCCCGTCCCTCAACAATCCGAAGAGCCCGTCTTCGGACGCGGCCGCCTGCCGGCCGAGGCGCGGCGGGCTCTGGTGGAGTTGATGCGGCAGGGGGTGGTGATGGCGGAAACGCGGCGGCTGGTCTTCGAGGCACTGTGTGCGCACCGCAACGCCATCACCGATCACCTGGCCGACATGTACCTGCGCGTGCAGATCGACGAAAGGGCCGGCCTGGCGCTCCTACTGCAGATCGAAGTAGAAGGCAGCCCAGACGAGGACGACGAAGAGCGGCCGGCTCTGATCGTCCGGCCCATGCTGACGCTGTACGACACCCTGCTGCTGATCGTGCTGCGCAAGTACTTTCTGGACCGGGAGACCGCCGGCGACCAGCGCATCCGCATTGACTTCGACCAAGTCGAGTCCCTGCTGATGCCCTTCCTGGCACTTTCCACCTCCACCGCCAGCGCGCGCAAGAAGCTTAACGGCGCGCTGGAGACCATGAAGAAGCGCAAGATTCTCAGCTCCGTTCGTGGCGAGGAAAGCCGGTACGAGATTTCGCCTGTGATCCGCTACATTGTGAAGGCTGACCTGCTAGAGCGACTGCGGCAGGAGTACATGCGCTTGGCCAAGGAGGGTGGAGTCTCCGTCTCGGGCGACTCCGAAGATGAGGAGGACGAGGATGGCTGAGGCTTCTGCCACCCTTGACACGCTCTTCCCGCACGGCCAGATCAAACTGCGGACCCTGGCGGTCCACAACTGGGGTTCGTTCTGCGGGCTGCACATCGCGTCGATCGACGCTTACGGTACCCTGATCACCGGCGACAACGGCGCCGGCAAGTCCACCCTGGTGGATGGCCTAATTGCTTTGCTGCTGCCCTCTGGCAAGGCGACCTTCAACGTTGCCGCCGCCCAGGGCGACAAGGCGGATCGCTCCGTCATCTCGTACATCCGCGGCAGTTTCGGCAGCGAGCAAGACGGTGCGCGGACCCGGGTACAGTCCAAGCGCAGCGGCGCCGTGGTGACGGGTTTGTGCGCCGGATACGTCGGAGACGATGGCGCACAGTTCACCCTAGCCACCCTGATGTGGATCGCTACCGCCTCTAACTCTCTCGCGGACTTGAAGCGCCTCCACTTCGTAGCCCGGCGCGAGCTGACCCTGCAGGAAATTCTGGAGACTTTCGACAAGGGCCAGTCGCGGGCTGTGAAGCAGCGCTATCGCAGCGACGACGCGGTGCAGCACTTCGAGCACTTCTCGGAATACCAGGAGTGTTATCGGAATGTGCTGTACATGCATAACGAGAACGCGCCAGCCTTGCTGGCCCGGGCCCTTGGTCTGAAGAAGGTCGACGACCTCACGGCCTTGATCCGTGACTTTGTGCTTGAGCCCAGCAAGGTGCGCGAGGCCGCCCGTCATGCGGTGGCCGAATTCGGCGACCTAGTCGCTACGCACAACGAGCTGGTGGATGCGCGGCTGCAGCAGCAAATGCTGGCTTCGCTCCCGGCGGTCCAGCAGGACATGGCCGCCGCTGATGCCGAGCGCAAGGCATTCGAGGCAGACTTGCGGGGCCTGCCGGTGTACTTCGCTATGCAGGCGCAGCGGCTGTGGAATGCACGGGGGCAGGCCATTGGGGCTGAACTGGAAGCGGTCAACACGGCCGTCATCCAGCTCAAGCGCGCGGAGGAGGATGGCGAGACGGGCGTTGAGGCCCGCCATGCCGACTACCTCCAGGCCGGCGGCAACCGTCTGGAAGACCTCAAGCGCGAGCGGCAGAAGGCTAAGGAGCGCTTGGAACTTGTAACGGTAGCGGCCTCCCAATACCAAGATTTGGCACGTCAACTGCAGTTGGAGGACAAGTTGCTGGAGCCTTCGTTCCTTGCCAACCAGGAGCGCGGCCGAAAGGCGGAGGCAGATTTTGAGTCTCGCAAGAAGGATGCGCAGGATCGGTTCGGTGCCGTTTCCGCGGAATACAGTAATTCCCAGGAGCGCTTGAAGGGGCTTCAGGCTGAGTTGGCAGATGTGGAACGGCGCCCGGACTCTTCGATTCACCCTCACTATCAGGATCGGCGCGACGAGCTGGCGGAAGTACTGAATGTGGAACGGCAAGAGCTGCTCTTCATTGGCGAACTGTTGGAGGTGAGAAACGGAGAGCGTGCCTGGCAGGGAGCAATCGAGCGTGCGCTCGGCGGTTTGCGCACCACCCTCGTGGTGCCCGAGAACCTCTACCCGCTGGTGACGCGCTGGGCGAATAGCCGCCACCTGGGCATCCTCTTCCGCGCGCAGGTTGCAAAGGACGTCAAGACCGGTGCCCGGTTCAAAGACGATGGTTTCCTGCGCAAGCTGGAATGGCGGGAACATCGGTATCGTGATTGGCTCAAGCACTTCTTGGCGCGGTATGACCTCAGCTGCGTGGCGAGCACCGAGATACTGGACAGCACCCCGTTTTCCATGACGCAGGCCGGCTTGATCCATCGTGAGTCCGGCCGATTCGAAAAGAATGATCAAAGGCGGATCGACGAGGACTGGTCCCTCGGCTATTCAAATGCCCGCCGCTTGGCGCTCTTGAAAGGCCAGGTCAACGAGCTGAAGGACAAAGTCCAAGAGCGGAGGGCAGCCCTGGATCAGGCCCGCGCCGCTATGAACGCGACCGACAAGGAGATTCGCTTATGGTCCGATCTCCTGGCCTTCGAGTGGAACGAGATCGATCTGGAACGGGCGCGGCATCTGCTGCGAGAAGCTGACCGGAACGTCAAGGTCATCGAGGAAGATGGCGGCAACCTGGCCGAGGCGAACAGGCGCTGGGAGGCCGCCAAGCAACATCTGGACAAGGTTCGGCAGCAGCGTGCTGAGAAACTCAAGTTGCAGGGGGCCATCACCACCCGCCTGGAAGATGCCGAGAGAAAGCGCGATCAGGCTGGCCATGTGGCGGCCGCCGGAATCGATCCCGTCGTTGAGCAGCGCTTGGTCGGCCGAGTTGGCGCCTTGGATGAAAGCATCTTGGGACGGATTGTGGAGGCCGAGAGCGAGGAGCGCGGGGCCATCGAGGAGGACTTGGGCAAGGCTCGCGGGCGCTATACCACTGCCAGCCAGCGCGCCGTGGGCATCATGAGCGCTTATCGCAACCGGCCAGAGTGGCAGACCATCACGGCGGAGTGGGGTTCCGCCATCGCTGACCTACCAACCTATATCGAGCGTCTGGAGCACATCGAGCGGGAAGGCCTGCCCAAGCTGGTAGAGCAATTCCGTAACCGCTTGAACAAGCACACCACGCAGTCCTTGGCCGGCATCCGCTCGCAAATCGTCAACGAGCTGGAAGAGATTCGCGACCGCATCGATACAATTAACGAGGTGCTGAAGCGCACAGAGTTCCGCCAGGGGACTTACCTGCGGCTTAAGGCGGAGACGGACGAGTATGAGCATGTGCGCGAATTCAATCGCCTTCTGCTCGCCGCGATGCAAGCCTCCACCAGCGAGGATCACGAAGCCCGTTTCGCGGGGCTCAAGGCCGTGGTCGATATTCTGGAGAAGGCCATCAGCCAGGCCAGCGCCTACACCAAAGAGAGCCAGCGCCTGCTGGATCCGCGCTACCGCTTGTCCTTCCTGGCGGAGGAGGTGATGATGGTGACAGGGCAGGTGCGCGACGTGCTGGCGTCCTCCAGCGGCAAATCCGGCGGCGAGAAGGAGGCATTCGCCGGCACCATCGTCGCTGCTAGCCTGGCCTACGTGCTCACCCCCAACGGCTCCACCAAGCCGATCTATTGCACCGTGTTTCTCGACGAGGCGTTCTCTAATACCGCGGAAGCGGTGAGTCGCCGCGTGCTCAAGGTGTTTCGCGAGTTGCACATCCACATTAATCTGATCACGCCCTTCAAAAATCTCAACTTGGCGCGCGAATCCGCCCGCTCCCTGCTGATCGCCGAGCGCGACCAGGAGCGCCACGAGAGCCGTCTCTGCCAGGTCACCTGGGAAGAGATTGACCGGCAACTCGCCGAGCGGGCCGGGACCCGGCCGCGTGCTGAGGCTGCGCTGGTGGGTGTGACGCTGCAGTCTAGTACGTCATGACCAGATGGGGTGTGCTGCCCGGTGCGGTGCGTCAGCATCTGCTGGGGTTGGAGTGGGAGCGTCCCGCTAATCTGAGAGACCGGCTCGCAGGTTGCCGCGAATTCCCCATAAAGGTAAATCTCAAGCCGCCGACAGGTCGCGAGGCCATTGAAGCCATCTCGCACTTCCAGGCTTACACGGCGGCTTGGCGCGCCTGGCCCGGGCCGGGCAGGGTGGAATATGAAAGCCGTAAGCTGCCCCAGGTCGATCGGCAGGACTTGCCCGTCAAGCTAGTACTAAATAGCTTTCCCGAACTCGTGGCTTTCCTGGGCCCCGATGCGGAGGCGCGTCATCGGCATTGGGAATCGGTATTTCAGCCTCTGCGCAGCCTGAGTCCAAATCTAGAGCCGGCACTCATCCGGAACCTAACCTCTTTGGAGGCGTTGAATCCCGAGGAAGGCGCACGGCTTGCGGTGGCGCTGCGGCAGCTTACGCCGGGATTAGGGCGGGGTGGTTACCTCCGAGCTCTTCCACTGACCGGCCTGGATACAAAGTTCATCGAACAGAATCTACTGTTGCTCACTGATCTAGCCGATCATCAGCACCAAGGTGCCGTGCGCCAATCGGGCGGTCTTCTGCGCTGGCTGGACTGCCAGGAATCCCCAAGGAGTTGGCTTATCGTTCGCATTCTTTGCGAGGAGTTGCGCGCCCAGTTTGGTGGCCTGGCGCAAATGCAGTTGACCAGCGAGACGCTGAGCCAGACCCCACTACCGGGCAAGCGGGTACTGGTCGTCGAAAACAACGCTTCAGGCTACGCCCTGCCGCAGATCATGGACACCGTCGCCATCATCGGCGGCGGCGCAAATGTTGGCTGGACCCGGGCGCCTTGGCTGGTTGATCGGCAGCTTGGCTATTGGGGCGACCTAGACACCTGGGGCCTCCACTACTTGGCGAACGCCCGCCGAAACCAGGCTCACGTGCAAGCCCTGATGATGGACCAGTCCACGTTGATCAAACACGCCTCGCGCATGGTGAGTCTGGTCGATCCAAATCCCAGCATCCCTGAAGGCCTGACCGCGGCGGAGATCGAGACGTATCGCGACCTCCTCGAAGGTCGCCATGGCGGCAACTGCTTGGAACAGGAGAGGCTGGATGCCGACTGGATTCGCGCCCACTTGAGCGAGTGGAGCGAGGCGGTTTGAAGCTTGCCAACCGGGATGGAACCGAGCGATCAGCTCCTCTGCCTTTGCGCAATCCCGACAACCTCTATGTACTCGAAAGACCTCGCAACCTGCATCAGATCGCCGCGAGACGATGCACCGTGTCGGGGAATTCTTCCACCAGCTTGATCAGCAGTACGGCCTGGGCGTTGGGCTTGGCCCGTCCCTGTTCCCAGTTTTCCAGCGTGCGCACGTTGGTCCGCAGGAAGTTGGCGAACAGGGCCCGCGACAGGTGCAGGCCCTCGCGCACGCGTACCAGCTCGGCGGCGGAGATCTCCGGCGGCGGCTGATACTCGACCATGTGGGTGCGCCGCGTCAGCTTGACGGCGGTTTCCGCCGCAAGCGCGTCAAACCCCGCGGCCAGTTCCTCCAACAGGTTGCGCTTGGCTTTGACGTTGTTCATGGCTGCCGGATCGCTCATGCGCCCTCGACCTACTGTACCGCGGCCGAAGCGGGCACCGCTCCGGTGTATTGGACCAGCGCTGAGACAAAATGTCCGTTGTTGTCGTCCGCCAGGAAATTGATTTCGGCCGGCGTGGTGGTGGTACCCGTGCTGCTGGTCGAGGTCGTGGAAGGAACGTAGTACGCCTGGCCGAAATACTGCGTGGTCGTGCTGCCGCAGGTCAGGGTGAAGTTTTCGGTATAGGCGTCGAATTGCGGGTCGACCAGGTTGAAGTAGCCGTTGTAGCTGCAGTTGTTGGAGTCGGTGCCGCTGAAAGCCCCGGTCGGCTGGATGCTGAGGTTCAGGCTGAAGCTGCTGCTGGTATAGGCCCAGGCACCTTGCAGGGTCGGCAGGGACGACGGCGTGTAGTAGACATTGTCGAAATTCAGCGTCACGGACAGGGTATCGCTGCCGGTGGCGGTCAGCGTCGCGTCCAGGAGCGCGCCATCGTTCTGAAGCTGACCGCTGAGGGATCCCGCGACGCTGCTGCCGGTGCCGGAATACGCAACATACTGTGCATAAACGCCGTTGCCGTTGGTATAGATGTCATTGTTCATGGCGTAGTAAGTGCCGTTCTGCGCCATGATGCGGCCGTTGCCCGCTTCGTCGATGACTGCGACGACCGGCGTGGTCTGCTGGGTCACGGTATCCGTGAGCGAGCCTTCGTAAACGCCGGAGGGGTCGGCGTTGGAATACCAGTTGTCATGCCCGCAGCCGGCCAGCAGCAATCCGCCGGCTGCAAGCGACGCGGTTAAAACGGGACGCACAAAATCCATGACTTCAACTCCCTGATGTCCGGTGGGGCGAACATAACCCGGACAAGCTGAACGAAGTCTGAACCGCGAACCTTACAAATAGGGCGAAAACAGCCAGCACAGGGCGTCGCGAAACCGCGCCGGCAGCCGCCGGGCGTCCAAATCCTTGAGCGCGGCGGGCCGGCTGGCGTCGCGCACCTGGCTGAAGTGCGCCGCCATGGCGGCGGCCAGCGGCTCGCCGAAGTTCTCCACCATCAGCTCGAAGTTCAGGCGCAGGCTGCGCGTGTCGAGGTTGGCGGAGCCGAACTGCACGTACCAGTCGTCGACGACCAGCAGCTTGGTATGGGCGAAGGGCGGGGGACGCAGGTAGACGCGCACCTGGCGCCGCAGCAGGTGGCGCAGCATGTGGCGGGTGGCCCAGTCCATCCAGGGCTGGTCGCTGCGCTGCGGCATCACGATGCTGACGTCGATGCCGCGCAGGGCCGCGGACTGCAGCGCGCCCACCAGGGGCGAGGGCGGCAGGAAGTAGGGGGTCATGAACCATACCCGCTCGTGCGCGGTAGCCAGGGCGCCGATCAGCACCATCACCAGGCGGTCGATGTCCTCGTTGGGCCCTTCGGTGATGACCCGGCTGGCATGGTCGCCCTGATTGCTTTCCCCTCCGACCTGGGCGGCCTCCGGTTCGTCCGGCGCCGGCTGGCCGGCGGCGAAGGACCAGTCGGCCAGGAACACCTGCTCCAGCTGCTGCGCCAGCGGGCCGCGGATGCGGAAGTGCAGGTCGGTGATCTTGGGCACGCCGTCCGCTCCGGCCAGGTGCCCCTGCTGGATGTTGATGCCGCCGGTGAAGGCAGTCTGCCCGTCCACCACCAGCAGCTTGCGGTGATTGCGCAGGTTCACATGCAGCATCGGCGGCCATAGCCGCAGCGGCAGGAACAGCGCCGGGCGCAGGCCGTGCCGGCGCAGCAGGCGGCTGCCCCGCGGACGGTAGAGGAAGTCCGCCAGGCCGTCGAGTTGCACCCGCACCTCCACCCCGCGCTGCTGCGCCTGCTGCAGCGCCTGGGCGAAGCGCTGCCCCGCCGGATCGTCGCGGAAGATGTAGCTGGACAAATGCACCGTGCGGCGGGCCTGGGCGATGGCTTCCAGCATGGCCGGGTAGGCCTGGTCCCCGTCGTGCAGCGGATCGATGCGGTTGCCGCCGAGCAGCTGGCGCCCGGACATGGCCCAGCCCAGCCGCACCAGCTCGCGCACCTCCTCCGGATCGGCGCCGGCGATGCCCGGCGACCGGTCCGGGCAGGGCAGCACCGTGTCCGGCAACTCGCTGCCGAACACGCGCCGCGCCTTGGTCTGCACCCGGTTCACGCCGAACAGGTAATAGAGGATGGCGCCGGCCACCGGAAACAGCCAGCACACCGCGATCCAGCCCCAGGCCGCGCGCGGGTCGCGCTTGTGCAGCAGGGCGTGCGTCGCCGTGCCGATGGCCAGCGGCAGATGCACCGCCAGCAGCAGTGTCTGACTGGACAGGTGGAAGCCAGACGTCATGGCCGGATGCGGCCTTTCATGCGGCCATGACACTGGCGCCGAGGAAGGGCCGCAGCAGGCCTTCCCAGTAGGGATAGAGCGGGTGCTGGTAAGTCGAGTAGTACCGCACCCGGCCGTCCCCGGCGAAGATGTCGGCGGTGCCGTTGCCGTAGTGCACGTCGAAATCGAGGATGGCGACGCGCTCCAGGCCGTGGGCCAGCGCGTGAGCGGCCGCTACGGCGATGTTGTTGAAGAAGCAGAAACCCATGGCGCGGCTGCGCTCGGCGTGATGACCGGGCGGGCGCACCGCGCAGAATGCCAGTTCCGCCTGGTCCGCCAGCACCAGTTCCACCGCTTTCACCCCGGCGCCGGCGGCATGCAGGGCGGCTGCGGCGGTGTCCGGTCCCTGGGCGGTGTCCGGGTCGTGCCAGACCAGGCCGCTCGAAGTGTCGGCCTGCAGCACACGCTCGATGTGCGCGCTATCGTGGACCCGCAGCAACTGATCCACGGTTGCGGCGGGCGCCTCCACCTGCTGCATGCGCCCGAGCAGGCCGCCGCCGCGCAGGCGTTCCTCGATCGCCTGCAATCGCTGCGGGCACTCGGGATGCCCTTCGCCCATGCTGTGGCGCAGGGACGCGGGATGGGTGATCCAGGCGACAGGATGGGATGGCGCCACCGGTGCTCCTTGCAATACGGGCGCCAGGCTGGCCGTCCATTGATCGTCCGGCTAGTGTAGCGCCGGAACCTGCCGGGCCCAGCATTGCGGAGGCCGGTCGGTGTATCTTGACGCGCCATGAACCCAGGAAAACGGCAGGGATGAAGAACACACGCAAGGCGCCGGAGCCGCATCCGCACCAGCCCTACTTGCTGCCGGTGGAGGACCGTCTGGCGGCCGGCAAGGCCTTGCGCGACCGCTGTCCGCGGCGCTCCCACGGCCAGTGGAAGGCGCCGCCGAAGCGCACCGACCCGATCGCCCTGCTGGTCGCATCCAGCAAGGGGCGGCTGCAGCAGCTGTTGCCGCTGCGCTACGGCCGCATGATGGTGTCGCCGTTCACTTTCTATCGCGGCGCCGCAGCGGTGATGGCGCACGACCTCGCCGGCACACCGATGACCGGGGTCAAGCTGCAGGCCTGCGGCGACTGCCACCTGCTCAACTTCGGCGGCTTCGCCACGCCCGAGCGTAAGCTGGTGTTCGACATCAACGACTTCGACGAGACCGCGGTCTCCTTCTGGGAATGGGATGTCAAGCGCCTGGCTGCCAGCTTCGTCCTGGCCGGGCGCTCCAACGGCTTCGACGACGACGAAAGCCTCGAGATGGCCTGGTGGGCGGCGCGCGCCTATCGCAAGAGGATGGCGGGCTTCGCCGGCATGTCGGTGCTGGAGGCCTGGTACGCGTCCATCGACCTGGAGCAGTTGATCGAGGAAGGCGACGGCGAGGAGTTCGGCTACTTCGACCAGGACAAGATCGACCAGGCCATCAGCCGGACCGCGCATGCGCACGAGCTGGCCAAGCTCACCTACATCCGCGGCGACCAGCCGCGCATCAGCGACGATCCGCCGCTGATCTTCCACGCCGAGGACCTGCAGAAGGACCGGCACTACCGCGAGGAGGTGATGCACGCCATCGGCCGCTACCTCGACTCGCTGCCGCCGGCGCGGCGCCTGCTGCTGGAGCGCTACCGCGTGGTCGACGTGGCGATGAAGGTGGTCGGGGTCGGCAGCGTCGGGACCGAATGCGGCGTGATCCTGCTCATGTCGGGCAACGGCGACTCGCTGTTCCTGCAGTACAAGCAGGCCATGTCCTCGGTGATGGAGCCTTACGCCGGCATCAGCCCCTATCCCAACCACGCCCAGCGCGTGGTCATCGGCCAGCAGATCATGCAGACCGCCAGCGACCTGTTCCTCGGCTGGACCCAGGGCGACGACGGCCGTTGTTTCTACATCCGGCAATTGCGCGACGTGAAGGTCAAGCCGGTCATCGAAGGCATGCAGCCGCCGAACATGCGCAACTATGCCAAGGCCTGCGGCTGGGCCCTGGCGCGCGCGCACGCGCGTTCCGCCGATGCCGTGATGCTGTCCGGCTACCTGGGCTCGGGAGAAGCCTTCGAGGATGCGCTGAGCGCGTTCGCCGTCCTCTATGCCGACCAGTCCGAGCGCGACCACGCCCTGCTGCGCAAGGCGATCCGCGCCGGGCGCATCGAGGCTGTTTCGGAGGCGGGTTAAGCCGGATTACGGATGCGCGGCGGTGAGGTGCATGCGCACTCATGCATTTGCCACCTGTGCGCCCCCGGCCACTTGTCACATGGAAACATAGCCCGGAACGTGCGCGATTACTCTCCTTCCGGGCCGGGGACCCTATCCGCCCATTTGCTTCATCGCCTGCCGCATCTCGTCCGGCGTCACCTCGCGAATATGCGTGGCGACGCTCCAGTGGTGGCCGAAAGGATCGTGCAGCTGGCTATAGCGGTCGCCCCAGAACATGTCTGTCGGCGGCATGGTGACCACGGCACCGGCGGCCACGGCTTGGGCGACGCAGGCATCGACGTCCGCAACATACAGATGGATCCACACCGGCGAGCCCTTCCCAGGCTGCGGCGCGAAGACCCCACGTTCCGGGGATTCGTCAACCAGCATCACCGCCGAATCGCCGATGCGGATTTGCGCATGCATCAGCTTGCCGCCCGGCCCCGGCATCCGCACCTCTTCGAGGGCATTGAAGGCTTTCTTGTAGAACTCGATGGCGGCTGCGGCGCCGGCGCAGATCAGGTGCGGCGTCACGGTGCGCATGCCCTGCGGCACCGGCCCGACCTTTGGCGCGGCGGGTTCTGCCGATTGGCTATTCATGGTCTTGCTCCTGTTCAATACATCCGGGTTGGATGCGGCAGCCTAAAAGACCGGCATCAGGTTAGCACCAGTCCTGCTGCAATACACCCGCCGACCCCGGCGAGCCGGCAACAAAGCTGCTTTTGAGCTATTTGCTGCCGGGCAGGCGCACCAGGAACCTGTAGTATGCCGGGCACAGCAGCACAGCCCCCAGCATGTTGGCGCTGAACATGAACACCAGCAGCTTGCCCATGTCGCGCTGGAACTGCAGCTCGGAGAACAGCCAGGCGGAGACGCCGCCGGCCAGGCACAGGCCGGTGAAGATCACCGCCTTGCCGGTCTGGTGCAGGGTCTGGAAATAGGCTTCGCGCAGGTCCAGGCCCTCGCGCACCTTGTGCTGCAGCACATCGTAGATGTAAATGCCGTAGTCCACGCCCACCCCCACGGCCAGCGACACCACCGGCAGGGTGGCGACCTTCAGGCCGATGCCGAATACCGCCATCAGCGCATTGGCGAAGATCGACACCATGAACAGCGGGATGCAGATCGCCAGCAGGCCGGCCAGCGAGCGGTAAGACGCCAGCACCAGCAGCACGATCACCGCGTACACCGCCAGCACCGTCACCAGCTCCTTGGCCTGCACCACCTCGTTGGCCGCCGCCATCACGCCGATGTTGCCGGAGCCGATGGCGAAGTTGGCCGGGCAGCTCATCGCGGCCTGTTCCTGGTATTGCGCCGCGGCCGCGTCCGCCGCCTGCTTCAGCAGCCGGGCCTGCGGCTCGGCGTCGATCTTCTCGTCGGACGCGCCCCTGGCTTTTTGCGTGTCGGCATAGCGCTGCAAGGCCTCGCGTCTGAGGCCGAACTGGCGGCGCAGGGCGGTGCGCGCCGCGCAGGCCGAGGGACTGGCGTCGGCATGGGCGGCGTAAAACTCGTCGGCGTTGCGCGCATTGAAGCGCTTGGCGGCGTCGATCACGCGGGCGATGGTGGCGGCGCGGTGGTCGGCGGTGAAGACGAACACCGGCATCGCCTCGCAGTGGAAGTCCAGCAGCCCGGAACTGGTCTGGATGTCCTGGTTGATCAACGACAGCACATTGCCGTTGCGCGGCAGCACGCCGAACTTGGGCTCCAGGTCCATCAGCCCCAGGTAGGCCTGGCGCACCACCGTGGCGATGGATTTCACCGACTGCACCCCGTCCACGTTCTGCATGCGCCAGGCAAAGGTGTCGATCTGCTGCAGCGTTTCGTACTGCGCGCAGGCCTCCGGCGCGGTCTCGGTGATCAGCTTGAGGATATCGGTGCCGATGGAGAAGTTGCCGGTGACGGCGGCAAAGTCGCGGTTGTAGCGCGAGTCCGGCCGCAGCTCCGGCACGCCGGTGGTGGCGTCGCCGACGATGCGCTGCGACTGGATGACCCAGGAGCCCCCCAGCACCAGCAGCGACAGCAGCACCAGCGCCGCCGCCGCTGGCCGCTCGGTGACGCGGGACAGGGCGCGCCACAGCCGGTCGCCGGCGTCGATCTTGGCCAGGCGCCTTCGGCGGAAGGCTTCGACCTTGGCCACGCCCAGGTGCGACAGCCAGATCGGCATCATCACCTTGTTGGTGACGATCACTGCGAACATGCCCAGGCAGGCGTTGATCGACATGTCGCGCACGCTGCCGATCGGCACCAGGTAGATGGTCAGGAAGCCGGCGACGTTGGTCAGCAGGGCGATGCTGCCGGGGATGAACAGGCGGCGAAAAGTCGCACGCGAGGCTTCAAATGCGTCGCTGCCCCGCACCACCTCATCCGCCCAGGTATTGACGTACTGCACCCCATGCGAAGTGGAGACCGCCAGCACCAGGAACGGCACCATGATGGCAAACGGGTCCACGCCGTAGCCGAGCGCATGCAGCAGCCCGAACTCCCAGATCACCGCCACCACCGAGCAGCACAGCGGCAGCAGAGCCAGGCGCAGGCTGCCCAGGTACCACCACAGGGCCAGCATGGTCGCCAGCACGGTGAGGCCGAAAAACAGCATCACCTGCAGCGCGGCATCGGTGACGTCGCCGGTGACGGTGGTAAAGCCGATGATGTGGACGGCGATGTCCGGGTTGTATTGCGGATTGTCCTGTGCCTCCACGGTCAGGTCGCGTCCGCTGAGGCTCTGGCGCTCCATGCTGCCGTCAGCCTGCTTGCGCCCGGCCTCGATGCTGCGAAACCACAGTGTCCAGTCCGGCGCTTCGAAAGTTTCCGCCACCGCTTCGCCGGCCACGAATGGCGCCACCGCGCGCTTCAGGCGATAGACATATTTTTTCGGGCTGGTGAAGCGGCCGCGCACATCGTCTTCCAGCGTATGCGCCAGCACCACCGGGTCGATCTTCCGGCCCGTGACCGGGTCATGCTCCAGCACCTCGGCCGAGATCATGGCGCCGCGCTGATCCTTGGCCACCAGGCTGCCCAATACCTGCGCCTTGGCCACGTTGCGCCGGATCAGGGCGAACATCTCCGGTGTCGGAGCGTACTCGGCCGGGATCACGTCGCCGGCGATGAAGCCGCCGTCCACCACCTCCAGGTAGCGCACATTGCGCGTGAAGATGGAGGAGACGTGGGCGCGGTCGATGCCGGCCATGAAGAACACTTCCTCGGTGGCGGCTTTCAGCTCGGCAAGGAATTTCTCGTTGTAGATGTCAGGCGCGGTGCCCGGCTTCTGCAGCAGCGCCACCAGTACCGTATTGGCTCCGCCGAAATCCGCCTGGTACTGCTTGAACACCTGGATATAGGGATGCCCCAGGGGCAGCGAGTTTTCGTATTCCGCCCTCGGCCGGATCTGCGCCGCCTGCCACAGCAGCAACAGCGTACCCAGCAGCAGCGCGCCCACACATACGCGCCGCGCCCGCGCGCCGTAAATCAGCGGCTCCACCACATTCAGGATGTGCTGCGCCGAGAGCCGCATCGCGCTCCTTCTACCGCCGCTCAGCGGCTGCCGGCCGGAGCTTCCTTGGCGGCACTTCCCGGAACCGGCCTGATGGTGACCTTGGCGACATACTCCTTGTTGCCGCCCGCGCTCTTTGCCGCCTCCGTGTACTGCTGATACGGATTGACCGGACCCAGCGGTACGTGGATGGCGAGGCGTCCGCTGGCCGTGCTGCGCAGATGGCTCGTTTGCGGGCCGGCGCCCAGGTCCATCGTCAGTGCATATTCGGTGTGCGGGGTATACACCGGCGGGGTGGTCACGATGGCGCTGCCGCTGCCGCTCAGGCTGAAGCCGTGCGCGTCCGCGTCCCGCAGCGCGCTGAATTCCAGCACCGGGCGCTCCAGCACCACGTGCCAGCCGTAGATGCGGTAATCCGGCTCGATGGCCTTGAACGACACCGGAGAAGGGTCCGGGGGCGGAGCGGCAAACACCTCCGCCAGGTGCACCAGCACTTCGGTCAGGTCCTCCTGCCAGGTCGGCCACTTGTGCGGGCCGGCGCCATGGTCGTCCCAGTGGTGCGGCACGTTCTCGGCGAGCAGCTGCTGGTGCAGGTCCACGTTTTGCTGGTGCACGATGATCTCGGCGGGGTCGAGGCCCAGCCAGTCCTTGCCCGGCAGGCCGTTGCGCGTGTACAGGCTCACGTCCATGCCGCGCAGGTTGCCCGCCAGATCCCAGGGATTGTGGCCGCGCCAGCGCACTTCCTGGCTGGCGCGCGGGCCGAACACCTTCTCCGGAATGGTCTTCTGGTCGGGCAGGGTGTTGCTGTTGACCAGTCCGGAAAAGCTCACCACCGCCGCGAACAGGTCGGGGTGGCGGGCGGCGTAGCTTGCCGCGCCGAAGCCGCCCATCGAAACCCCGGCGATGGCCCGTCCGCGCCGCGAGGCGAGGGTGCGGTAGTGCGCATCGATCCAGGGCACGAGCTGATCGATGTGATAGCTCTCCCAGCGCGGCGGGCCAAAAGCGCCGCCGTTGAACCAGTCGCTGTAGAAACCGTCATTGCCGGCGTCCGGCATGACGAAGATCATCGGGTAGCCGGCGGTGATCGCCTCGGCGTGGCCTTCGCGGACCCAGGCCGTATAGTCGTCGATCGCGCCCTGCAGCAGGTACACCACAGGAAAGCGCCGGGTCGGGGCGGTGTCGTAAAGGTCCGGCAGCAGGATCTGCACCCGTGTCGGCTCCGCCAGGGCAGAGGTCTGCAGTGTGACCACCAGCAGCCGGTTGTCGATATGCTGTGAGTCCAGCAGCTTCAGCCGCTCGATGTCCGGTTCCGCGGGCTCGACCTCGACCGGCTCCACCGCCGTATCCGATCCGGGGCCGAACAGGCCGCAGGCGCCGAGCCCCAGGGCGGCCAGCGCCAGGCAGCAGGCTGCGGCGGCGCCCAGGGAAGCTTGCCGCAAAGTCCGTGAAAAGCCGGTGCCGCTCCCCATGCCGCCGTATCCCGTTTCGCCCAGATTGGGGGATAGCATACCGGCCGCAGCGAATCCGCGGCGCTTTTTCTGCCGCGGACCCGCGCGGAGTCGAACAATCCCGCTAACTCAATGCATGCCCAGCACGCGGAACACCAGGAACAGGCCCGCGGCAAAGGTCATGGCACCGAGCAGCACGCACACCGGCAGGGTCAGCACCCAGGCCAGCAGCACGTTGCGGATGGTGTCGCCCTGCACGCCGGACTTGTTCGCCACCATGGTGCCGGCGATGCCGGACGAGAGGATATGCGTGGTGCTCACCGGCAGGCCGAGCACGTCCGCCGCTTCGATGGTGGCGAAGGCCACCAGCTCCGCCGAAGCGCCCTGGCCATAAGTGAGGTGCGCCTTGCCGATCTTCTCGCCCACCGTCACCACGATACGCTTCCAGCCGATCATGGTGCCCAGGCCCAGCGCCAGGGCCACCGACACCTTGACCCAGACCGGGATGAAGGTGGTGGTCTTCTTCAGGTCGCCGGTGTACTTGCTGACGGTGTCGTGGTTCAGGCCGGCCGGCAGCTTGCCGGCCTTGTCCAGGCGGTTCAGGGTTTCCGTCACGAGGTAGAGCTGCATGCGCATGTCGCGGCGCTTCTCGGGCTGCACGTCGGCCAGGCTCTTGACGCCCTGCAGGCCGCCGGCCACGTCGCTGTTGATCTTCGCCAGCGCCGGCACGGTGCCGGCGTCATCCTGCTTCTTCTTCAGGAACTGGGTCAGCGCCTTGCGCGCGGTATCCTCGTCCGGCAGCGTACTGCCTTCCGGCGCCAGTGACGCCTGGATGCTGCTGGCGCTGGCTTCGATCCGCTGCAGGGTGTCGGCGCTCACGCCCAGGTCCACCGCGAAGGCCACCGGCGCGATGCCGATCAGGATCAGCATGATCAGGCCCATGCCCTTCTGGCCGTCGTTGGAGCCGTGGGCGAAGCTGACGCCGGTGCAGGTCAGCACCAGCAGGGCGCGCACCGGCCA
>CAJCJI010000129.1 GCA_903970595.1 Verrucomicrobiota bacterium
CCCGCCGCCCCGGCCGCCAATGCCACCCACTGTTTCCTGTTCATGAAGCTGTCTCCTGTGTGCCGCTGATGCGCGAACGTTGTGAGGTGCCGCTGCCTGTATTGCGAATTCAGAAGGTGTAGGAAATGGCCATGCCGATCACGTCGCGGTCGCGCTGCGTGTTGACCGTGCGGCCACCGGTCGAGCCCTGGTAGAACACCTGCCCGCTCCACTGCTGGCCGCTTTCGATGGCGGTGCCGACGACGAAGGTCTTGGTGCCGGCGATGAAGTTCTGCACCGGCTGCGGCGCGATGCCCGAAACATCCTGTTGCCACTGGATCGAGGGCTTGAAGTTGAGATCCCAGAACAGGTTGTCGTACTCGAACTGCGCCAGCACGCGATAACCCCAGGAAAAGCTGGAGGCGAAGCCGTGGGTCTGCTGGGTCGGGTTGAGCCGCTCGGCGTTGGGCGTGCCGCCGCTGCCGGTGCCGTCGGCGCCGGGGCTGGCATGGGTGTCGTTGTTGTCGCCGCCCTCAAGCTGCAGCTGGCTGCGCTTGGGCATGTTCCAGATATGGGTGAAGCCCAGCTCGGTCAGCACCAGGATCTGGTCGGCGCCGATGGGGTTGTCGCTGCTGCCGATGGCGCGAATGCCGGTCAGGTCCAACTGGTCCACCACCAGGCGCTGGTAGCCGCGGATGGTCTGGTCGGGCTGCGTGGTAAAGCCGCGGTAGCCTTCCAGGTAGTCGGGCACCGCCGAGCGGCGGCCGGGAATGGTCACGCCGCCGGTGCCGACAACGGTCAGTACCGTCGGCAGCGAATTGAGCAGGGCCGTGGCATCCTGCAGCAGCAGGCCGGGGTTGCTCACCGGCAGGCCGGTCACTACGTTGCCGAGCGAGGCGATGGTCTGCTGGATGGTCGCGGCATTCAGGCCCAGGCTTACGTCCTGCTTCGGAAATGCCGGCTGCAGGCCGGCAAAGATCAGGTCCGGCACATCCACCTGCAGCGGCATGTTGGGGCGCACCGAGTATTCCCCGGCCAGCGACCACTTACCGACATTGGTGTTGAAGCTGGTGCCGAACATCTGGATGTTCTCGGGATAGTCGGCGAAGATCTTGATGGTGTCGATCGGCAAGGGCTCCTTGCCGGTGGCCGGGTTCAGGCCGATGAAGCCGTTGCAGTCGACAAAGGCATCGACAAAGCTGGTGGAGTCGGCCATGCACGACTCGTTGGTGGCAATGGTGCTCAGGTAGGGCAACTGGCTGTGGTAGTTGAGCGCGTAGAAGCTCAGCTCGGTGCCGCCGTTCAGATCGGCGGCGTAATAGGTGAGTTTGCCGCCGAATTGCCCCTGCTGGCGCGGCTGGCCGTATTTTTCGTTGAGCACCTGGCCGGTGAGCGAGGTGTCGGAAATCGCGTTGCCGGGGAAGGGCAGGCGCGCCAGGCCGTACGGGTCCTGGTGAAACTGGCCCAGGGAAATCAGCGCGGTGTTGGCCTTGAGCACGTTGAGGAAGGAGTAAAAGCTTCCATCGGGCTCCGGCACCGCTTTTTCCCAGCCCAGTTCATAGACCAGGTCCAGCGACAGATTGTCCACCAGCTGGGTGCCGAGCAATACCGCCGGGGTCGGCCGGAAATATTCGTTGATCGGCGTGCCGGGCTGGTGCAGCAGCACCGAACTGGGCGGATTGATCTGGCTGATGCTGTTCAGGGCGTTGAAGGTCGACTCGCCCCAGCGGATATGCTGGTAGCCCACCGTGGCGGTGAAGTCGTGATCGAGTGCGCTGAACTTGGCGGCGATGAGGGCGTCCTTCAGCTGCCAGTCCTTGCCCAGTTCCTGCGCCACGGCTCCATTGCGGATGGTGGTGGCGGGCAGGAAGCTGGTGTCGGGGTGATGGTCGTCCTTGCTGTAATTCACCGGGTCGAAGAAGCCGAAAGCGCTGAGCTTGAGGGTGATGTCCTTCCACGACAGCGCCACGTCCTCGCTCAGCTTGGAGATCGCCGCGACGACCCCCCAGCGGTGATAATTGAGGTCGCCCTGGTCCTTGTTGGCGCCGAAAAAGGCGCCGGGACCCTTGACCAGTTTCTCGTTCTGCGAGGGATCGCCGCTGAAGGAGATGCAGTCGCTGGGGCCGCACAGGTCGGGATTGAGTTCGAGTTTGCCGATCAGGCGGGGGTCCGGATTCTCGGTGCGCATCGCCGTGCCGAACGACAGGCGGCTCTTGGCGTTGCCGCTGAAGTCGCCGAAGGCGAAGTCTTCGGCCGCCGCGGCGCCGCTGAAGGCGATGCCGCCGAGCAGCAGCCAGCGCAGTCCCTGAATATGCATGCCTCCTCCCTCCTTACGCATTGCCGCGGCCTGGTTCTGTTTCGGGCGCTCCCCTGAGGCGGAACGCTCGGCTCGTCGGTACCTGCTGTGCGTCGATCATAGCGCCAATCACGGCAACGCCGCCGGCGCATCCGCTAATGTTACATCATAAAATGGCAAGATCATGCCGCTTGCCGCCGTCTTGCGCATCGCCGCAGGCTCCGCTCAGGCGTGCGCGGCCGGCCTGGCCAGCGCGCGCAGGGAATGGTTCAGGCGCTCCAGCACCGCGGCGCCCTGGGTTTGCGCCACCCGCGCGGCGCGGGCTTGCCCGGCGTTGTCCATCAGCGCCACCAGCGGCAGCAGCTGCGCCCACAGCCCCGCCGCGTCGGCCGCCCGGATGATGGCGGCCAGCACCGCTTCGTCCTGCAGCGCCGGCAGGTTGATCAGGCGGCGCTGGTTGTCGCCGCTCATCATCGCCACCACCGGGAGCATCGCCGGCCACAGTTCCTGGGCCTGGGTGATGGCGATCATGTTGACGATGGCGGGCTCTTCCAGCTCCGCCGCCAGATCGGCCATCTGCCGCCGCTGCGTTTCGTCGACGCTGTTGATCATGGCCAGGGCTTCCGGCCACAGCTCGGCGTCGCCGCCGGCCGCCACCCGCACGATGTTGAGCAGCCGCTCGCGCGGCAGCAGGTCGATGATGTCGCTCAGGCGCCGCTTGTCCTCGACGAAGAAGCCGATGCGCAGCAGGGCCTCGTCGTCGCGCAGGTCGCTCATGGTGGCGCGGATGGCGTCGTCGTCGAGGCAGTCGACGAAACGGCCCATAGTGATGAATTCCTCGCGCCGCGCCAGTTCGCGCGATACCTCCACCACCCGGTCCCCCGGCATCGCCGCGATGACGTCCCGCGCCGAGCGTGGATCGAGCTCGATGCACAGATCGGCCAGGAAGCCGACCGGCAGGCGCCTGGAAATCTCCACCGCCCGCTGCGGCGGCAGCAGGCCGGTGGTGCGGGCGCACAGCAGCGGGCCCATGGCCTTTTCGGCGATGACCGCGATCAGGGGTGCCGGCACCAGTTTGGTGGTGGCGGCAATGCGCTGGAACAGCTTGCGGTGGGCGTCGAACAGGCTGGCGCTGGCGTGCTCGCGCAGCTGGCGGATCGCGGCGGCCTCGAGCTTGTATAAATACTCCAGCCGGCCGGCCGGCACGCCGAGCACGCGGGCCAGCTTGATCACCTCGGCGCGCTGCGCCAGCGTACTCACGAGTGGATAGTCCGCATCACGGCAGCAGGATCTTGCGCACCGGACCGCGCAGCAGCAGGGGGATGTGTCCCAGCGCGCCGTCGAAGGCGCGCTTGAGCTGCTCCTCCTGGGCGCGCCGCGCGCGGCGCAGGGATTCGGTGAGGGATGCGATTTCGGCGGCGCTGAGGGCGGAAAGATCGGGCAGGGACTTGCCGCCCAGTTCCTTGGTCAGAGCTTCCAGTTGCTTTTCGCTCACCGCTCCTCCCATTTATGTCGTACCTCACCACGGCACGAACCAGGCGGCCATGGATGCAGGCGCCCGATTGTCAAAAGCCCTCTGTTCCGGTCGGACCTGCGCACGGACCATAAACCAGCGCGGATTGAAAGTGCGGCCCTCATCCGGCCCTGCGGGCGCTGTTGGCTTAACGCGGTCTGACATTGAGTCAGTCCTCGCCTGGGCCAACAGCTCTCCCAGAGGGGGAAGGAAACGACGGTTCATGGTGAGACTTAGCGCAAGCCTATCGGCGCCGCCGCCCGCTTGCATTGACTGCGCATGCGCCGTGCCCTGTCATTTGGGCCTATCGAAGCTCCGCCGAACTCTTGCCGAGCAGGCGCCGCGCCACGATCAGCAGCTGAATCTGCTGCGTGCCCTCGAAGATATCGAGGATCTTGGCGTCCCGCGCCCACTTTTCCAGCAGCTCGTTTTCGGCGTAGCCGATGCTGCCGCACAGCTCCACGCATTTCAGCGCGATGTCCACGCAGCTGCGACCCGCCTTGGCCTTGGCCATCGAGGCCTCCAGCGAATTGGGCTTGCGGTTGTCCGCCATCCAGGCGGCCTGCAGGGTCAGCAGCCGGGCCGCCTCGTAGTCCGCTTCCATCTTCAGGAATTCGGCGGCGGCGGCATGCTGGCACAGGGCCGGCCGCTCGTAGTCGATCTTGACCCCGGCCTGCTCCAGCAGCTTGCGGGTCTCCTCCAGGCAGGCGCGGGCCACGCCCACCGCCATGCCGGCCACCAGGGGGCGGGTGTTGTCGAAGGTCTGCATCACCCCGCCGAAACCTTTTTCGACGTCGATCCTGGCATCGCCGAGCAGGTTCTCCCTGGGCACGCGGCAGTTCACCAGGGCGAACTGCGCCGTGTCCGAGGCCCGGATGCCGAGCTTGTGCTCCAGCCGCACCAGCTCGAAGCCGGGCGTGTTGCGCTCCACCACGAAGGACTTGATGGCGGCGCGGCCTGCGGACTTGTCCAGGGTGGCCCAGACCACCACCAGTTCGGCCCGCTCGCCGGAGGTGACGAAGATCTTCTCGCCGTTGAGCACGTAGTGGTCGCCGTCGAGCCGGGCGCTGGTGCGGATCGCGGCGGAGTCCGAGCCGCAGTGCGGTTCGGTGATCGCCATGGCTGCCCAGCGGCCCTTGAAGCGCTGCAATTGCTCGTCGTTGGCCACCGAGGCGATGGCGGAATTGCCCAGGCCCTGCCGCGGCATGCTCAGCAGCAGGCCGACATCGCCCCAGCACAGCTCCATCACGCCCAGCACCGTGGACAGGTTGCTGCCGTTGCGGTTGCCGGCGCCGGCGTCCTTGCTGTCGCGGCGCACGCCCGCCGCGCCGGCGCCGCCGCTGTCTCCTCCGGCGGCGTTCATGCCGTCGAGCAGGGCCGCGAGCATGTCCAGCTCTTTCGGATAGCTGTGCTCGGCGCGGTCGTACTTGCGCGAGTTGGGGCGGAAGATTTCGGCCGCCACCTGGTGCGCCTGGCTGACCAGAGCAGAGAACTTCCTGGGGTTTTCCAGATTGATCATGTTGGCATCCTCAGACCAGCACCACGCCTTCCATCAGGCCTGCCGCGCGCAGGTCGCGATACCAGCGTTCCACCGGATGCTCCTTGACGTAGCCATGCCCGCCCAGCAATTGCACGCCGTCGTTGCCGATGGCCATACCCTTGTCGGCGCACAGGCGCCGCGCCAGCGCGGTTTCGCGGGCGAAGGATTGGCCGCTGTCGGCGCGGCTGGCGGCGCGCCAGGTGAGCAGCCGCATGCCCTCCAGTTCGATGCCGATATTGGCGACGCCGAAGGCCACCGCCTGGCGGTGACTGATCGGTTCCCCGAAGGCGACGCGTTCGTTGACGTAGGGGACGACGTAATCCAGCACCGCCTGCGCCGCGCCGGTGGCCAGCGCGCACCAGCCGAGCCGGGCCAGGTTGATGCAATCCGAATAGATGCCCGCCTCGCCGCCGCCGAGCAGGGACGAGGCGGGCAGGCGCACGTCCTGCAGGATCAGCCGAGCGGTCGAGGCCGCGCGCAGGCCCATCGCCGGCTCGGACTCGATCGACACGCCCTGCGTCGACGATTCGACGATGAACAGCGCCGGCCCCTGGTCCTCCAGCTGCGCCGCGACAATGAACAATTCCGCTTCGGCGGCGCGCGGCACCAGGGACTTGAGGCCCTCGATGACGTAGCCGCCGCCGGCCGCATAGGCGCGCGTGGACAGGACCAGCGGATCGAACAGCGGCCGCGGTTCCAGCACGGCCAGGGCCGCGGCCGGAAGATTTTCGCCGATGAAGGCGGGCAGGTACTTGGCCTGCTGCTCCGCGTTGCCCCACAGCACCAGCGCGGTACTCACCGCGGACGGCGCCAGGCAGGCCACGGCCAAGCCGAGATCGCCCTGTGCCAGGGCTTCGGCCACCAGCACATTGGTGACGGCCGAGCGTTCGCCGCCGACGCCGCCCAGGTCTTCCGGCACGTTCATCATGACGATGCCCAGGTCGGCGCTCTGCCGCAGCAGGGCGGTTGGCGCGGCGCAGGCGCTGTCCGCCGCAGCGGCCTGCGGCCGCAACTGTTCCCGGGCAAAGCCCAGCAGCGAATCGCGCAGCATCTGCTGCTCTTCGTTTGGCGTGAGGTCGAACAGCTCCGCGCTGCGGCCCTGCGCCAGGCGCGCCGGCTGCAGCAGTTTCTGCGTGGCGCCGAAGCTGCGGTTGATGGCGCCCAACGTGCGGAACCCGGTGCGCGTAGCCTGGTACAGCACCTGCTCCGCCGGCTTGCGCAGTCCGATGCGGTCCACCAGGCTCAGGCCGGCGAAACGGTTGAGTACGCGCAGGCCGAAGCCCATTGCATCATTGGCCAGACTCATTGTTGTTCTACTCCTCGCGGGTCGCGGCTCAGGATCGCTTCTTCGGCACTTTCTGGGGCGCTTTCCGCGGCGCTTTGTGGGCCTTGCCGTTGACCAGGGCGTCGCTCGTTTCCTCCAGGAAGGTATCGACCAGCCGGGTGAACTTGCCCTGGATGAAGGGCGGCGCCACCATGCGGTAAAGCAGGGGCACCGGCACGTCGCGCAGCTCGCCGCGCACGCGGAAGGTCAGCCGCGTGCTGTCGCTCTGGGCGGCGATGCGGATAACGCCTTCGATCGAGGCATTGCCCCGGTCCGGCAAGGGCTTCCAGCTCAACTCGCCGCGCGGCAGGTCGAGGCGGTATTCGGCGCCGTAGGACACGTCGTGCGCGATATTGGCGATGCGCGAACCGATGGTGCGCATTTCCCACAGGTAGCGGTTATCGCCCAGCTTGGTCAGCTTCTTCAGCTTGGGAAAGCGGCCGATGGTGCCTTCCAGGTCCTGCAGCAGGGGCTCCGCCTGCCGGTAGGGTACGGGCACCAGCGCGCTGCGTTCGATTTCGATGTTGACCTTCATGTGCCGCCTCTTTGCGCACGTTCGTGGCCCGCAGGGTGGCAGCCGCCGGGGATGCATACATTGCCCGGCTGGCCGTTCGCGCAGTGGCTGTGCGGTCAATCCGCGATGCGCGTAGCAGACACCAGGCCTGGATGGGCGCGCGGCGGGCGCTTGGCGTCCGCAGTCAAGCCGAACATCCGCCGATTGTTTAAGTTGAAGCCGGCGATGATCGGTCGTGTGCGGCAATAACAATATGATGGTTCGGGGCGGAGCGGTGGCTGTTTCGCGCGTGCGGGCTGTTGTCGCGGCGGTGCTGACGGCGGCTGTCGGCTTGTCGGGCTGCGGCGGCAGTTCCCCGGTGTCGGCGGTTGCAGGGCAGGAGCCGCCGGCGATCGATGGCCTGGTGAGCGCGCCCGGAGGCCCGTTCCTGACCGATTCGAGCGGGCGGCGCCTGCAGTTCCACGGCATCAACATCGTCGCCAAGTGCGAATCCACCAGCGTGGCCTCGACGGCGACCGGTTCGCCCTGCCTGCCGGGTCCGGCCGGCACGCCGGCAGCTGAGCCCAACTACTACCTGGCGCTCGACACCGGCGAGGCCGACCCCGAGCGCCGCATCACCGAAGACGAAGTGGCGACCCTGGCCGGCATGGGCTTTACCAGCGCCCGCGTCGGCATCATCTGGGCCGGGCTGGAGCCGGGGCCGGCCGGCGCGCAGGCCAACGATCCGCGCTACTGCACCGCGCACCTCAATGGCACCCCGTTCACGCCCCTGGCCGCGGCGGACGAACCTTACGACCAGGCCGTCATCGACGCCTACCTGGGCCAGATCGACGGGCTGGTGGCCATGCTGGCCCGGCACGGCATCCGCTCGCTCATCGACATGCACCAGGACGATTACAGCGCCGCCTTCTACAACCCCGCCGGCGGCACGCCGTGGAAGGCGGAAGGAGCGCCGTTATGGGCGGTATGCACCGCGCCGCTGTCGATCGACTCGCCCCTGCCGCCTTCGCCGCAACCCGCCTGGGGCACGGCCAACGAAACCGATCCGCGCATCCTGCAGGCGCTCGACCACTTCTGGGCCAACGACGTCTCGGCCAACCTGCAGGGCGAATTCATCCGCGCCTACACCGCCGTGGCGGCGCACTACCGGGGCAATCCCGCGGTGCTGGGCTATGACCTGTTCAACGAACCGTCCGATTACACCGTCTTCGTCTCGGCCTTGTTCGACCGCAAGCTGCAATGCTTTTACGCCGGCAGCGATCATGCGCCGCTGTCCTGCGCGGCTTCGGTGCCGCCGCAGCAGTCCGCGGCGCAGGGTCTGATCCCGGCCCTGCAGGCGGCGGACCCCGGACACCTGATTTTCTTCGAGCCGAGCGAGGCCGCCAACCTGGGCAGCCCCAACACCGTGGCGGTGGCCGAGCCGCTGCCGTTCTCGGGGCTGGTGTACGGCTTCCATGTCTATCCAGAGCCGCCGGCCACTGCCGCGCTGGAACAAGTGATCATGACTTCCGAGCAGGCCAACCGTGACCTGATGCAGACCGGGCAGAGCGGGGGACCGGCCTGGTTCATGAGCGAGTTCGGCGCTGAAGACAAGGTGTCAGACCTGGCCAACTACGGCAAGCTGGCCGATTCGATGCTGCTGAGCTGGATGTACTGGTCGGCCAAGCAGTTCCACGATCCCACCGGCAATTCCGACGAGGCTTTGCTCGACTCCGATGGATCGCCGTTGCCGATCGCCGCGGTGCTGACCCGCGCCTATGCGCTGGCCACCGCCGGCACGCCCACGGCGCAGAGCTTCGACCCGGACAGCGCCGCCTTCAGCTTCAGCTACACGCCCGATCCGGCGGTGACGGCGCCGACGCAGATTTTCGTGCCGGTGGCGCAGCATTATCCCAGGGGCTACCAGGTCACCGTCTCGGGCGCGAGCGTCACTTCGGCGCCGGGCGCGGCGGTGCTGACGCTGCAGAACCTGCCGGGTGCGAGCGCAGTGACCGTCAGCGTCGTTCCCGCCTTGTAAAAAAGGACCGCTTCCATGCAGGATCTTGTTCGCATCGTCGCGGCCCGCGCGGCAGGATTGCTCGGCACTGCGCTGCTGCTGGCCGCCTGCGGCAGCAGCAGCCCGGTCGGATCGGCCTATCCGGATACGGTGGTCGGCGCCGACCAGGCCCTTACCGCCGACGGCCAGGGCAAGCCATGCCAGACCGGGGCAGGGCGCACCTACAACGTGAGCATTCCTTCGCCACTGGGCAAGGGCGAGATGATCGGCGCGACGGTGTTCGAGCCGGCGCTGATGGATTGCAGCCAGACCTATCCGCTGATCCTGTGGCAGGACGGATTTGCCACCGCGCGCCCGCAGTCCCTGGTACCGGTGGATACCAATCCCGGCAGCCTGGCGCTGGACGGAGAGAACACGCTGGAGAACGCGGTCTACGAACTGGTGGCGCCGCTGGACGAACTGGTCGCCGCGGGCTACGGCGTCATCACCTTCGACCCGCGCGGCACCGGTACCTCCGGCGGCTTGCTGCGGGTGCAGGACCCGGACTACGAAGGCGCCAACGTGGTGCGGGTGGTGGACTGGGCCGAGGTCAACCTGGACTGGCTGGCCTATGGACCCAGCGTGGACGGCAGTGATCCGCACAATCTCATGCTGGGCGCGATCGGTCCGTCCTACGGCGGCGGCTTCCAGAACATGTTGCTGGCGATCGATCCGAAGAAGCGGCTGGACGCGATCGTGCCGGTGGTGACCTGGCACGACCTGCGCTACAGCCTGGCCAAGAACAATGTGGTGAAGGAGACCTGGGTTGCTTCGCTCGGCAGCTCTTGCACCGTCCCGCCCGTGTCGGCGCAGTGCGATCCCTTTGTCATTGCCACGCTCAACCAGTCGACCGCCGACAACCTGCCTGGCCAATATGCCCTGCAGTTCTTCGATTATCACAGCCTGGCTTATTTCCCCGACGGACAGAACAATCCCGGCGGGGACGCCGGCGCGGTGCCGCTGACGGTGGAGCCGCCGATCGCCGTCACCACCGACGGAGGGCCCGGCACGGCGCCGAGAATGGCGCCGACTCCGCCTCCCGAGGTCAACGCGCTCTACATCCAGTCGCCGCGCGACACCTTGTTCGATCTCAACGAAGCGGTGGCCAGTTACGAGGCGCTGAAAAACAATGGCGCCGATGTGCGGCTGTTTACCCACCAGGCCGGCCACAACACCTTCGCCACCGTCTCGGACACCGGACTGACTAATGTGGGCCCCAAGGACCCTTACGTCATCTACCAGCCGGACCCGACCTCAACCGGCATCATCTGCGGCGGCGTGACCAACATCCAGGCAATCCTTGCCTTCTTCAACGAGCATCTCAAGGGCATGAGCGGGCAGGTGAACCAGGTGCTCGGCACGCATCCGATCTGCCTGAACCTGACGGCGCTCGACTCGGTGCTGGTGGATGCAATTACGCACGGCGGCCAGGCGTTCAGTATCGCCGCCGATGCCGCCGGCACTACGATGACGGTGGGGCAGGACGACGACCAGACCACCACCATACCGCTGCTCACCGTGAGCGGGGTCAGCACGGTCCTGGCCGGAATTCCGACGCTGGACCTGACCGTAACAGATACCGACAATCCGGCCGACGGCGACACGCAGAATACGATTATTTACGTCGGCATCGGCCAGAAGCACGCCCTCGGCTTGCCGGGCTGGGATCTGGTGGACAATCAGCTGACGCCGCTGCGCGGCCTGGGGCGGCATACCCTGGATTTCAGCGGGGTGGCGACCCGCCTGGAGCCCGGCGACCAACTGGGCCTGATGCTGTTTGGCGCCAATACCAATCAATACCCGACCGCCGGCCTGAGCACCAACCCCAGCGGGGCCAAACATGTCAGCGTTCAGGGCACCGTGCAGATGCCGCTGCTGGGCAACCTGCCGAACGCCGGACCCTGAAAGCAAGCCGGCCCGGACGCCGCATCGGGCGTCC
>CAJCJI010000130.1 GCA_903970595.1 Verrucomicrobiota bacterium
TGGCCAGCGTGTTCCACTGCGCGCTGTCGGCGCTGGCGCCGCGGTGCAGGTGCGACAGCGCGGCGGCATATCCCGCCACCGCCTGCCAGCAGAGCGCCACCGCTTTGCGCGCTGGGCCATAGGGCTGCAGGCGCCACAGCACCATGGCCAGCAGCATCGCCCACAGGCCGCCGACGATGGTCAGGCCGCCGAGCAGCAGCGCTTCGTGCAGCCCGGAGGCGGGCACGCCCAGGGTCACCAGGATGGCGCTGTTGAGCAGCAGGCCCACGGTGCTGGCCGCGTTGCCGTAGACCCGCGCCAGGCTGCACAGGAAGCACCAGGCGAAAGTGAAGACCACGGCCAGCCCGGCGTATGGATCGACCAGGGTAGCGATGAAGCAGCCCAGGCTGGCGATGAGGGTGAAGGCGGCCATCGCCGCCAGGCCCTCGCGCGAAGCGCCGCCGCTGTCCGCCAGACAGCCCCAGAAGGCGGCGATCGCCACCCAGCTCAGATGGTCGTAGCCGCTCAGCTCGCCCAGCAGCACCGGCAGCGCGCAGGCCAGGGCGGCGCGCGCGCCGGCCATGAGGTTGATCGCGCCCAGGTCCAGGGGGACCAGGCGGTTGAGGCGCGACAGCGGCACGGCCAGCGCGGCGGCGCCGCGTGCCGCCTGGAGGCGTAGCCAGGAGGGCATGGCGGGACATGGATTGCTCGACCCGCCGAGTTTAAGCGCTCGGCGCCCCGCCCAGGCTATTTGCAGGGTATGGCGAAGCGCTCGCAATAGTCCCGGAAGTGCTGGCGCACCCAGGCGGCGGTCAGGCCGAACTCCTCCAGCGAATAGACGTGCTTGCCGTGCAGGCCCTGCGGCTTGTCGGCGAGCAGTCGCGCCATGGCGGCTTCCGCTGCCGGCGTGAGCGGCTCGTCGAAATGCGCATAGAGCTTGCGCATCTGGCCGAGGGGATCGCGCAGCTGCTCGGCATACTGGATATCGTAAATGGAATCGGCGCCGTGCCGCGCGCGATAGTCGTTCTGCCGGGCGATCATCAGGTCGAAGGTTTCGATCAACTGCGCCGCGATCTGCGGCAGGTCCACCACCTCGCTGAAGTTTGGCCGCACGTGCCGGATCAGGCTGCAGGCCGAGCCCACCACCTCGGCCGGATCGCGATGGGTCATCACCAGCTGCGCGTCCGGATAGACGGTGACGAGATCATTCAGGAACAGCGGGTGCCAGGGATTCTTCAGGGTCCAGCGCCCGGTGTTTTCCGCCTGCAGCAGCTGCAGCAGGCGCTTGTGGAAGCGGAACGCGGGCAGGTAGCTGGCCTGGCGCAGCATCCACTGCCCGTAGCTCGGCACATGCACCGTGGAATCGAACAGCTGGGCGCAGAACGACAGCGCCATCGCAAACTGGCATTCGGACGGGCTGTCCGCGTCCTCGTAGTGCGCCGCGGCGATCTGCGGCGCGTACTTCACCGCCATCGCCAGCCGCTGCTGTTCCGCCAGGCAGCGCGCATCGGTATGCAGCGCGCCGGCCGCGGCCGGCGGCACCGAATTGAGCGCCTCCCAGCGCAGCAGGCAGCGGCGCGCGGGGTCGGCGCTGAGCAGGTTGATGGTCAGCGTGGTGCCGGTGCGCGGCAGGCCGAAGACGAACATCGGCCGCTCGATCGGGCGCTCAAGCAGTTCCGGATGCTGCTTGAGATAGTCGACGATGCGCAGGCGGTTGGACAGCGTGGCGACCAGCTGCGCCTCCCAGCGCGGCGCGCCCACCGCGGAGAGCCGGGCTTCCTCGGTCGAAGCCTTGGCCAGGATTTCCAGGCCCTCCATCACGGAAGGATCGCCCAGGTCGCTGAGTCCTGTGGTCTGGCGCGCTTTTTCGACGATGTCGGCCGCCTTCATAGCATGCTCCTCGTTTTGAATTTGGCCGCCGCTTGCGGCCTTGCCGGTCCCGGCTGGAGGACCGTCGCTGCGCGATCCGTGAATGGATAATAAATCAACACAGTTGATTAGTATATGCGGACCATCGATAATGGCCGGGCTGTTATCACTGCGGTCTGGCTGCGGTCTGGAGGAAACGACAATGAAAGTAGCCCTGGTTACAGGGGCCGCCGCGGGCATTGGCGCCGCGATCGCGCGCCGCCTGGCGCGGGACAGCATCGCCATCGGCGTGCTGGACATCCTCATCGCCGATGCCGCCAAGGTGGCGGAAGAAATCGTCGCCGCCGGCGGCAAGGCCATTCCGCTGCAGGCCAGCATCACCGACCGCGGCCAGGTCAAGGCCGCCTTGGACAAGCTGCGTGAGACCTTCGGGCCGGTCACCATCCTGGTCAACAACGCGGGCATCACCGGCGTGGTCCCGTTCGAGGAACTGACGGACGAGCAGTGGGACCGGATGATGGAAGTGAACCTCAAAGGCACGTTCATCGTGACGCAGATCGCGCTGCCCGACATGAAGGCCGCCGGCTGGGGCCGCATCGTCAACATCTCCTCGTCCAGCGCGCAATCCGGTGCCTCGCGCATGGCGCATTACTCCGCCTCGAAGGGCGCCATCATCGCGCTGACCAAGTCCCTGGCGGTGGAGCTGGGGCCGCTGGGCATCACCTGCAACAACATCCCGCCGCGCTTCGTGATGAACACGATCATGTCCGAGAAGTTCTTCGCGGAAGGTCATCGCCTGCGGGAGCAGTGGGTCAATGCCGGCCCGATCATGCGCCAGGGCGAGCCGAGCGACATCGCCGGCGCCTGCGCCTGGCTGGTCTCCGAAGAGTCCGGCTATGTCACCGGACAGACCATCGGCGTGAACGGCGGCCGCTACATTTAGGCCACGTCGGACTGAGATCGGCGGCTGGCTGGGGGCCGCGACGCAGGAGTCCTGGTCAATGATCCGGGCGTCCGATTCATAAGGAGGAACGCGATGAACGAAGTTTCCGAGGAATTGAAGGCCCTGCTGGAGCGCGACCGCATCCGCCGCTGCATCGAGCGCCTGGCGCGCGGCGAGGACCGGCGCGACGCGGAACTGCTACGTTCCAGTTTCTGGCCGGACTCGGCCATCGACTTCGGCGTGTTCGCCGGCTCCTTCGACGCCTATCGCGCCTGGGTCGTGCCCGGTTCGCCGGCGATACCGGTGACGCAGCACAACCTTGGCCAGACCCTGATCGAGCTCAAGGGCGATACGGCGCTGGCCGAAACGCAGGTCACCTCCTACCACCGCGTCAACATGGGCGAGGCCGAGCGCGATACCGTCATCGGCGGACGCTACCTGGACCGGCTGGAAAAGCGCGGCGGCGAATGGCGCGTCGCCCAGCGCACCATGCTCTACGACTGGTTCCAGGATTTCGGCGTATCGGTGGACTGGTCGCAGGGCGTGATGGGCATGCCATTCAGCGCCGGCCACTACACCGGCAAGGCTGCCGGCGATTTCAGCGAAGTGTTCTTTGGCAAGGCGCCGGCCGCCCGGTAGTCGCCTGGCGACTTTTTATCCGACTGTTTATTCATTTTCCAATTCGAGGGGTTTGCCGGCATGGCCGATGACACGCTGGACTGTTCCGATATCGATAGTTACCTCGGCAAGCCGATCCAGCCCGGGCGCCTGAAGGAGCCACTGGCGAACAACGACATCCGCCGCTGGGTCCAGGCGATGCACTATCCCAACCGCCTGCACTACGAGGACGAGTTCGCCACCGAGAGCCGCTTCGGCGGCATCGTCGCGCCGCAGTCGTTTCCCGTGGCCACGGACGACGGGCACGGTACCGCGCCGTCCTGCGTCGGCCGCATTCCGCAATCGCACCTGATCTTCGGCGGCGACGAGTGGTGGTTCCACGGCCCCCGCATCTACGCCGGCGATCTGATTCACAACGAGCGCATTCCCTTCGACTACGTCGTCAAGCAGACCAAGTTCGCCGGGCCGACCTGCTTTCAGCGCGGCGACAATTTCTACTACAACCAGAAGGGCGACAAGATCGCCACCCAGCGCTCCACCAGCATCCGCTACCGCGCGGACCTGGCGCGCGAAATGGGCTCGCTCAACGCCAGCGAAGATCCCGAGTGGACCGACGCGCAGCTGGCCGAGCTGGAAACGCGCAAGTTCGAATACATCAAGTCCATGCACGACCTCGGCCACGGCAAGCGCTACTGGGACGACGTCAAGGTCGGCGACAAGCTGCCGGTACGGGTGTTCGGACCGCACAGCATCGCCAGCCTGACCACCGAGTGGCGCGCCTACCTGTTCACCATCTGGTGCGGCGTGCATCGCCGCACCGACCTGGATATCGCCGCGCTCGGCTTCACCGCGGACATGGCCGGCAAGGAGCAGGACCCCGAGATGGAGAAGGAGAACCCGGAGCTGACGGACGGCGCCTACATCGGCCCTTCGCGCGGCCACCTGTTTCCGCGCTGGGCCCGCTACGTGGGCATGCCGCGGGCTTACGGTTACGGCGCCTCCATGGGCGCCTGGATTCTCGACTACCTGGCCGGCTGGGCGGGCGAGTGGGGTATGGTGGTCCACTCCAACTGCAACTACCGCGGCCCGGCTTTCACCGGGGACATCACCATCTCCCAGGCCACCGTCATCGACAAGTTGGTGGACGAGCAGGGCCGCTCCATCGTGCAGGTGGATTTCACCATGACCAACCAGCTGGGCACGACCATGGCTACCGCCAAGGCGGAAGTGGAGCTGCCGAAGAAGTAGCAGCTCAAATTCCCCTCTCCCGCTTGCGGCGTGTCCCCGCTGCTTTACGGGGAGAGAGGGGTTGGGGGAGAGGGGCTTTCCCCGCATTCAGAGCCGCTCTCCGGGCCCCGTCAAAACTGTTCCGCCGAACGAATCACGGTGTAAGGAAGGAGAGCAAAACATGCGACTGAAAAACAAGGTGGCCATCATCACCGGCGCGGGTTCCGGCATCGGCAAGGTCACGGCGCAGATGTTCGCCGCCGAAGGCGCCAAGGTGGTCTGCGCGGACATCAGCGGCAAGCAGGATGCGGTGGCCGCCGCCATCGGCGCGCAGGCTGTCGGCGTGCAGGTGGACCTTGCCAGGGAAGAGCAGATCCAGAACATGATCGCCGCCGCCGAGAAGCACTTCGGCCGGCTCGACATCCTGGTCAACAACGCCGGCTTCGGCGGCGGCCTCAAGCCCCTGCATGAGCAGACCTCGGAGCACTGGGATCTGGTGCACGCGGTGAACATCAAGGCCGTGTTCCTCGGCATGAAGTACGGCATCATCTCCATGCTCAAGAGCGGCGGCGGCTCCATCGTCAACATCGCCTCCGCCACCGCCCTCGTCGGCTGGAAAGGCCACAGCGTCTACAGCTCGGCCAAGGCCGGCGTGGTCCAGCTGACCAAGGTCGCTGCCCTCGACTACGCGGAAAACAACATCCGCGTGAACGCCATCTGCCCCGGCACCACCTGGACCGGCCTGGTCAAGCAGGCCGAACATCACCCGACCCCGCCACCCGGCACCCCGGTAGTCCCCGGCACCCCGCTGAACCGCTGGTGCCTCCCCGGAGAAGTCGCAGCCGCAGTGCTGTTCCTGGCCAGCGACGAGGCCTCCTTCGTCACGGGCACCGCCCTGGCGGTGGATGGCGGTTACTCCATCGGGTTTTCGGGTATGGCGGCCGAGCAGAGGAAGGCTGGGGGGCAGTAGCGGCAAGGGCATCGCCCTCCTTCCAGATTTTGGGGTTTTCCGCGTGGGCACGCTACGCTTCGCCTAGGGCGCCTGCTTTTGGTGCCCGCCCTACGAAAGAGCTACGAAACCAAGTGGCGAGGCTACACCATGGCAAATACCGACTCACGCGTGACGATTCACATGGCGGCGAGCCTCGACGGCTTTATCGCCCGCAGGGACGGCGGCGTCGACTGGATGGAAACCTCGGACGAGTTCGCCGATGGGGATACATTGGACCCGGCCTACGTCGAGTCCTTCCACCAGGCGATCGACTGCTACGTCATGGGCTCTCGCACCTACGAGACCGCGCTGAATTTCGAGGCCAAAGGCTTCGGCTGGGCGTACGGCGACAAGCCCGTCTTCGTCCTCACGCACCGCGATCTGCCGAAAACCCGCGATACCATTACATTCCACGCCGGAGATCTTGCGCGGTTCGTGAACGAGCGCCTGCGGCCTGCGTTCCGTACCATCTGGTTTGTCGGCGGCGGCGCCGTCGCCGGCGAGTGCCTGCGTCTCGGGCTGGCGGACGAAATCCGCTATACGATGCTGCCGGTGTTGATCGGTGATGGCATCCCGTTCTTCGACAAGCTCGACCGGGATGTGGCGCTCCATCTGATCAAGCTCAAAGCCTACAAGAACGGCATCGTGGAAACCTGCTATGAAGTCAAAGGACATCCCGCCGAAACAGGGAAGTTCGCCTGATCACGGTCCGGAACGTTCTAACTGATGCCGCAAAATAAACCTCCCCGCATCGCGCTGGATCTCCCCGGCCTGATCGGCGCGGACGAGATTCTTCGCCTGTCCGGAATGATCAAGCGCGACCCGGCGGTGGACTTCTGGTTATCGGGCGAACCGGCCGAATTGCGCGCGATTGCGCGGCAGTGGTTCAAACGTATGCGGCAGTGCGGCGACGATGTCCTTGAGCTGATTCATGACGGCTGTCCCGTCGCCTGCGTGGAAGATGCACCGTTCGCCTACGTCAACACGTTCAAAACACATGTCAACGTCGGCTTCTTCCACGGCGCGATACTCGACGACCCTGCCGGGCTGCTGGAAGGCAGCGGCAAGCGCATGCGGCATGTGAAGTTGAAGCCCGGCAGCGAGCCCAAGCCCGCCGCCCTCGGCAATCTCATCGACGCCGCCTACACAGACATCAAGGTGCGCCTTGGCGCCGGGCGTTCCTCACAAAGCCCGTAGCCCGGGAAGCGCGCAGGTCGAGGACATCCCGGCCAAGGCTGCGCCTTTGCCGGGCTACTGTTGCAGTCTCAGCCGGCTGTCGCCATGTCCGCGGTCTGCGCGTTCAGCAGCTCGAACAACCAGGCGCAAAGCGCCTGCACCTCCGCCCGGTTCTCGTCCGCCGGCCGGTGCACCAGGTAATAGCCCTGCGGAATCTCCGCCTGCAGCTCCGGCCAGGGCATCGCCAGTCGCTGCGCGCGCAGCCAGGGATTGACGATGGGCACCAGTCCCAGCGCCAGGCCCACGCCCTGTTCGGCCGCGCGCAGGATGGCGAAGTAGCTGTCCAACCACAGGTCGCCCGCGACACGGTGCCCCGAAGGGTGGGTGCGGGAGCGGGCGAAACGGCCCCGACCCTCCGTATCAGACGCGGGCGTCTGCGGCTCCTCCCGCACCCATTGCTTCGCAAGCACCGTGTCGGGGCCGCCCTTCGATTTTCCAAGCGTTGCGCCGGCCAGCCGCGCCCACAGGCTCCAGCCTTCCGGCAGCGGCGTGGAATGGATCAGGCTGATCTCGCCCAGGTCCGCCGGCGTCCGCGGCGCCAGGCGCTGCGCCAGCGCCGGTGCACACACCGGCACCGCCTTCACCGTCAGCAGGTGCCGCGCGGTGGCACCGGCCCAGTGGCCGCTGCCGAAGCGCAGGGCGATGTCCACGTCCTCGCGCCGCAGGTCCACCGGTTGCAGGCTGGTTTCGATGTTCAGGTCGATGTGCGGATGTTCGCGCTGGAAAGAGGGCAGGGCCGGCACGATGATCTCGCTGGCGATGAACGGCCCGGCGCTGATTTTCAGCGTGGTGTGGCGGCCGTAGCGCTGGCGCGTCTGCTGGCTGCCTTCGCGCAGGCCGTCCAGGCTGGATTGCGTCACCTTGAGGTAGTCGCGTCCGCCTTCGGTGAGCTCCAGCGCGCGGTTCATGCGGCGGAACAGGGCAAAGCCGAGGAAGTCCTCCAATCCCTTGATCTGATGGCTCACCGCCGAGGGCGTCAGATGCAGGGCCAGCGCCGCCTTGCGGAACGACAACTCGCGCGCCGCCACTTCAAAGGCTTCGAGCGCGTGCAGCGGCGGCAGGCGGCGCAGCTTCATGAGAACCCCCGGCGGAGAGACCCGAAGAATATCTGCGCCATGGTTGCACGCCGCGCGGATGGCGGCCACTCCGCAGCCGCTCAGGACCTTATCTACCAGCCCATGGCCGCGCCGGCGACCGATGCCACCACGCACCATGCGACAACCGCGAGCGCCGGCATTCGCGCGACGACGAGCAGAACAAAACCCACCAGGGCAATGAGGAGATCCGCAGCCTCATGCACGGCGCTGACCCACAGCGGATCGTACAGCGCCGCCGCCAGCAGACCCACCACCGCAGCGTTTACGCCGGCCATCGACCGTGACACAGCCGCATGCCTCGCCAGGCGGTTCCAGAACGGCAACACGCCCGACACCAGCAGCAGGCCGGGCAGGAAAATGGAGACCAGGCACACCGCGGCCCCAAGCGCGCCGCCCTGGCCGTGGTCCAGGCGCGCCCCAAGAAAGGCCGCAACCGAAAACATCGGTCCCGGCACCGCCTGCGCCGCGCCATATCCAGCGAGAAAATCACTCTCGCTCAGCCAGCCCGGCTCGACCACCGCCTGTTTCAGCAGCGGCAACACGACGTGCCCTCCCCCGAATACCAGGGAGCCGGTTTTGTAGAACGCCGCCGCGGCGCGCAATAACATCGGAGCAGTGGCCGGGACCAGCCAGGCGTCCAGCAACAACACCGCAAAGAGGCTGAGCAGCACTGCGCCGGCCCGCTCTCCGTATTCCAGGGGCAGCGGCGCCCCCGATCGAGCGCCTACCGAACGGCACAGCAGAGGACCAAGGGCCGCGCCCAGCGCGATGACAATGAGTTGCGACCATGCCGGAGAAATCACCTGCATCAAACCCAGGGATGCCACAGCAAGCAATATCCGGGGCCGATCCGGCGTCAGGGTGCGCGCCATCGCCAATATGCCTTGCGCCACCACTGCGACCGCGACCAGCTTGAGGCCGTGCAGCAGGGCTTGTTCGTAAAACCCGTTGGGCGGCGCGCTGGACACAGCGAAGGCAAACATAAGGAGCGCGGACGGCAAGGTGAACGCGCAGAACGCCGCGAGCGCCCCGCGCCAGCCGGCACGCAGCAGCCCGATGGAAAAGCCGAACTGGGTGCTGGACGGACCGGGCAGGAACTGGCAGGGGGCGAGCAATTGC
Organism: Verrucomicrobiota bacterium; assembly: GCA_903970595.1. Taxonomy (GTDB): domain Bacteria; phylum Pseudomonadota; class Gammaproteobacteria; order Nevskiales; family Nevskiaceae; genus Nevskia. Next base: position 9,080 of record CAJCJI010000130.1, read on the forward strand.
GCATACAGCGCTTCATCCACCCATTGCCGGCGCAGGACGAATTCCCGATGGTAATAACCCAGATGCGCGATCGGACCGCCGAACGAGGTAAGCCCCAATCGAAAAAAGACCCGTAGAACCTCAAGCGGCGACGATAAAGTTTTTGGCGGACTCACGCGGCTGGCTTGGGAAGAAAAGCATTACAGTGCGCCGATCTCGTTGACCCGCGCCTGCAATCCGGCGCGATCGAGCGATTGTAACGGCAGTTCCATCAGCCGCTCCACCCGGCGCCGCAGCGTCTTATACGCTTCCTGGAATTCATGCGGCGTATGCGGATCGGGCACGCCCCAATGCGCTTTCAGCGGCTTGCCCGGATAGTACGGGCACTGCTCGCCGGCGGCCTGGTCGCAGACCGTCACCACAAGATGAACGGGCGGCGCACCCGGCGCCGAGAATTCATCCCAGCTCTTGCTGCGCGCCCCTTCGGTGGCAATCCCCTCGACCTTGAGCAAGGCCAGCGCCAGGGGATTGGGTTCGCCCTTCGGGAAGCTGCCGGCCGAGTAAGCATGCAACCCGCCGCCAGGCCCGGCCAGATGGTTCAAGGTCGCCTCTGCCATGATCGAGCGCGCCGAGTTGCCGGTGCACAGGAACAGAACACTAAACGGCGTTGTGGTCATGGTTTTGCACTCGCTGGAATAGCCGCCGGGACGGCTTCGGATTTCTTCTGGTAGAACCACGCATCAAGCGCGGTCGCCAGCGCAGCACCAAGCAGCTGCGCGGCGATAAAGCCCGGCGCGTCCTGCGGCCGGATGCCGGCAAAGCTGTTGGTCAACGACCTGGCGACGGTAACGGCCGGGTTCGCAAACGATGTGGACGAGGTAAACCAATAGGCCGCCACGATGTAGACCGCAACAGCATAAGGCACCGCTTCGGGTCGATTCCGGGCACAGCCAAAAATGGTCGTCAACAGGCCGAAGGTCGCCACCACTTCACTAAACATCAGCGCGGCTCCAGGCCGCATCTTTTCGGAGACCTGTAACACCGGCTCCCCGAACATGGCGTGCGCCGCCCATACGCCAAGCACGCCGCCGGCGATCTGGGCCAACAGGTAGACCGGCATATCGGCCCAGGGGTGACGCCGGGTGGCTGCCAGGGCCAGGCTGACCGCCGGATTGAAGTGTGCGCCGGAGACAGGGCCAAATACCAGGATCAAGGCCACCAGGCCGCCGCCGGTCGCGATCGCATTGGCCAGCAAGGCAATGGCAACATTCCCGCCGGCCAGGCGCTCACCCATGATGCCGGAGCCGACCACGACGGCCAGCAACAGGGCGGTACCGATACATTCCGCCGTTGCGCGACGTGCGGCGTTCATGCCCTCGTCTCCAGGCGCTTGACCATAAACGACGACGAGCTGGGGCACAGCCTGGAAAACTGCGGCGTATTTCGGATGCCCGCCGGCGCCGTCTCACGTGCGGTATTCCAATAGCCGAGTCTTGAGAAATAGTCCGCGGCCGATAAGGTCAACAGATAGACCGAAACGATGCCTCGCTGGCGCGCCAGCGCCTCGGCGGCGGTCACCATCTGCCGGCCCACGCCGCCGCCGCGCAGATGCTCCGCTACAGCGAGCGATCGCAGCAAGGCGGCAGAGCCGGCAATTTCAATACCGACGACAGCCGCCAAGGCAGAACCTTGACGAAGCACAAGGAAGTTTTCCTGCAGTTCCGGAGTGAGATCATCCGTTGGCAGGCCGGACGCTTCAAGCAGGTGCTTGATGTCCGCCCGGTCTGCAAGTCTGGCGGCGACAATCTGCATCGAGGTCAGCCGCAGCAGGATTTCGCGTTGGGACGCGGCTCGAAACTGACCGGCGATTCGGGTACGCAGCCGCCGCCAGTGGCAGGCACGGCTACATCCCCGTGTTCGCCGAACATCGGAATATCGCCGCCACGCTGCGAGATCGCAAAATTGATATGCGGATCATCGAGCATCCACTTGGCGTAGTCGGTCTTTTCGACGGTCGGCGCAGTCCCAAACAGGGCCGAATAGAAGCGGATGTTCTTCGACAGATCATCGACAGATACGTGAACGTGAAAGCGTTTCATGCGCAGACCTTCTTGCCACGGCTGGCGGTGGGCTTCTTCTGAAGGGCGCAATCGATGCCGCAGACCTCCGGCTGTCCTTTGCAGCAGTTTTCCGTGAGGTAGCCAATCAGGCCGTTCATCGTTTCGTAGTTGGCCGAATACCAGATGAAGCGGCTCTGCTGGCGGTTTGCGATGAGCCCGGCGCGGCTCAATTCCTTGAGGTGAAACGACAGCGTCGCCGGGGCCACATCCAAGGCCTCGCCGATGCGGCCTACGGTCACCCCTTCGGGCCCGGCTTCAACCAAGAAACGGAACACGGCAAGCCGGGTGTCCTGCGCAAGCGCGCCGAGTGCCGCGAGGGCTTGTGACATTTCCATAATTCTATATTTATGGAAATATAAAAATTTGTCAATGCGGCGCGAGTCTGAGCGGCCGGGGAGTGGGATGGATCGCATTTGAGTTTGCGCTTCCGGAACCTTTCCATTGCCGCAGTTTCCCGGCAGTCTTGCGCAGCCGGAAAGTCATCGGGGACGGGAAATTTGAACCAGGCATTACAGGCCTACCTCACCGGCGCCTTCACCGGCGCCGGGCTGATCGTGGCCATCGGCCCGCAGAACGCGCATGTGCTGCGCATGGGCATCCTGCGGCGGCAGGTGCTGCCTACCGTGCTGGTCT
>CAJCJI010000131.1 GCA_903970595.1 Verrucomicrobiota bacterium
CCGGCCGCGGCGGCGGCGGCGCTCATGCGGCCGGCATGCAGCGCGGAGGTGGCGATGGCATGGGCCACCGCCAGGCTGGCCGCCCAGTCCGCGGCGCCGGTGCCGATATGTTCGCTGCCGCCGATGACGGCATCCAGGTCGACCAGATGGCCATCCGCGTGCAGCCGCACCGCGCCGGCGGCAAGTCCCAGGTCCCGGCTCTCCAGCAGCAGGCAGCTGAGCCCCTGGCGTCCGCCCAGCAGGCCCTGGGGATCGCGCAGGCGCAGCAGCAGGCCCAGCAGTTCGGGCCTGTCCGTGCCGGCGGCGAACTGCGTGTCCAGCCGCAGGCGCAGCGAGGTGACGCGCTCGCCCTCGCGCACGCCGGAGATCAGCTCCGCGTCCCCGGCCACCTCATCGAGCGCATCCCACACCGCCGCGCCGGCCGCTAGGCGCGGCAGCCAGCGGCTTTGCTGCGCGTCGCTGCCGTGGCGCCGCAGCAGCTCGATCCAGGCCAGCCGCCGCGGCGCGCCGATGCGTTCGGCCAGCCGCGGGTCGATGGCGGCGATGCGCGCCAATGCCGCCGACTGCGCCACCGCCGACCACTCCAGCCCGCCATGCCGGTGCGGGATGCCCAGGCCATAGGCCTGTTGCTGCAGCAGCCAGGCCTCGGCCTCCTGCGCGCTGCCGGCGCGGCCGAGGCAGCCCGCCACCAGTTCATCCACCGCCGCCTGCTCGGTCGGCAGCGGCCGCGCCGGCGGAAACGACTGGAAGCGCTGCCAGTCAGGCTCGCCGCCGATCAGCTCGGCCTCCCACCACGCGGTGCCGGAATCCAGTGCCGCGAGGGCCGCCGGGTCGAGCCGTTGCACCACCCGCCGGAACCAGGCCAGCGCCGGACGCGACAGCCACTCCTGGCGCAGCGGCGCAATGCTCAGCGGCACGCAGACCACCACCCACAGCAGCGCCAGCAGCAGGAACAGCAGCGTGGACCCGCCGAACAGGCCGTAGCACAGCACCGTGACGCCGAGCACCGCGCTGGACGCCCAGATGCCCGGCCGGTAATAGGCCAGGGCCAGGATGGCGATCGCGGCGAACAGCAACCAGAACGGCATGCGCCCGGATTCCTAAGCTGGCCGTGTGGTCACTGCGGCTTCATGCTCTTCTTGCGCGCCGCCTCGAACTCGTCGCCGGCCTGCCAGCTCACCGTGTCCGGCGCCAACAGTTCCTCCCAGCCCAGCGCCAGGCCGAAACGGGCCAGCGCGGCGTCGGTGCTGAAGTCCATCTGCGGCGTCCACTCGTCGCCGGGCCGGTGGTAGCGGTTGGCAGTGTAATCGTCTTCCTGCGCCTTGCCCCATTCCTTGGGATGGCCCGTGTACTTGATGCCGCTGCCGATAGAGAACGCCGGCACGCCGAAGCGGGCAAAGCTGAAATGATCCGAGCGGTAGTAATGCCCGGCGCCCGGATTGGCGTCCGGCTCGATCTCGTAATGGAAGGCCTTGGCGGTCTTCTCCAGCTCCGGATAGAAACTGGTGCGCTCGGCCCCGGTGACGGTGACCGACTCCGGCGGGCCGAGCGGCTTGATCGCGTCGTAGTTGAGGTCCAGGCCGATCTGCGCCGCCGGGATGGGCGGATGCCCGCCCAGGTAGCGCGAACCGAGCAGGCCCTTCTCCTCGGCGGTGACCGAGGCGAAGTACACCGGATGCGGCGGCTTGTCCTTCATCTGGCTGTAGGCGTGCGCCAGTTCCAGCAGGATGCCGCAGCCGGTGCCGTTATCGACCGCGCCGTTGTAGATGTTGTCGCCGGCCATGGTCGGGTCGATGCCCAGGTGGTCGTAATGCGCCGTGTAGAACAGCGCCTGCTTTGGCGTGCCCTTGTCGCTGCCGGGCAGCATGGCCACCACGTTGGGCGACTGGAACCTGCGGATCTTGCTGACCACGTGCGCCTGCAGCCGCACCGGCAGCTCCACCGCCTTGAACTCGCGCGTGCCGGCCAGCGCGATCTGGTCTTCCAGGTTGAGCCCGGCCTTGGAGAGGAGAATCTGCGCCACCTCCAGCTGGATCCAGGCCGCCGCCTGCAGCTTGGGCTCCTTGTCGTCCGCCAGGTACACCTGCTCGTTGCTCCAGGAACTGCGCACCACGTCCCAGGGATAGCTGGCGAGGTCGGTGCGATGGATCACCATGGCGCCGATGGCTCCCTTGCGCGCCGCCTCCTCGAACTTGTACATCCAGCGGCCGTAGTAGGTCAGCGCCTCGCCGGTGAAGAACTTCGGGTCCTTCGACGGCGGCTGGTTGACGATGATCAGCACCACCTTGCCCTTCACGTCGACGCCCTTGTAGTCGTCCCACTGGTACTCGGGCGCGTCGATGCCGTAGCCGACGAACACCACCGGCGCGTCGATATCCGCCGTTTCCCCCTGGGTCTGGTTGCTGACCACGAAGTCGTCGCGCAGCTTGAGCTGCACCGCGTCGCCCCCGGCCGGCTTCAGGGTGAAGCTGGTGCCCGGCTGCGCCTGCACCCCGACGAAGTTGACGTTCTGGAAATAGCTGCCGTCGTCGCCCGCAGGTTTGAGGCCGTACTGCGCGAACTGGCTGGCGATGTATTTGGCCGCGATGTCGCCGCCGCGCACCCCGGGGCCGCGCCCCTCCAGCTCGTCGTCGGCGAGGAAGCGCACATGGGCGCTGATGCGGCCCGCATCGATGCCCTGCATCGCCTCGGTCACCGCCGCGGGCAGGCCCAGGTCGGCGGGCGGCGGCGGCAGGGTGGAGGTGTCGGCGCCGGCGGCGGCGGCCAGGCCCAAGGCCAGGACCAGGGCGGTCTTCAGCTGTTTTCTCATCAAATCAAAGTCTCGAATGGGGAGTCTTGAGCAGGCGTCGCTTTGCGCTATGCCGCCAATCTTCGCAGAATTGCCCCACCGGAAAAACCCGGCGAAATTCTTTTGAGGAGCGCGCGCCATGCCCGGAACCGGACCTAGTTCGGCAAGCCGACGGGACTACTCCCCCGCCGACCGCCTGCTGATGCGCCTGCAGCAAGGCCTGCAAGCCCTGGCGCCGCAGCCGCCGCCCGCTGGCGCGGCCGGCCAGGCCTACCCCGCCGCGCGCCTGCCCGAAGCGCCGATGGACGCCGCAGGGCGCC